>CAJODC010000012.1 GCA_905233215.1 uncultured Synergistales bacterium
TCACTGTATACGAGCTAGGCTCATTAGTCGTTGAGTCGTCCTCATCAACCCAGACAACTTTGTTGTCCGTAATCGTGAAGTCCTTGCCGTAAGTGTAAGTCTTATTGTCCTCGTCAACGATTGTAGCTCTTGACGCGAGAGTCCCGAAGTCCTTTACGTTGAAGTTCTCGATTGTTATCTCAGATGTTCCGTAAACTCCCTTATCATTCTTGTATTTGTCGCCGGCGGCCATAGTGTACTTGACATTCACCGTGTCGTTAAGAGCGACTTCATTGCCCCTGTCATACTGCTTCCAGCGAATCTCGTTTCCGTTGGCGATCTCAAAATCCTTGTGAATCGTGTAAGATTTTCCGCTCGATGTTATTTTAACGTTGTCATATGCCTCTTCAGGTATCGAAAGATTACTGAGCCTGTTTATGCCGGTGGAGTAATTGTAATTTATCGTCTCTCTTCCCGTCATCGTTCCCAAGCCGGTGTAATCGCTCTTCAGAAGCAGCTTGTTATCTACAACTGAGGCCGTAACATAAATCGGACTCTCAAGCGTCTTCAGTGTCGTATTGATTCTTGACTTCAAAGATTCGAGAGTGTCTGATGATTTCACTTCGACACCGACTTTCTGACCGCCTGCGTTGATGTAGATCGTTTTTCCTGAAACACCGTTCAACGTGCTTGTAAGATTCGAGTCATTTATCTGTTTTGAGCGGTTTATCTGTGCCGTAGCAAGCTGATTGACCGTGAGATCCCATACGTTGACTTCAGCGTCAGCGTTGGCTGTGGCAGTCAGAACGCCCTTGTATGAAGTATTTTTGTCGATGCGCTCAATATCAATCGTCTTTGCCTTGTATGTTGAGGGTAATTTCAGGGGCGACAATGAGGACTGAAGGCTGTTCATTGTTACCTTCATTTCCTCGAAGAGTGATTTCTTGTTGGTCAGGTTAGTTTTCTTGTTGACTTTTACTTGTGCCGGCTTGGCTGCGTTCGTGATGATCTCGTCTATCATGCCTTCCCAGTCCATGCCGGAAACTATGCCTGATACACTCATTGATGCCATGATGTTAAACCTCCTGTTCTGTGAAGATTATCCTGTAATTTTTATCGGCACGGCGAGAGCGGAATATTAGAGAGACTGTCAAAGCCCTTTCAAGCCGTCTGCCAAGTTCCTGTATTAAATCACCTGACCCCGTATCAAATCATCAAGGCTCTGGCGTTCACAAACAACCTTCGCTTCACCATTCTCAACAAAAACAACCGCTGGCCTCGCAAGATAGTTATAGCTGCTCGACATGCTGAAAGTGTAAGCCCCTGTGTTGAACAGAGCGATAACGTCTCCAGCCTTGACGCTCTGAATCTCTGCGTCATCAATCAGAATGTCCCCAGACTCGCAGCACTTCCCAACGATTGAGACCTTTCCGCCGTTCTCAGGACGGTATATCTCTCCGTCTGCATCGTCAACCTTCACTGCGTTGTACTCGGCCTGATACAATGCGAATCTCGGATTGTCGGCCATGCCACCGTCAACCGCAATGTACGTAACTTCCGGCAGTGTCCTCACATTCTCGACAGTGTAGAGAGTTATTCCAGCCTCAGAAATTATCCATCGTCCCGGCTCAAGTATCGCTCTCGGAATCTCTAGCCCGTAATTTTCGCAGCCTTCAACTAACGTCTTCATCATTGCATCAGTGTAAAATTCTGACTTCATGGCCGGTATTTTCGGATTGATTACAGCTCCAAAGCCTCCGCCCATGTTCAATTCACGAGTGATGAAGCCGAAACCGTCTTTCAGTTCCTTCATCAGTCTCAAAATTACTTCAACCGATTTAGTGTAGTCGTCAGTGTCAAAAAGCTGTGAGCCTACATGAAAATGCAATCCCCTCATGTCGACATTTTTACACTCACGAGCGAACTTTATCGCCTCCGTCAGCATTGAGCCCTCACGAGAGTCAGCAGGTACGCCGAACTTGCTGTCAGTGCTTCCTGTAGCAATATACTTGTGAGTGTGTGCGTCAACTCCCGGAGCGACTCGTATCATTACACGCTGAACAATTCCGGCCTTCTCAGCGTAATTCTGAATCGTCCTCAGTTCATCAGGGTGATCGACAATTATTCTTCCGACTCTGTTTTTCACCGCCGATTCAATCTCGGCGTGACTCTTTGCGTTTCCGTTCATCTCGATTCTTTCAGGCGGAAAACCTGCCGATAACGCCGTGTGAAGTTCGCCAAGCGAAACAACATCAAGCCCTAATCCCTCGTCAGCAATCAATTTCGCCATCGCTCGAATCAAAAATGCTTTCCCTGCGTAACGTACTCTTGTGTTCTCCCAGCGGTCAAGAAATGTCTCTCGTAACTCTCTGCATCTTGCTCGGATTATTCCTGTGTCAAAAACGTATAACGGCGTTCCGAACCTTTGCGCTAATTCCTGACAGTCAACGCTGCCCCATGTTAAACGTGAAATTTTAAAACACTCCTTTTGCGTCATGATATTATTGATTATATAAAATCTTTGCGAAAAGGTATCACTCTATTATGATCAACCTGACTGAATGGGAACGCGATAATTTCACAAATAATATTCACCTTCCTGACGTAACTGTAGTATTTCCGTCAAGGGAGATATATTTTTCACCAGGAGTCCTGAACGTTATGAGGCTCAATGTTGACACATGCCCGAAAACTTTAGACCAATGGTACGAACTCTGCCACCCTGAAGATCACTCGAAGCTGTCAAGATTAGAGTCGATGATTAACGGCAATGAGAACACTATCTCACTCACTCGAAAACTTTACTGCGGTGACGGATATTATCGAAACTTCAGACTTGACGCTTTCATTCAGCGCGACAGTTCAGGAAGGCCGGTGAAATTGACAGGCAGTGAGACTCTAGCGTTAAATGCGTGGCTTTCGTCAGCAGACGAGGGAGACAGAATAGAGTGCGTTGAACCCGGCGGACGTGTCAAAATTCTTGAGGCTGTCAGAGTGCAGGGTGTCATGACGTTGATTGACATAGGCATGATTGAGGACATGCAGAGGGAAAACGAGAGATTAAGACGCGAGATGCAGCGCAGAATTTTCGCTCAGTCTCCTGAATTGCCGACACTCCCAGAAGATTACAGCACAGGAACAATACTGAAGCAGAAGCTCGAAGACTGCATCAACTCGGCATTGAACGTCATGACCGGCGATAACAGGCTCAAAGCGTTACGGCGTTCGTTGAACGAGACAAGCATAATGATAGGGATAGCAGGTCTCACAAGCAGCGGTAAATCATCGTTCGTCAATTCGCTTTTAGGAGAGCGTCTAATTCCCGAACAGACGAGGGCGACAACTAATATTCCCATAATCTGCCGTGAAGGTGAAAAGCGGTGCGCAAAAATCTTCTATCAGGACGGGCGCACTGAAACCGCTAAAGGCTCAAAGCTCACAGCCTCATACATGAAGAACATAGCATCAGAGTCACGGAATCCCGGCAACAAGTCAGGCATTTCACGAATCGAATTGACCATACCGGGAGCGATGATACCTGATGGGATTTGTTTTGCCGACACTCCGGGATTTGACGCTCTGGCAAGTTCAGGCGGTGCTGCGCTGCGTAACGTTCTTCCAGAACTTGACATGATAATTTACGTTACGCCGGTCAGAGCTAGACTCAAGGGGTCTGATTACGATTACCTGCGACTCTTAATGAACATGAATGACCGAATTTTTTTCGTTTTGTCACAGATTGATCTTGAACGAGCTGACACAGAAGCAGGAGTGATAAAACATTCAGCGAACGACAAGATACTTGAGGACATTAACGCTCTGCGAAGGGACATGAAGAATTTTTGCGGACGAGACATTGACGTTATACCAGTGTCATCAAAGAATGCTCTCGAAAATTTTTACGACAAGAAGTCTCAGACTTGGTTTGACTCGAACATTGAGGACGCTGTGAAATTCTTTGCTCCTTTGGGTAAAAATTCATTTATCCGAGCTCTTATTCTCAGGGCAGAGAGGGCATTGAAACTTATTGACAGCGTAATTTCACGAAGAGAAGTAACAGGCTCATCACGATGGCGTTTACAGGAGTCGGCCGGGAAGCTCCGAAAGATTCTCGAAGACCGAAGAAATCTCCCGTCAATACCCGAAGGCTATTCATTTGCCGAAAGCGTCATAACTCCTCCTGCAAGACCTGAGAGTCCTTTAACCGGCCTGATAATGGCGATGAGGGAAAGGGAGTTCAAAGCAAAATTTTTCGGGCTTGGAGTGTTCAGCAAAAAGAAGAAGGCGATTTTTCTTGGTGCTGAGAGGGAACAGAGCTTGAAACTTCTTTCGAGGCTGGCGCATAATTTGACGGTTGAGACTCTTCCTGACGGGAACGTGTCATCTTGTGAATGGCTTTGTACGGGCGAGACGATGCCGTTTGAGTGCGTCAAGCTGACAGTTACGGGGGTTGACGAGAACATTCTGATCGCCCCCCCGAACGTCAAGATCGCTCAGAATGTGGACTGGCATAAACTTTTCCGTGATTATGTTCCAGTCGTTAGCGTTGATTTAGCGCGTGTCGACTCTGGACTGTCTGACCTTGTGAACTCGCCGTACATCACCGGGCTTGCGCTGAATGAGTGGGTGCTGTCGTTCGGTAACGCTGGATTATTCGACACAAGACAGATTGATTTAGTGTCTCAAGTCCCAAAAAGAGTCAAAGAGTTTGTCGAACTCAACGGCATAAAACCGCCTGAATGGTTCATCTACGAGAACTACAAGATATTTTGATATAATGACAAAAAGAGGTGCCAGCAATGATGAGCAACGACAAAGCAATAGCGGTAGAAATTGACGGAATGCGCTATGTGTTGGCTGACGGTCAAATAGCTCCTCAGCGACAACTGGCAACACAAGCTGAAGTGCAGGCAATAGACAGAAAATTGGACTTGCTGATTGAGAAAGTGAACGGCATTAACGGACGTTTTGATGACATGAAGTTTTATGTCTCGCTGGCTTTTGGAGTATTGGCTGTGATTGTGGCGTTTGTAGGATTGCCGCTGATAATATCAAAACTTGTGCAGAAAATAGAATTGACTGACGAACAACTGGACAGCCGAATAGACAGAGCAGTAACAAAAGCATTACAGGCAAAAGGATAAATGAAAGACCCCTCGCCAGCAAGCACAGTGAAGCGGAGGGGTTCGCCGAATTTAACCGTTTTGATGGTGAGACAAAAAGTTCTCAATGAGTTTTCTTGCTATGCTCGCCTCGTCAGGAATGTTCATCTTTCGGATCTCTTCGGGTGAAAAGAATCCTGCCTTCGCAATCTCAACACCGTCAGGTTTCACCTCGCCAGAATCGTATTCAGCAGTGAAACCCAGCATCAATGAGTTCGGGAACGGCCATGTCTGAGAGCCGAAATACTTTATGTTTTTGACACTAATGCTGACTTCCTCACGTATCTCACGCCTCACAGCCTCCTCGAGTCTCTCTCCCGGTTCAACAAAACCTGCAATGACGCTGTAACGTTCCTCGTTCCACGCTGTGTTGTGGGCAAGAAGCAATTTCCCTTGATGTTCAACAGCAGTGATGACGGCGGGCGAGATCGGTGCGTAAAATACAGCCCCGCATGATTCGCACTCACGGCCATAATCGTTTTCGTGCGGAACAAGTTTACTCCCACAGCATGAACAGTACCTGACATTCCCGAACCATGAGGAAAACTGCAATGCACTCGACGCTTCACTGAATGCCTTATCGCCTGAAATGTGCCACAAATCCCGAAGTCCGACAAACTTTTTATCGTCATCAAGCATCGCAGGCTCCTTCACTATTGACCACTCAGGAAGAGACTTCCACACTTCCGGAAGTTCACGCGAGGTCAAAATCACTTCAAGCCCTTCTGACCCGTCAAATTTGTACTGAACGCCGCGAATCATAATCTTGTTACCGCAAAATATCATCATGAAAATCAAACTCCTTTATACCGTATAATATACAGCAAAAAATTTCAGGTGGTTCACAATGCTCACAATAACCGCAGCCGGAAAATCAACAGATGATGCCGTAAGTGTCATCAAAAACGCAATAGCAGCAAACAAAGACGACTCCCTCAAAGTTCTCATTGACGGGCCTGTTCAGGCTGATGCGATAAAGAAATTTCTTGAGTCTCAGGGCTTCAGCGATGTAGTTCTCGAAGATGATGACGGAAATTTATACCTCACCGCAGGCCGTGCCGATGAAAATGTTTCCGCTCCCGTCAAAACGTTCACGCCCAAACCCAAAGTAACACCAAAAGAAATCCCCTCAACAATCGGCGTAATCATCTCGTGCCGTAACAAAGATTATGATTCAGCGTTCATCAGAAAATTTCTTCTCTCACTCCTCAAAGCCGAAAAGAAGCCCAACGTTTTAGCCCTTCTCGATTCAGCCGTGAAACTTTCGGCATATAACTCACCGTCCTGTGTGATGCTCAAGAAACTTGAGTCGCTGGGCGTTCAGATATTGATCTCTGAATCCTGCGCTGACAGACTCGGAATCGTTGACGCTGCCGGAGCTGGTGTTGTTGTGGACATGAGCGAGATTATTGACGAAATTTTTTCATGCAGTAAGATTGTCAGCATTTGACGAAAGGAGATTTTTACAGTGTCATATAAACTTGGTGAAGTCTTGATGTTCCGTGAGGAGATCGCCGAAAGAGTCAAAGCAGTAGCAGCCGAAATAGCAAGAGATGCCGACAGAGACAAGCCGTTGGTCATCGTTGGGATTTTGACTGGAGCGGCGTTTTTCCTGACCGATCTTGTGAGGGAACTTCCCGAAGAGCTTGATGTTCGAGTTGATTTCATGTCGGTAGCGTCATACGGCGACTCGACACAGAGCAGCGGAGTTGTGAGAATTTTCCACGACCTGAAGACTAACATTGAGGGCAAGAATGTCGTTGTTGTTGAAGATATTATCGACTCAGGCCTTACATTGTCGCATCTTTTGACGCTCCTTCAGGGAAGAAACCCGGCGAGCCTCAGAGTGTGCGTACTCCTCAACAAGCCCGAACGCAGGAAGACTGAAGTTAAAGTCGATTACTGCGGTTTCACGATACCTGACAAATTTGTTGTCGGTTACGGTCTTGACTGCGCCGGAATGTGGAGACACCTCAAGGACATCAAGTACGTTGTTGAAGAGTAGAACGCGCTCATTTTTGTGAGGTTGCATTGTTCCTCAAGCTGATATAATCTTCGAGTTTATTCTAACTTTGGAGGTTATATTCATGTCTGAAACAAAGCGTGAAACTTTTGCGAGCCGACTCGGCTTCATCTTCCTGTCCGCAGGCTGCGCAATCGGTTTGGGCAACGTATGGCGTTTCCCGTTCATCACGGGTCAGTACGGCGGAGCGGCGTTCGTTCTGGTCTATATACTTTTCCTGCTTCTGCTGGCAATGCCGATCATGGTCATGGAGTTTGCTGTAGGCCGTGCGTCAGTGCAGAGCGTCTCGCGTTCATTCGCTGTTCTTTGTCCTGAGCATAAAGCGTGGTCATTGTGGGGCTATATCGCTTGGACCGGCAATTATGTCCTCATGATGTTCTACACTGTCGTAAACGGCTGGATGGTTGCCTACACGTATTACTCATTCACAGGCAAGCTTGACGGACTCTCGGCTGAAGCGGTCGGGGGATTTTTCGGCGGACTTCTCGCGAATCCTTATGAGCTTACGTTCTGGATGGCTGTAGTAGTAATCTTCGGGGCGTTAGTCTGCTGGGCAGGATTGCAGAGCGGTGTAGAGAGCATAACGAAGATCATGATGTGCGGATTGCTTCTGCTCATGATAATTCTTGCAGGGCGTTCGGTAACTCTTGAGGGAGCCGACAAGGGACTTGAATTTTACCTGAAGCCCGATTTCAGCAAGTTATTCACAGATGAAGCCGGAAATTTCTCGCTCGGTCATTTAGGCACGACACTTTACGCAGCGTTAGGGCAGGCGTTCTTCACACTGAGCATCGGCATAGGCTCAATGGCAATCTTCGGGAGCTACATCAAGCGAGACAGGTCATTACTTGGCGAGAGCATCATCATCACAGGACTTGATACTTTCGTTGCATTGATGGCAGGGTTAATCATCTTCCCGGCCTGCTTTGCTTACGGAATACAGCCCAACGCCGGACCGGGTTTAATCTTCGTGACACTTCCCAACATGTTCAACCAGATGCCTGACGGAAGAATTTGGGGAGCGTTATTCTTCCTGTTCCTGAGTTTCGCTGCACTGTCGACAGTCATTGCGGTGTTCGAGAACATCGTAGCGTGCTTCATGGACATGTTCCACATGAACCGACACAGGGCAGTGTTGGCTATGGCCGTAACGATATTACTGCTCTCGATACCTTGCGCTTTGGGCTTCAACGTATGGTCAGACTTTGCTCCGCTTGGTGAAGGAACGGTAGTTCTTGACCTTGAGGACTTCATCGTCAGCAACAACCTTCTTCCTATCGGTTCGCTTGTTTACCTGACGTTCTGCGTAACGAGATACGGCTGGGGCTGGGACAAGTTCATAGCTGAGGCTGACACGGGAAAGGGCGCAAAGTTCCCGCAGTCCTTGAGATTCTATTTCACTTACGTAGCACCGCTGATTATTCTGCTGATTCTCGTAACAGGGTACTATCAGACGTTCTGGAAGTAGTGTGTGTGCTATAATTAGCGCAATTTGAAGAGGGAGGAAAATACAATGAAATATGTTTGCACAGTATGCGGGTATGTGTACGATCCGGAGGTCGGCGACCCTGACAACGGAGTAGCACCCGGAACAAAGTGGGAAGATGTGCCGGAAGATTGGGTATGCCCGCTTTGCGCAGTAGGTAAGGACTTATTCGAGGCTCAGTAGAGCGTAACAACCGATAAATTGTCCCCCTGATGATGTGTCAGGGGGATTTTTGTTTACGAGAGTTTTCCGCCTGAGAGCATCTTGAATAATTTTGACCGAAGCAATTCAATGACAGTACAAATAAAAAATACTATTACGATTGCAGCAAGTGAATAAGGTATTAAATACGGGCTTTGAGAGAATGAAGCATTGCGGAAAACCTCATGCCATAACAAATGCCTTACGAGAGCGTGTTCATGTATGAGATACACTCCGAATGTTGCAGAAGCTATTGTGTTGATGATTCTGTTTTGCGTGATGTTAATTCTGCAAAACCCTAACAGAAGACACGAAGCTGAAAGAATTGTAAACGGTCTCATCATTCCAGTAACATACCCTGCGTATCTCCCAACAATGGGAATCCACAGCCCTACAATGTCAAGGGCAAAGATTAACAGAAAATTTACTCCAAAGAAACCTAATCCCCAGAGAATATATCTTCTCCCTGTAGCTCTGTTATAGAAATCGTCAGGGAAAAGTCTGATGTAACCAGCTAATGAATACAAGCACAGGAAATTGATTGTCCTGTTTGCGCCAAAATCTGAAAGCAAAAATGTGGGTACTATACACCAATAAAGCATAATCGACAGCAGAAATTTTCTGTATTCTTCACGAGTAAAGCTATGAAGAAGTTTGTTCACGTATGGGTGAATTAGGTACACCACGAAATACGTAGTAACAAACCACCATTGCTGTCTTGTTATAGGCAAGAATGCCTTTACAGCGTCTTTAATGTGCAATGTTTTTGCTCCTGATATTAAGAACGCACAGTAAACCACAATCGACCAGAAGAATATTCTTGTCCACAGATTGAACAGCTTGCGAAATTTTATTTCATGCGAATTGATGAGAAAATACCCGGACAGCATAACAAATATACCATTGCCGACACCTCCACCTCTAATCAGTTGTATCCACAAACGATTTGCAGTGATTGAGTTTGTAGGAAAGTTAAAACCTCCGTGAACAGAAAAATGACTAGCTACGATAGCGAGCATTCCCACAATTCGCAGCAATTCCAGCGATGAATTTCGGGCAATAGTACGGTCCGGTCTAATCTGGTCAGATGTAACAGACATGTCTACGTTGTCAACCCCTTTCTGAAAAAAACAAAATCCCCCCCGACCAAAAATCGAGGGGGATTAACTTTTCACTACTTAGCAGAAACGATTTCCTTTATCTTCATGAGTCTGGTCAATGTTGACCTGTCCTGCTCATCAAGTTTCATGCTGATGTATCTTATCGTCTCAACAAGATTCGGAATCATTACGTACTCAAGAGCGTTGACCCTTCGTCTTGTGCGCTCAATCTCACCGGCCATGAGTCGAATTGCTTTCTCCTCAGCAGCAAGGTGAAGCAGTTTCACGATGATTCCGCTGAACTGTTCGAGAGCTGCATCAAGCAGTAACGGAACGTTCACGAAGCCGTAATTCACCGGGTTGCCTTCCTGCTGAACGTCATACTCAGGGACCATTACGCTCATGACGTTGTGCCACGTTACGGAGAGTGTCGACTTTGCGCCCGGAAAGATTAACGCCTGTTCAAGAATTTCCGGTGTAGTCTGCGCCCTCGACAGTACAAAAGTCCCGTAGCATTCGGCTAATTCTTTTTCGACCGACTCGCGCAGTTCTTTACCTGCTCGTGCCTTCTCAAGGAATGCTTTAATCAATGCGTCCTGCTTGTCTTTCAGTAACTTGTGGCCTCTTCTGGCAACCGCAAGTCTCTTTTTCAGGCGGGACAGCTCCATACGGTTAGGGTTGACGTTGATTCTCGCCATCGTCAAAGCCCTCCTTTACTCTTCGCCCTTCTCAGCTTTAGCCTTCAGCAAGGGGTTCAAGTACTTCTCAATGTAAGCGTCTCTGATTCTCTTGAGTTCCTTCACAGGTATCATCGTCAGCAAGTTCCAGCCGAGTTCGAGAGTCTCCTTGATTGTTCTGTTCTCGTACTCTCCCTGCCTTACGTACTTGTCCTCGAACACTGTCGAGAATTTCGCAAACGCTTTATCCTCATCAGACAATGCGCCTTCACCGAGAATTACCGCCAGTTCTTTCGCCTCTTTGCCTCTTGCGTAAGCCGCGAAAAGCTGGTTCATCAAGTCTGCGTGATCTTCTCTGGTTTTGTCTCGCCCGATGCCTTTATCCTTCAGACGTGAAAGCGAAGGCATTACGTCAACAGGCGGATAAATTCCCTGTCTGTGAAGGCTTCTGCTCAGGATAATCTGACCTTCAGTGATGTAGCCGGTAAGGTCAGGAATCGGGTGAGTCTTGTCGTCTTCAGGCATCGTCAGAATCGGTATCTGCGTGATTGAGCCTGATTTGCCCTTGAGACGGCCTGCACGCTCATACATCGTGGCAAGGTCGGTGTAAAGATAGCCCGGATAGCCTCTTCTGCCGGGAACTTCTTTTCTTGCCGCTGAAATCTCACGAAGAGCCTCACAGTAGTTCGTGAGGTCGGTCAGGATTACGACAACGTGCATGTTGCACTCAAACGCTAAGTACTCGGCAGCCGTGAGAGCGATTCTCGGTGTTGATATACGCTCAATCGCTGGGTCATCGGCGAGGTTGATGTAGAGAACTGTACGCTGTAACGCTCCCGTCTTCCTGAAGTCCTCCATGAAGAATGACGCTTCCTCGAACGTTATTCCCATCGCTGCAAAGACAACCGCGAAATCCTCATGACCGCTGATGACTGTTGCCTGACGGGCAATCTGAGCCGCCATTCTGTTATGAGGAAGTCCTGACGCTGAGAATATCGGCAGCTTCTGGCCTCTGACCATCGGGTTGAGTCCGTCAATGGTCGATATTCCGGTCTGAATGAACTCTGACGGGTAGTCTCGTGAAAACGGGTTCATCGGCATTCCGTTAATGTCAAGATTCTGTTCGGCTATGAGCGGTGCGCCTCCGTCAATGGGTTCGCCTCTTCCGTTGAAGACTCTTCCGAGCATGTCTTTTGATACCGGGAGGGTCTGAACTTTTCCGAGAAATCTGACTTTCGCTTCTTCATTCTCAATCCCTGACGTTCCCTCGAAGACCTGCACCAATGCCATATCGGTCTCAATTTCGAGGACTTTGCCTTTGCGCTTGCTGCCGTCCGCCAACGTGATCTCAACAAGTTCATCGTACATGACATCTTGAGTCTTCTCGACCATTACGAGAGGACCCGAAATGCTTGATACTGTTCTGTACTCTCTAGGCAGCATTGTTCTCACCTCCGACAGGGATTATTCCGTTAATCTGCTCTTTGATTGTGTCATCGAGCTTGTCAATCTGTGCAATGTCTTTCTCTTCAAGATAGCGCATTCTGGCGATCTGTTCACGTACAGGAAGGTTGAACAGCTTGTTCATCGGTGCGCCCTTGTGGAGTGCGTCAAGTCCGGCATGATGGAACGCTACGATTGTTTTCAGCATCTTGAACTGTTTTTCCATTGAGGCGTATGTGTCAATCTCGTGGAAAGCGTTTTGATGCAGGAAGTCCTCACGAAGAGATTTCGCTGTTTCCATTACCATTCTTTCATCACGTGAAAGAGCGTCAATTCCTACGAGCCTGACTATTTCGTTGAGCTGTGCTTCCTGTTCAAGGAGTCCCATCGCTTCAACTCTGAGTCCGCTCCACTGGTCATCAAATTTCTCGTCCCAATAAGGATCAAGGCGTTCAGTGTAAAGGCTGTAGCTGTTGAGCCAGTTAATTGCCGGGAAGTGTCTCTGATAGGCCAAGTTCGCGTCAAGTCCCCAGAATACTTTTGTGACTCTGAGTGTGTTCTGCGTAACGGGCTCTGAAAGGTCTCCGCCGGGAGGTGAAACGGCTCCGATGACGGTGATTGAGCCTTCACGCTGATCTTTTCCGTTGACGATGCAGCGTCCTGCTCTCTCGTAGAATGATGCCAGACGTGTGCCCAAGTAAGCGGGGTAACTTTCTTCGCCGGGCATTTCCTCAAGTCTTCCTGACATTTCACGGAGAGCCTCAGCCCATCGGCTTGTCGAGTCCGCCATCAGTGCCACCGAGTAGCCCATGTCCCTGTAATACTCGGCGAGTGTTATAGCCGTGTAGACGCTTGCCTCACGGGCGGCAACGGGCATGTTCGATGTGTTGGCGATCAGCGTTGTACGCTTCATCAAGGGCTGTCCTGTCTGAGGGTCGTCAAGTTCCGGGAACTCAAGAAGAACATCTGTCATTTCGTTTCCGCGTTCACCGCAGCCGACATAAACGACTATTTGAGCCTGCGCCCACTTTGCGAACTGGTGCTGAATGACCGTCTTGCCTGAACCGAAAGGACCGGGAACGCAAGCTGTTCCGCCGAGTGCTACGGGGAAGAATGCGTCAACGACTCTCTGTCCAGTTGTCATAGGCACATTGGGAGCGAGTCTTCTTGCCACCGGTCTGGGTTTACGAACCGGCCAACGCTGTAACATCTTGACTTCATACTTCTTGTCGCCGTCCTCAACTACTGCGATGACATCTTCAATCGTGTGTTCGCCCTTTTCGATCTTGGTTACTTTTCCTTTTACGCCGTTGGGAACCATGATTCTATGTTCGACAACAACGGTCTCCTGAACTGTTCCGAGAATGTCTCCGGCTACTACTTCATCGCCTGCTTTGACCTTCGGCGTGAAGTCCCATTTCTTTTGACGGTCAAGAGCCGGAACGCTTATTCCCCTTGAAATGTAGGGACTCTTCGCTGCTTTCTCGATGAGTTCAAGCGGTCTCTGAATACCGTCATAGAACTGCTCAATTATTCCCGGCCCAAGTTCGACGCTCAAAGGCTCTCCCATTGATACAACGGGTTCGCCCGGCTTCAGTCCAGATGTCTCTTCGTAGACCTGAATTGATGCCTTGTCGCCGTTTACCTCAAGTATTTCGCCGACAAGCCCGAGTTCGCCGATATGCACAACGTCCTGCATACTTGCGCCCTCCATGCCGCCAGCGACTACAAGAGAGCCGGAGATTCTCTCTATTGCTCCTTTGATTTCTTTTTTATCAGGCATTTTTTAATCTCTCCTGCCTCCGTTTGTTATTATCTTTCCGCAAAAATATCCATACCGACAGCCTTCTCAACGCTTCCCCTGATTGAGGCAAGCCCTGCGCCCGTTGCCCCTGAAGGTCCGGGAACAGGGAGAACGCTTGTATGATACTTATCGTTGATTTCCTCGACCTTTGCCGTGAACTCTACGAATAAATCTTCCTGAATGAACACAACAGCGTAATCCTCACGTGCGAGTTTCTCAAGTGTCGACTCAAAATTTCCGCGAGTCTCAGGCGTTAGAATGACGCTCTTCACTCCGACAGCCTGAAAGGGTAAGGCCATTTCGTAACTTCCGATCGCTGCCATCGGCTTATTATCTGCCATTGCTTAACAGCCTCCTCCCAAATTCACGGTCAAGACCGCTCCCAACACACACAAGAGCGACTCTCATGTTCCTTGTCTCAGCTTCCTTCGTCAAAAGGTAAAGCATGACATTAGCGGGGTCGTCCATTGAGTATTTTGCCTTTTCGAGAACACGAATCAAATAGTCGTCAATCGCCTTCGACACTTCAGACAATGAGGCTTTAATGTCCCCTGAATCCTGAAGAGCCGAAAGCACCGCTCCGATGTCAGTGTGTGAAAGAAGCCTGCTCCAAGTTTCCTGCGGTTCATTGAGCAGCTTGGCCATGTCGTCAGGCCTTATCGTTCCGCCCTCGTGGAAGAACTGCAATGATTTAGCACTGTCATACTTCATGCGAGCGAGACGGATTGCGCTTTTCAGATTTTCAGCGTCAATTCTGAACTTCACCCACTGTACAATGTCAGGCATCTTGAGATCTTCAGCGACTTTCAGCATTGCCTTGAACATTTGATGATCTATCAGAAGTTCAACGGCCTGAGCGTTTTTCGTTGCTTCCCATAACTGCCAGCACTGAGGGATTAAGTCAGTCAGCCCGTAAGGAAGATAGCTGTACTCTTCTGTTTCGATAGCGTTGGTCAATTCATCGGTGTTGATTGTTCCGAGTTTCGACAGAAGGTCATAGCGTCTTCCTTCAGGTTCACCGCCCCTGACTTTGAAAAGTCCCTTGAGAAGAACTTTCACGTTGTGGAAATCGTAAGGAAGCCTGAAAATGTCAAGCAGTCCTTTATCAGGCACGAACGATTCAAGCTCCTGACATGTTGCGAGCATTTCGGCATCAATCGCTTTGTCGAAACCTGAATTTCCCGTGATCCACTGAGAATAACTCGTTTCGCCCAACGCCTTCACAGCGTCTTCAATTCCGGCACTGTCCATAAGGCGCGAGAAAAATCCCGTGTCAAGTATGTGATTTTCCATACCCCGCAAACGTGCTACGGTGTATACGTAACTCACAGCCGACACCCCCTTACGCGAACAGACGCTTCACAACTTCGCTCTCAATGTCAGCGCGGGCATCTTCTACCAGCATATCCCACGAACAATTCGTGTCAATTCTGTCATTCCTGAGAACGAAACCGCCAGAAATCGGCAGCTTCTCGCCCGAAAGTGTCAGTGATGTGCCGTGTGAAGCATTGTAGCCGTCAAGCCATCTCTGGTCTAAATTCTTCTCGTTTTTGCCGACTAACACGACTTCTTTGCCGGTTGATACTGCCTGAGCCATCAACTTGTCAGCAAACTTGACGTACTTGTCGGGAGCCATCTCGGTCATCTGCTTCAACGCTGCTGCAAAAGCCTCGCCAAGAAGCTGCTGACGTACTCCCAAGTCAACACGTTTAGCGTCAAGTTCCGCTACAATCTCGCGCCTTCTGAGGACTTCAGGTTCTTCACGGCCTAATCTGGCTGCGTAAGAGTCCTGAACTTCTTTGATCTCGGCGTTGACTTTACGGCTTATCTCGCGGACTTTTTCGTCATTTTCGGCTTCGAGTGCCTTTATCTGCGCCTGTGATTCTGCTTTGATTTTTGCTTTTATGTCAGCAAGTGCCATTCTTCAACACCTGCCCGATTAGCCTACCTGTACTCCCATGAGCATAAGAATACTCGTGAGAAGTGCAAGAACTGCATACGTCTCGACCATTGCGGGGAGGATTATCGCTTTGCCCATTGCTTCGGGCTTTTTGCCGATCATCTGAATTGATGCTGCTGATGTCCTGCCCTGCCAGATTGCTGAATACCAGCCGACTACCGCTATGGGAAGGCATGAGGCGAGAATCTGAAGTCCCTGATTCCAGTTGAGAGCCACTGCGCCTGCTCCGCCGAGAAGACCGAGCTTATTCAGCACGAAGAAAGCAATAAGAAGACCGTAGATACCCTGTGTTCCGGGAAGTGCCTGAAGGATTAAGCATGAGCCGAATTTGTTGGGGTCTTCGGTCATTACGCCTGCTGCTGCTCCGCCTGCGATACCGATTCCGATTGCCGAGCCGATTCCTGCGAGAGCCGCCGCGAGTGCTGCCCCGAACAGTGCGAGTGAAAGTCCCAGATATTCCATGATGATTTACACGTTCCTTTCAGAATAAAAATATTGTTGCTATGCTTTGACGTTCACAAATTCCTGTGAGAGCGTCAACGGGGTAAACGGAGTTCCGCCCCCTGTGTAAAACTTTCCGAAAAATTCAACATACTGAAGCCTCAAAGGGTGAACGAATGAGCCGAGTATGTTTATTGCTATACTGAAGATATGTCCGCCGATTATCACGACTACTGCCACAAGCCAGCCTACATACGGAATGTCAGCAGCAAGTCCGCCCAGAAGGTTTATCACCATTCCGATGACCGCTGAACCGAATCCCAATGCCAACAATCTGCTGTAGCTCAGAATATCTCCTAAGTATGATGTTGAGCCGTAAAGAGCAAGAAAACCGTTGATGATCTTCTTGAAGTAATTAGGCTCTCCCTTTCCAGCGTAAACGAAAATTATCACAGCTCCGATTACCGCCATTGCTCCGCCTATCTGCACAAAGTGAGGAGGAAGCATTCCGCCGAGTCCAACACCGTACAGGCAGAGTCCGACAATCAGCAGGAACCACGATATTTTCTCGCCGACAGCGTCAATGATCTCTCCATGCCTCATCTTGTCGTAAGCGGCGATGAGAAGTCCGAACATCAGGTGAATAACGCCGAGTAACAGCGAAATTCCCAAAACCTGCATCGGGTTAGTCATCGGGTCAACAAGCATCAGAGCATTCTTGACGGGGATTAAAGGCGGTAAGAACGAGTCGATAAAGTTCCCGAAGAATGAGCCTGAAATCACGCCGTAAATGAAAGTTGACACTGAGCAGAACAAGAATAACGTTATGAAATCCTTGACGCCCGGAGCAATCTTTCTGTACTTTTTGAACACCCACATGATTAAACCGAACACAACAATCGCGTAACCTGCATCGCCCAAGCACATTCCGAAGAATATCCAGAAGAACGGCGCAAGTAACGGTGTCGGGTCAATCCCTCTGTATGTCGGCGAAGAGTAAAGCTCCGTCAAAATGTTGAACGGTCTCACCATATTGCCGTTCATGAGCATCGAGGGCGGTTCATCATCGGGTTCAGGGTCAGAAAGAGTCAGCTCAACTTCGGGGCTTATCGCCTCAATTTTCGCCCTGATACTGTCGGCTTTGTCTGACGGAAGCCAGAAGCGCGTCAGCATAACCGAGTCGGTCTCATCGCTCATGGCCGTTCCGTTGTAACGAGCTGAAAGGCTGTTGTAGTAGTCCGAAAGTTTTTGGACTGTCGGAACGCACTCCTCCGCCAACGCTTTGATTGACGCTGTGATTTCGGCCTCTTTCGCTTCAAGTTCCGAGATAGCTCCGGCGAGTCTCTCTCTTTCCTCGTCAACAGTCCCTGTCAGCGATGAAGGTATCTCAACGAGTGAGAGTCCGTTCTTTGCGCAGACCTCTCGGATTTCCTCCTCGATTTTTCGTGAGTAAATCAACGCAACGTAAACATCTCCGGCGTTCTCCTTCTCGTTGAACGGAGCGATGACGAGTTCTGAATCGTCCTTGTACTTCGAGAAGTCCCCTAACGCTGCTCTGAGTCCGCTGACATTCGAGGGCTTTATGGTGCCGATTAAGCCGGAAAGAGTCTTAGTTCCTTCAGTTACGACCGAGAGAGGGTACGGCAAAAACTCAAGCGAAGACAAGATTGACGAGTTCATTCTTGCCTCAGAGAGTTTTGTTTTGACCTCTCCTGATTCGCGTTCAAGTGCGCGTGTCTTATCGCAAACCGCTTTCAGATTGGTACTTTCCGCCAGCTCTTTGAGTTCCGCCATCGTAACTTCAGGGCGTTCACCAAGCATTCTGTCAAGTGCTGGAACCGGGTCGACATAATGCGGAGTAAGCGTTCTGGAAAGGTAACGGACATCAGCGAGCTTCTCATCATTTCGGGAAATCAGAGCGTCAACGTCAGCAGGTCTCGGGTGATTTTCTTCTTCCGATGAAATTATCTGACATGCTCCAGTTTCCTGAATGGCTGCTGCAATCTGTTCATGAACGGATTTGTGATAATACAGTTCTGCCTTTTTAAGCCTGGCTACTCCCATATTTTTTCATCACCTCTTCCATTATGAATGAAGCAGCTGCTTCACGCTTTGATAATACAGACTTTGCTTTTGCTTCGGCTGCCTCTTCAGCCCTGCGTATTTTGTCGCGGTACTGACGGGCTGCGTTCTGCCGTGCTTCTTTCAAGGAATTTTCAGCGTCCGAAGTCGCTCTGTTGAGTTTCTTCGCTGCGTCTTCCTTTGCTTTCTGCACGGCCTCAGCGGCTTGAGTTTCGGCAGCTTTTATCTCGGCTATAGTCGGGTTGTCCGCCATTGTTACATTCACCTCCTGTCATGTAATAAAATATATTGTTGCAAAACAGTCTGAACGAAAATAAATTATACCGCATTCGACCAGAAAACAATCGGGAAAAAACGCAATGGCTTTTTTTGCTATGAATTATTTTTGTGATAAAATTCTGACATTAACATTTCAAAATTCTACAAGGGAGGATTTTTCCTGATGAAGCTCAAATTTTCAGCATTAGTCATTTTGGTATGCGTTCTCCTCGCAGGATCAGCTTTTGCCGAGCCAGCGAAGTTCCACATCGGCATCATGACCGGAACAGTCTCTCAGTCAGAAGATGACCTCAGAGGCGCGGAACTCATGATTCAGAAGTACGGCGACGCTAAAGACGGCGGAATGATCGTTCACATCACCTACCCTGACAATTTCCCGTCAGAGCAGGAAACGACAATCAGCCAGATAGTCGGACTTGCCGATGACCCTCTCATGAAAGTCATCGTCGTCAATCAGGCAGTACCCGGAACAGCGGAAGGCTTCCGAAGAGTCCGCGAAAAGAGAAGCGACATTCTCCTTCTCGCAGGCGAACCCCATGAGGATCCCGGCGTAATCACCGAATCTGCTCACATTGCGACTCACACTGACCACATCGGACGAGGTTACACGATTCCTCTCGGAGCGCAGAGAATGGGCGCAAAGACTTTCGTACACATCTCATTCCCTCGCCACATGAGCTATGAGACGCTCGGCCTCAGACGTGCAATCATGGAGGAAGCCTGCAAGGATCTCGGAATCAAATTCGTATTCGAGACAGCACCAGACCCCACCAGCGATGTAGGAATGGCCGGAGCACAGCAGTACATTCTTGAGAACATGCCCGCATGGATTGAGAAGTACGGCAAGGACGCGGCGTTCTTCTGCACCAATGACGGACACACTGAGCCTCTTCTCCGTCAGGTTGCGGCACTCGGCGGTTACTTCGTTGAGGCTGACCTTCCATCGCCGCTCATGGGCTATCCCGGAGCTTTGGGTATCGACCTCTCGAAAGAGCAGGGAGACTGGCCCGCAATCCTCAAGAAAGTTGAGGACGCTGTAGTCAAAGCTGGCGGAGGCGGAAGAATGGGAACATGGGCGTACTCATGGGGTTACACGACAACGGCGGCACTTGCTGAGTACGGCAAACGTTACGTTGAAGGCACGTACACCGACAAGATCGGATCAGCAAGAGCATTGAAGGAAATGCGTGAAGCCTATGACGAGTTCTGCCCCGGCGCACACTGGGGAGCAAGCTACTTCACTGAAGCGTCAACAGGCGTGAAGAACACAAAATTCATTCTCCTCAGACAGGACACTTACGTTCTCGGAAAAGGCTATCTCGGTCTCGCTGATGTTGAGATTCCCGAAAAGTATTTCAGCATCAGAATGACCCCCGCAGGCAACTAGTCTATAATTTCGCAGGGGTTAGGGGGCATCTATCCCCTAATCCCTATTTTTTTTTGATGCAAGAGGTGATTTAGTTTGGGTAACAATCCGTTGTTACGACTTGAACACATCGGCAAGGAATATTACGGAAACAGGGTACTTTCTGACATTTCTTTTGACATCAACGCAGGTGAAATCATCGGGCTTGTCGGTGAAAACGGCGCAGGTAAATCTACCCTCCTCAATATACTTTTCGGAATGCCCGTAATCGCTTCGACTGGAGGCTATGAGGGCTCTATCCAGATTGACGGCAGGAAAGTCAGTTTCACTTCACCGAATCAGGCACTCGCTCATGGTATCGGAATGGTTCATCAGGAATTTTCATTGATACCGGGTTTCACGGCTGCCGAAAATATTTTGTTGAACCGTGAAGTCCTCAACGCTTCATCAATGAGATACATATTCAGCGAAAGAGTCTCGACTCTTGACCGTGAAGCGATGAATGGACGAGCAAGGTCAGCGATTCATACACTCGGAGTGAACATCAGCCCCGATATGATAGTCAGCGAAATGCCCGTAGGTTACAAGCAGTTCATCGAGATAGCCCGTGAAATCGACAGGAAGAATACAAGACTTCTTTTCCTTGATGAACCTACAGCAGTTCTCGCCGAAAGTGAAGCGGAAATTTTAATCACGGCTTTGAAGAAATTAGCAGCTTCAGGAATAGCTATCGTCTTCATATCTCACAGGTTGAGCGAAGTCAAAGAACTTTGCGGAAGAATACTCGTTCTCAGGGACGGCAGACTCATCACGGATCAGCCGTCATACACGCTATCAACAAGACAAATAGCTTCATTGATGGTCGGGCGTGAAAGCGTCAGGCGTGAAGAGACTCCCGAAGTAACCGAAACAGTCAGCACTGAGACCGATGCTCCCAAAAAGAAAAAGAAAATCCGTCCTGCCCTCAAAGTTGAACACTTATGGGTTGACATGCCCGGCGAAACTGTGCGTGATGTATCGTTCGAGGTCATGAAGGGCGAAATTTTCGGCATCGGCGGTCTTGCTGGTCATGGAAAGCTGGCAATCCCGAACGGAATAATGGGACTTTATCCGGCAGGCGGAACAGTCAAAACTTTCGGCAAAAAATTAACGCTCAACAAACCCCGTGCAGCTCTCGGCAAAAAAATGGCGTTCGTCAGCGAAGACAGGCGCGGAGTCGGACTCCTTCTTGATGAGCCGTTAGACTGGAACATAACTTTCACGGCGATGCAGACACAGGGAAGATTTCTTGTCGGCATTCCTTATATTTTCCAGATGAGAAATGATTTGGCAATGAGGAAGGAAGCAAGGAAATTTATTGACCAGTTAAGCATAAAATGCACAGGCCCGAGCCAGAAAGCCGGAGAACTTTCAGGAGGCAATCAGCAGAAAGTCTGTTTGGCAAAAGCATTTGTACTCCGTCCAGATATACTCCTGATTTGCGAACCCACCAGAGGAATTGACATAGGCGCGAAAACTCTCGTGCTTGACACGCTGAAGCAGTACAACAAAGAGAACGGCACAACGATTATCATCACCAGTTCCGAACTTGAGGAATTACGCTCGGTCTGTAACAGAATCGCTATCGTTGACGAGGGGAAAATAGCAGGGATACTCCCGGCATCAAATCCCGCTGAAGATTTCGGAATGCTCATGATGGGTCAGGTACGTAATGAAGAGGAAGGAGAATTTTCAGCATGATAAAAAAATTTATTGAGAACGCAGGCTGGCCGAGAATTATTATCGCTCTGTTCCTGCTTGCTTTGTTTGTCGCTGCTCCTTTCGTTGGTGTCAGGGTCGATACTTCGCTGTCAAACACTCTGGTACGTTTCGGAATGAACGGTGTCATGGTGCTGGCAATGATTCCGATGGTACAGGCAGGGTGCGGGCTTAATTTCGGTCTGCCTCTCGGAATAATCGCCGGGCTTCTCGGAGCGACTCTCTCGATTGAGTGGAACAGTGAAATTCTCGCAAAACTCTCGGAACTTGGCACGCTGTACAAAATTTCTTGGCTCAACGATTTGTTTTTGACGACTTGGCGCGAACCTATCGGCTTTGCTTCGGCGATAATAATCGCTGTACCGATCGCTGCCATTCTCGGCTGGTTCTACGGAAAATTGTTGAACAGGGTAAAAGGCGATGAAATGATGATTGCTACTTATGTAGGTTTCTCGTCAGTCTCATTCATGTGTATAGCGTGGCTCTTGTTACCGTACAAACACCCGACAATGGTTTGGGGTTACGCCGGAAAAGGTCTCAGAACGACAATCAGCGTTGAAGGTTACTGGCTTCACGTCCTCAGCGATGCTCTTGCTCTCGACATCAACACAGAGAACATTCACCTTTATGTGCCGACTGGAATGCTGATATTCTTCGCATTCGTGGCACTGATAGTGTGGATATTCATGAAGACCAAGACAGGAACGGCCATGACTGCTGTCGGTTCAAATCCTGAGTTCGCTCGGGCTTCAGGTGTCAACGTTGACAGAATGAGAACGATTGCCGTTATGATGTCAACAATACTCGGAGCAGTCGGTATCATCGTCTATGAACAGAGCTTCGGATTCATTCAGCTCTACATGGGGCCGTTCTACATGGCACTGCCTGCCGTAGCGTCAATACTCTTGGGAGGCGCAAGCGTCAACAAAGCCGGAATACTGAATGTCATAGTGGGTACGTTCCTTTTTCAGGGAATTTTGACGATGACACCGAGCGTTATCAACAGTTATCTTCAGACTGACATGTCAGAAGTCATCAGATTGATTGTGAGCAACGGAATGATTCTTTACGCTCTCACAAGAAAGGTACGTGCAGGAAGATGAGAAAAATTTTCGACATAATCGCAAACAACGCAGTCCCTGCTGTCTTCATAATAATTTCAGCGTTCGCAATCCCTCTGTCAGGTTATTCGGCAAGCTATCTAGTTCAGGAATTATTGACAAGAATCGGGCGTAACTCATTTTTGATTCTCTCATTGCTGATTCCTATCATGGCCGGAATGGGATTGAATTTCGGAATGGTACTGGGAGCTATGGCAGGTCAAATCGGCTTGCTCTTCATCTGCGACTGGGGAATTGTCGGTATTCCCGGAATGGTTTTGGCCTGTTTAATCGGAACACCGATAGCCATAGTTCTGGGCATATTCTGCGGACATGTCCTCAACAGAGCTAAAGGCCGTGAAATGGTAACAAGCTACATACTCGGCTTCTTCATCAACGGAGTGTATCAGATGACAGTGTTATATCTCATGGGCTGGATAATTCCCATCACTAATCCAACGCTTTTATTGTCCCGCGGTTACGGAGTGAGAAACGCTGTGAGCCTCTTGGGGATTCGTGGAATACTGGACAACCTGATACCTACAATCATAACAGGCACGCAGGGGACAGCCCAGTTCGTGAACATCAACGGCGGAAAGTCATTCATCATGATGCAGCTTCCGTTCCTTGAGGGATCGATAAGGATTCCTCTTGCCACACTGATTGTGATAGCTCTGTTCTGTATCTTCATCGTTTGGTTCAGAAAGACTAAACTCGGTCAGGACATGAGAGCTATCGGTCAGAGTCAGTCAGTAGCCGACAGTGCAGGAATCCCGGTGAACAGGACTCGAATTATCGCAATCGTAATTTCAACGGTTCTTGCCTGTTACGGTCAGATAATCTACCTTCAGAACATGGGAACTCTGAACACATACAACAGCCATGACCAAGCCGGAATGTTCTCGATTGCCGCCCTTCTCATCGGAGGAGCAAGCGTCTCAAAAGCTACGATAGCAAACGTTTTCGCAGGCGTAATACTGTTTCACCTGATGTTCATAGTCGCTCCTGTGGCAGGAAAGAATTTAATCGGCGATGCTCAAATCGGCGAGTACTTCCGTGTTTTCGTGTCTTACGGAATTATCGCAATCGCTCTGGTGCTTCACGCATGGAGGCGCAACCGTGAACGTGAAGCGGCCCGGAGAAGTCTCAGAGGCAACAAGGGAGATGAATAACAATGACGATGTTCAATGAATACTGGGAGATTGTGAGGACTTTCCTTGACGCTTACGGAGTGAGCTATGAACTTGCCGGGCTGATTGTGCTTGTTCTGATATGGCTCTTGCTTTTCTTGGGGCGCGGCTTATCGTTTTTCAGATTTTTGATGAGATGGTATCAGAGATTGATTATTGTTACGGGACTCGTTGCTCTCGGTTTCTGGCTGTTCTATGTCGGAAGGGAGCATCAGATTCTTCTTGACAACAAAAACGTCAACGGCCTCAAAGCACTTGAGCAGGTCAACGTAAGCATAAACGGCGGTGAATCAGCCGAGCTTATGCCCGGAGACAGGGACATGAGAAAAGCTGTAGGGCCTGAATTTGAAGTGAAAGCTGAAATCCTTGACGATAACGGCGAAGTGGTCAGCACAATCACAAAGACGGTGAAAATCGGCTGTGTCAAAAACATGACAATCAGTCTGCCAGCGTTGGCGGCAGGAAGTGAAGATTTCACGCTTCCATTAAAATAACGAAAGAGTTGAAGATTTTTGAACCTTAATATTTTCATTCAGCACTTCATAAACGCCTTGAGTTTAGGTTCTCTTTACGGTCTTGTTGCTGTCGGTTACACGATGGTTTACGGAATTTTGAGACTGATTAACTTTGCTCACGGCGATATTTTTATGCTTGGTGCTTACTTCGTCTACTTCGCTACTATTGTTTATCATCTTCCTTGGGCAGTCGGCGTAATAACAGCCGTAATCTTAACGACAATATGCGGACTTCTCGTTGACAGGATAGCCTACAAACCCCTCCGTGAAGCTCCGAGAATTTCGGCGTTAATCAGCGCAATCGGTGTGTCATTCTTCATTGAGAATTTCGCCGTTGTTGTGTTTACGGGAATGCCTCGTCCAGTCGTACAGCCTCCTATTTTGATGAAGCCTATTGAATTTTCCGGCGGTGTCAGGCTCATTCCTCTTGGGATTCTCGTGCCTGTCGTAGCCTTTGTGCTTGTCGGCGGTCTGATGTGGCTTTTGTACTGCACGAAGCCGGGACTTGCGATGCGTGCGATCTCGTTTGACATTGAGACGACTAGAATGATGGGTGTGTCGGTCAACAAGATCATCGCTCTCGCTTTCGGTCTAGGCTCTGCGCTTGCTGCTGTTGCCGGAATAATGTGGGCGTTGCGTTACCCTCGTGTTGAGCCGTTCATGGGAATGACACCGGGAATCAAGGCGTTCATTGCCGCTGTGTTCGGCGGAATCGGAAGCGTTCCGGGAGCGATGATAGGAGGATTGATACTGGGCTTTGTCGAGATAATGTCAGTCGCTTTCTTCCCGACCCTCTCAGGCTATAAAGATGCGTTCGCTTTCTTGCTGCTGATAATGATACTGCTGTTCAGGCCGACGGGGCTTCTTGGCGAGAAACTGGAGGACAAAATATAATGCAGAGAGTAAGAAATTTATTGCTGACGATAATTTCTGTCGCCATTTTCGCGCTGTTCCTCGAAAAAGCTCCGACATTCCTCAATGGTTACTGGCAGAGAATACTCAACCTGATAGCAATCAACGCTATACTTGCGTTAAGTCTCAATCTCATTTACGGAATGACGGGAATGTTCTCGCTCGGCCACGCAGGATTTATGGCGATAGGCGCATATGTCTCAGCGTTGTTGGTGTTGAGTCCGGCGCAGAAAAACGCTATGTGGATTCTTGAGGACATTTACCCGTGGCTCCTTGATGTGAACGCTCCATTTATCGCCTCAATCATCATCGCTGGAATCGTGGCAGCGTTCTTCGGAATGCTTGTGGCACTTCCAGTGTTGAGACTCGGCGGTGATTATCTCGGAATTGCAACGCTGGGTTTCGCCGAGATAATACGAATCCTAATCACCAACACAGCACGGCTCACCAACGGTTCACTCGGTCTGAAGGGTATTCCTGCACACACTACGCTGTTCATGAGCTGGGGCTGTCTCGGTGTTGTACTGCTCTGCATGGTCTGCATGTTACGGAGCAACTTCGGCGGTGTCCTTCGTGCTGTCCGTGATGATGAAGTCGCTGCCAGAATGATGGGTATCAACACTTTTCGCGTGAAGGTGCTTGCTTTCACTCTGGGCTGTTTCGGGGGCGGTCTCGGCGGTGCGTTGATGGGAAATCTCATCACTACCATTGATCCTCGAATGTTCATGATCACGCAGACCTACAACATTTTGATGATAATTGTTGTCGGCGGTCTCGGTTCGGTAACAGGCTCTATAATCGGCTCTGCACTTGTTACAACGATGTTGGAATGGCTGAGGTTTGTCGAAAACCCAATCACAATCGCAGGCATAAACATTCCCGGCATTCCCGGAATGAGAATGGTAATCTTCTCGCTTCTCCTCATAATCGTGATAATCTTCAGACGTGAGGGCATAATGGGAATGAGGGAATTTACGTGGGATATATTCTTCCCGAAACGTAAAGCAAAGTCTCAGGAAAAAATTTCCGAGTCTGATACAGTCCTCGAAGTCAAAGACGTTGTGTTAAAGTTCGGAGGACTCTCGGCGATTGATAGTCTCAGTTTCGACATAAAGCACGGTCAGATTATGGGCTTAATCGGGCCGAACGGTGCCGGTAAAACTTCAGCGTTCAACGTCATCAGCGGTTTCTATAAGCCTACATCAGGGACGATAAAATTCATGGGCAAGTCAATAGGAGGTTTACGGCCTGATGAAGTCTGCCGTGCCGGAATGAGCAGAACGTTCCAGAATATCAGACTTTTCGGACATGAGACAGTGTTGCAGAACGTCATGATAGGGTCAAGGATACGTCAAAAATATTCATGGTGGATGACGCTCGCGCCGTTCATTTTCACTGACGTTATACGGGAAGACTCAGCCGTAAGAGCCAGAGCGATGGACTTGCTCTCACAGCTTGGGCTTGCCGATTTCGCTGACGATGAAGCGTCCTCACTTCCTTACGGAGCGCAGAGAAGGCTCGAAATTGCCAGAGCGTTGGCGACAAGGCCGAAATTCCTGTTACTCGATGAACCTGCTGCAGGAATGAATCCTCAAGAGTCGGAAGAGCTTTTGCAGTTCATACGGAGACTGAGAGATGATTTTGACCTGACAATATTGTTGATTGAGCATGACATGAAAGTTGTTATGAACGTCTGCGATTACATTCACGTTCTTGATCAGGGAGTACACATAGCGCAGGGAACGCCTGAAGAGATCAAAGCGAATCCGAGAGTTGTCGAGGCTTATTTAGGGAAGGGGGCGGCGTAAATGTCAATGTTGAAGATAGAAAATCTCAACGTTAATTACGGAGCGATACACGCAGTCCGAGACGTATCACTTGAAATAAACAAGGGCGAAATCGTAACGCTAATCGGCGCGAACGGAGCAGGAAAATCAAGCGTTATCCGAGCCATAATGGGACTGGTGAAATCGAAGGCCGACCAGATGAGTTACACTTCCCCCCGAGACGGAAAGACCGTCAGCATTCTCGGCAAACCTGCTGAAGAACATGTAAAGATAGGAATCTCGCTCAGTCCCGAAGGAAGAAGAATACTCCCTCATTTGACGGTTGAAGAGAATTTGACGCTCGGTGCTTACACTCGCAGTGACTCGAATGGGATCGCTGACGACATGGAGTATGTCTACACGCTATTCCCAAGACTGAAGGAAAGACACAGGCAGAAGGGCGGAACGCTTTCCGGCGGTGAACAGCAGATGTTAGCCGTAGGAAGGGCATTGATGAGCCGTCCTGATTTGCTGATGCTTGATGAACCGAGTTTAGGACTCGCTCCTGTTCTTGTTGATGAAGTGTTCGGAATAATCAGGGAGATTAACGCTCAAGGCAGAACGATTTTGCTTGTTGAACAGAACGCTTTTGCAGCGTTGAAGGCCGCTCACAGGGCGTATGTTCTTGAGGTTGGAACGGTGAATCTTTCCGGGACAGGCGCGGAACTTCTGAACAATCCTAAAGTCAGAGCCGCTTACTTGGGCGGTTAAGGAATTTTGTTACACCCCGTTCGATTGTGGACGGGGAATTTTTTTGCCACGATAAAATCACCTCGTTTGGTCTTCTTTACGGAATGCTCTTGCGACTGCTGATACTGTATCTGTTAAAGCTCCCAGCAGGGCTTTTACTCCCGCGACAATCTGAGGCATGGCAAGAAGCGCGATTATTATTGACAGAGTCCAATAGTTCCATGTGTAAAGATTGTTCACATCATGCTTGAGACCCGTTATGTCGTTCTGTAATACCTCAACCTTAGCTTCAAGTCTGTCAAACCTAGCATCAATCTTGTCGAACTTAGCATCAACCTTATTGAATTTCTCATCAACCGTGTCGAACTTTTCATCAACTTTCCCTTCAAACGCGCTAATTCTTCTGTCAATCCTCTCTGTGAGTGCGTTAAATTCCTTCAACATCGTTGAACGAAACTCCGCATTCTCTGCCCTCATATCTGAAAGCTGTTTGTCTGTCCGCGCAAAATGTTCCCTCAACAAAAGCTCAAGTTTGGCCATGTCTACGCTATTATCACCGCTGGTCATGATTCACATTGCCTCCTTTAGCGATACTAATCATATTGTAGCCTAACACTACACGCAGTCAAACTCACCTGTGTTAAGATAACGCAACACAAGGAGGTCTCATAGCAAGAATGAAAAACGCAGTCCGAAAATTTTTCACGCTCTCTTTCGCTCTAATCACGACCGAATGGAAAGCCGTTGCAACAATCATCATCGCTAGTTCACTTCAAGCCTTCGCGGTCAATTACTTCACGCTTCATTACCGTTTCCCTGATTTAGGAGTCTCAGGTATAGCCGTCCTCACAAATTACATGTTCTCGCTTTCGCCGAATTGGGTAATCCTCATCGGCAACATCATTCTGATTTTATGGACATGGCGCGATTTGAACCTTCATTTTTTGGGACTGACACTCACCGCAATTCTAACCTTCTCGTTAATGCTCTCCGTTTTTTCACATTATCCCTTGTCTTTGCCTGATGATAAATTCATGGCTACGGTGATAACGGGTCTCATCAAAGGTTTTGCGGGCGGATTGATGTTCAACGTTGGAGGCTCAGGCGGCGGAACTGACATTCTCGCTATGGCACTCCGACGGCGTTACGGTCTCGAAGTCGGACGCTTCACTATCTTCATCAACATGTTCATTCTCGCAATCTCTATCGGAGTCGTCGGACTCGAATCTGTCGTCTACGGTGCTGTCGGTCTCTACGTCAACGGTGTTACGACTGACAGCGTTACGAGGAGTTTCGACAAACGAAAGCAGGCAATAATCATCACGAACATTCCCGATGAAGTCAGCAAGTTCATCAACGATCACGGAAGAGGCGTTACACGTTTTGAGGGCAGGGGAGGTTACACAGGTCAAGAAAGGCCGGTGCTGTTCACATTGCTTTCACCGAGTCAGGTTGTTTTGCTGAAACGTTTTCTCAAAGAACATGATGAACGCGCTTTCGTGTCAATCTGTGATGCTGCCGAAGTTTTAGGTCAAGGCTTCAAGAGTTGGCGGTCATTGTAATTTTCGTCTGTGTTAATATTATTGACAGTACGAAAAATTTTTCACAAGGTGTTGTGTCAATGCTCAATAACATAATAGATGAATATCTTTCATCAAAGCCACAAGAAAATTGCTGCTGGTTCAATCACAAATGGATAAGCAGAAAAGATTTCAAGGCTCTTGCTGACGACTGCACGGAAATTTTACGCTCTTCAGGCTTCACGGCCGGTCAGAGACTCGCTGTACTCATGCCGAATACGCCGATGACGCTCGCTGTGATATTGTCCGTGTGGAGGCTTGGCGGTGTATTCTGTCCTTTGAACGAAAAGACGGGCGAAATCTCGCTCCTAAAGACACTCAAACTTCTCAAGCCCTTCGCCGTCATTTTGTCCGAAAACGTCAACGACAAATTAGAATCAGCCCTCAATGAAGCAGGCTGGCCGTGTGCAAGATTCGGGAACGAGAAATTTTCAGGCAGTGAGAATTTCACAGGCAAGACTCAGACCGCCGATGATTTCGACAAAACACTGGCCGTAATCTTCTCGACTTCAGGAACAACTGGAGACCCCAAAGCCGTTCCTCTGACTCACGCCAACATTCTCGACAACATTAACGCCTGTCTCGAACACGTTCCGGGCCTTACGCCGGAGAGGTCTCTGCTTAACGTCCTGCCTAATTTCCACGCTTTCGGCTTCACCATCGGCGGAATACTTCCCTTCGTACTCGGAGCGACTCAAGTCTTGGTAACAAGTTTCATGCCTCCTTCAAACACCTTGAAGGCCATTGAGGAGTCGAAACTTGACGTTATACTTCTTGTGCCGACTATGGTAGGTTTTGCCGCGTCAATGCTTGAGAAGCAGGGCAAAAAATTGACGGGGATAAAACTCTTGATTGCTGGCGGAGACAGGTACAACACGAAGATTGACGACAGAGTTACAGCCGCTTTCGGAGTGCCTTTGATTGAGGGATACGGAATCACTGAATGTTCTCCCGTTCTCGCCGTCAATCCAACTCCTTCAGTCAGGAAACTCGGTACAGTAGGACCTGCCTTGCCGAGATTTGAGCTTCAGTTACGGAGCGAAGCTGGAGAAATTTTGCCGATTCCCGGCGAGGGCGTTTTGTGGTGTAAAGGGCCTTCGGTTACGTCAGGATATTATCACGCTCCTGAAGTCAACAAAGAAAGATTCGTTGACGGCTGGTTCAACACAGGCGATTACGTTCAGATTGACTCTGACGGCTACATCAAGATACTTGACCGAGTAACAGACATAATCATAGTCGGCGGTTTCAACGTTTACCCTCAGGAAGTCGAAGCGATTTTGTCAGAACACCCAGCCGTGAACACTGCCGTTGTTGTAGGAATGCCGAACAACATCAGCGGTGAAGTCCCAAAAGCCTACGTCATCAAACAGCAGGGAGCTGACGTAACAGAAAACGAGCTTGTGAAATTCTGCAAGGAAAGATTATCACATTACAAAGTGCCGAGAAGCGTTGAATTTGTCGACTCGCTTCCTATTTCAGCGACAGGAAAAATTTTAAGGCGTGTATTGCGTCAGAAAGAAAGAGAGAAAAATTAGATGGAACGTCTCGAAAACATCATCATTCCGAAACTCAGCGAGGACACATCAGCGAATTTATACTGGTGGGACGGAAAATGGTATACACGCGCTGACCTGCTCGGAATCGTCAGCAACTGTGAAAATGTCCTCCGCAACGCTGGATTTTCACGAGGCCAGAGACTTGTTGTCATGCTCAAAAATTCACCGTTAATCCCGGCATTGTCGCTGGCTGTCTGGAAACTCGGCGGGATTTTCTGCCCTTTGAACGAAAGAGCAGGACTCGAGTCTTTGACTGGCACTCTTGAACTCATCAAGCCGTTTGCCGTCATCGCTGAACACGAAATCCCCGAACTTGCAAAGACATGGCCGTTCCTCACTTGCGACTTGGACAGCGTGAGCCTTCCTGCCTTCACCGGGAAAACTCAAACGCCTGAACCTGACGAACTCGCCGTAATTTTCGCAACTTCAGGGACAACAGGACTCCCGAAGGCTGTACCGTTGACACACACTAACCTCATCAGCAACTGCCGGGACACTAACGCAATGGTGTCGTCAATCAACAGCGATGACACATTCCTGACCGTTTTGCCGAATTTCCACTCTTTCGGTTACACGGTAACGACAATTCTGCCTTTGACGATAGGCGCAAGGCTTGCTATTGCTCCGTCATTCCTTCCTCCTTCCGTAACGATAAGGGCAATCGTTGAGGTAAAAATTGACGTGATGTTCGTTGTTCCAGCGATAGCATCATTCTTGGTCATGAATGTCGAAAAAGGGAAATTGCCGCCTGAAGCGTTGTCAAGGATTCGTGTTATCTGCACAGGAGGCGACAAACTTAACCCGAATTTGCACAAGACGGCCATGAAATTTTTGGGACGCGACATCATGGAAGGTTACGGACTGACAGAGACATCGCCTGTTGTCTGTGTCAACCATGACTGCGAGCATCAGCAGATAGGCAGCATCGGCCCTGTGCTTCCCAGTTACGAGTACAAGCTGAAGACTCGTGAAGGCCAAGACACTGACGAAAAAGAAGGAGTGCTTTGGGTGAGAGGGCCTTCGGTTACACCGGGCTACCTTCACGCTCCTGAGATTACCGCCGAGAGATTCGATGCTGACGGATTCTTCAACACCGGCGATTACGTGAGACTTGAGACTCATGACGGCGAGGAATTTGTTTACGTTCTCGACAGGGTAACGGACATCATCATTGTTGGAGGCTTCAACGTTTACCCGCAGGAAGTCGAAAAAGTTTTGGCTGAACACCCTGATGTCAGACAAGCTGTCGTAGTGGGAATGCCTCACGATATTAACGGACAGATTCCGAAGGCGTACATCATGCTTGAGGAGGGAGCGAAGACTGAGGAACGTGATATTATCCGATTTGCGAAAGAACACCTCGCGCACTTCAAAGTTCCGAGAAGAGTGGAATTTGTCACGGAGTTTCCTTTGTCGGGAACAGGGAAGATTCTCAGAAGAGTTTTACGCGACAGGGCTGCTGGGAAGTAAGGAACGTTTAACCGGCGGTTGGGGCTGTGAGGCTCTGACCGCTGTTTTTTCTGACTGTGTTCATTTATGAGGCTTGATTTAGGGTTGAAGGAGGGGTAATCTTCCCAGCGAAATTCATCGGAAGTGAGATGAAATAATGTTCATCAAATCAATATTAGTGATAATCTTTTTCGGACTGATGATCGGAATCGGTCTGTACTGCCGTAAACACTCAACGGACGTAAACGGCTTTGTTCTCGGCGGTCGTTCTGTTGGAGCGTGGCTTACTGCGTTTGCTTACGGAACAAGCTACTTCTCGGCGGTCGTATTCGTGGGTTATGCCGGTCAATTCGGGTGGCGTTACGGAATCGCTGCGACATGGGCAGGACTCGGAAACGCTTTCATCGGGTCGCTGATGGCGTGGGCGGTGTTAGGCCGTAGGACTCGAATAATGAGTCAGTACCTTTCGAGCGCAACAATGCCCGACTTTTTCGGCAAAAGATTCCAAAGCGATGCCCTCAAAATCGCAGCGTCAGTAATCTGTTTCATCTTCCTGATACCTTACACGGCGAGTTTGTATAACGGTCTGAGCAGATTGTTCGGAATGGCTTTCAGCGTTGACTATTCCGTGTGCGTTGTAATCATGGCCGTTTTGACTGGAATATATGTTGTAGCAGGCGGTTACATGGCAACGGCGATAAACGATTTCATTCAAGGAATAATAATGTTAATCGGAATAGTTGCCGTAATTTTCGCTGTTCTTGAGAGCAAGGGAGGATTTACCGAAGCACTCGCCGGAATTGCGAAAGTGTCAGACCCTTCAGCGTCAACAGCACTAGCAAAATCTCCCGGAATATTCGCTTCATTCTTCGGGCCTGATCCAGTGAACCTTCTCGGAGTTGTAATACTAACGAGTTTAGGGACTTGGGGACTGCCTCAGATGGTGCAAAAATTCTACGCAATCAAAAATGAGAGCGACATCACAAAAGGTACAGTAATCTCAACTTTCTTTGCGTTAATCGTTGCTGGAGGCTGTTACTTTTTGGGCGGCTTCGGTAGACTGTTCACGGCACAGCTTGATCCTAACGGACTCGGCGTGCCTGTTGAGGGTTACGACTCTGTTATACCCGTAATGCTCTCAGGGCTTCCTGATATATTGCTCGGTGTTGTCGTCATTCTCGTTCTGTCAGCGTCAATGTCGACTCTCTCATCGCTTGTTCTTGCGTCAAGTTCAACGTTGACTCTCGACTTGCTGAAGGGCCATGTGATAAAGGAAATGGACGAGAAAAGACAGCTCTCAACAATGAGAGTGTTAATCGTAATCTTCATAGCGGTCTCGGTGATATTGGCGTTGATACAGTACCGTTCAAACGTAACATTCATCGCTCAGTTAATGGGAGTGTCATGGGGAGCGTTGGCAGGAGCATTCCTTGCGCCGTTCATGTTCAGCCTTTACTGGAAGGGAGTAACGAAGCTGTCATGCTGGGTGAATTTTGTGTTTTCCAGTGTCGTAATGACTGCTAATATTTTTGTGAGGGCGGATTTTCCCGAACTTTTACGCTCGCCGATCAACGCAGGGGCGTTCTGTATGCTTGCCGGGTTCGTGATTGTTCCGATTGTGAGTCTTGTTACCCCTAAGCCTGAGCGTGAATTTGTTGACGATGCTTTCTCTTGCTACACGAGGACAGTAACGGTGAGACAGTCGAGAGCTTTGGGAGACAGTGAAGAGTAAAACAAATCCCCCCTGCCGTGAATGACAAGGGGGAAATTTTTTTCGTTACTCAAGTGTTGCCGTTCCGTCTTTGTTGAGCGTTACAACGCTTGTCTCTAGGAGGTCAATCCCGTACCATGAGATTGTGCTTTCGTCCTCAAATACTGCCTGAATGTCCCAGTATCTTGTACGCCCTGCTCCGAAATTAACCCTTACAGATTCGCCGTATTCGAGAATGTCGCTGCCGAGTATGTCTTCTTCCCAGTCATTGCTCTTTGAGGGGCTTATGTTGATCACGTAGATGTCATCGCCGGTGTTGTTGATAAGGACGAAATCCTGAGCTCCAGCAAATGCCGCCGCCGAAAACGCCAGTACAAACATTACCGCCAGAATCGAACGAAACTTCTTCATGTGGAAAATACCTCCTATTGAAATTATTGTGCCAATGATTCTAACACAATCACTCCGAATTTTTACAGGGCTGAAAGTTCTTCAGGCTCCATTATCTTAACACCCGACGCTTTCAACGCTCCTGATGCCTTTTCGTTGTCGTTCACTCGGAAAATCATGTAGGCTGTGTCGGATTTCTTGTTGCCTAGTATAGCGTACATGTATTCAACGTTCACTCCTGCTCCGTCAATCACTTCGAGAACTTTATTCAGTCCGCCCGGAACATTCGGAACTTCAACAGCAAGCACGTCCGTCAGACTCGCAACAAATCCAGCGTCCCTCAACGTGTTCGCAGTCCCCATGACATCATCAACGATAAGTCTCACGATTCCGAAGTCGCTGGTCTCAGCAAGAGACAATCCACGCAAATCAATATCCGCCTCAGCGAGTGCCTTCGTCATTTCGTGAAGGCAGCCCGGCCTGTTCTCAAGAAAAACTGAAATCTGTTTGACGCTCATTCCCTTTCACCCTTCCTATATCTTTCTGTTGTCGATTACTCGGACTGCCTTGCCCTCGCTGCGTGTTATTGACTTTGGCGCAACTAGTGTTACCTTCGCCGTCAGTCCCAGCATTGAGCGCAAGCCTTCAACGAGTTTAGCCTGTCTTGTGTTGATGACTCCGAGATTGTCCGTGAACATTTCAGGAGTCATCTCGACTCTAACATCGAGAGTGTCTGTGTTGTTTACCCTGTCAACAATAATCTGATAGTTCGCCGGGTAGCCCTGATTGATTAAGACCGTTTCAATCTGAGACGGGAACACGTTCACGCCGCGAATAATCAGCATGTCGTCAGTACGTCCCTTCAGCCTAGACATTCTCACGTGAGTTCTTCCGCAGGGGCAAGGCTCATGTGAGAGGCTCGTTATGTCCCGTGTCCTGTAACGTATCAATGGGAACGCTTCTTTCTCCAATGTTGTGAACACAAGTTCGCCCGTACTGCCTTCCGGTAACACTTCGCCTGTGTCAGGGTCAATGATTTCGGGGATAAAGTAATCCTCGTTGATGTGCATACCGTGTTGATCCTCGCATTCAAACGAAACGCCGGGCCCGCAAAGTTCCGTAAGCCCGTAAATATCGTAAGCCTTAATCCCCATTGTCGCCTCAATATCACGCCTCATGCTTTCGCTCCAAGCCTCAGCCCCGAAAATACCGGCCTTCAAAGGAATATCATCAGGAGTCATTCCCATTTCCCTCATTCTTTCACCTATGAAGGCGGCGTAACTCGGCGTACAGCAGAGAATTGTAGCCGACAAATCTTTGATGAACATGATTTGACGGTCAGTGTTGCCGCTTGAGGCCGGAATTGTCAGCGAACCCAAGAGATGACTCCCTCCGTTGAGACCGGGACCGCCCGTGAAGAGTCCGTAACCGTATGAGACCTGTACAACGTCTTCATTCGTTCCTCCGGCAGCAGCGATGGCACGAGCGCACATTGTCTCCCAGATGTGAATGTCATTCTGTGTGTAGAACGCTACGACTCTTTGTCCTGTTGTGCCGCTTGTTGACTGAATGCGGACACAATCCTTCAGAGGCTTTCCCATGAGGCCGTAAGGGTAAGCGTTTCGGAGGTCTGCTTTTGTCAGGAAAGGAAGTTTGTGTAAATCTTCCTGAGACTTTATGTCATCGGGCGTTAATCCTTTTTCCTGCATTTTTGCGCGGTAATAGGGGACGTTTTCCCAGACATGACGGACTTGTTTCAAGAGACGTTCATTCTGTAACCTGCGTATCTGTTCTCTCGGCATCGTCTCAATTTCGGGCTGATAGTAATTCTTCATACGTTAAAACCTTCTTTGTGTAAATCTAAGCGTTCCTGCCTAAATCGAACGCCTTTCTGTTGAGGTCAAGAAATTTTTGGGGGACACATTCGCTGATTGCTTCCTGCCATGCTTCCTGTGTTATGTCCGTGAAGTAATGAGAGAGTCGGCCAAGTAAGACGAGATTGACGGCCTTTGAGCTTCCAGCCTGTTCAGCGAGTTTCAAGCAGTCGAGAGCGTCAACTTTCGCGCCCGTTTTCTGAATTTCGGCCAAAAGATTCTCAGGGTAATTCATAGCTCCTGTGAGTACCGGCATCGGGTCTATCTGTTGAGTTGACGTTACGATCTGTCCGTCCTGCGAGAGGTAGTCCAGCCATCTTGCAGCCTCTAAGATCTCGAACGATACGATGAAGTCAGCCTGTCCCCTGTCGATGACGGGAGAATAAACTTTGTCGCCGTACCTCACGTAAGTAACAACGCTTCCTCCACGCTGACTCATTCCGTGAACTTCGGAGACTTTCACGTCATAGCCCTGTTTAGTGAGGAGGTGTCCGAGTAATTTGCTGGCTAATACGCTGCCTTGTCCGCCTACGCCTACTATCATGATATTTTTTGTGGTCATTGTTATTCCCCTCCCTTGAACGCTCCGAATTTACATCTCTGCTCACACACACCGCAGCCAACGCACAACGTCTCATCAACGTGAGCCTTTCCGCCCTTCATCGACAGAGCAGGACAGCCTATCTTCATGCACGACTTACAGCCTACACACTTGGCCGTGTCAACAGTCAGAGGCGGATTGTGTTTCACGTGCTTCAGTAAAGCGCACGGCCTCCTCGAAATTATCACGCTCGACTCGTCAGCGTCTAATTCCTCCCTCAGAACATCGGCGCATTCCTTCAGGTTGTAGGGGTCAACAACTCTCACACGATTGAAGCCCATCGCCCTGCACAAGCTCTCAAGGTCTATCTTCCCGGCTGGATCGCCCTTGATGTTGAGTCCTGTCGTGGGATTCTGTTGATGCCCGGTCATTCCCGTTATCGAGTTGTCGAGAATTATCACTGTCGACTTGCTCTGATTGTACGCTATGTTGGCAAGTCCGGTCATTCCCGAGTGCATGAACGTTGAGTCCCCGATCACCGCAACAACATTCTTTCCTCCTGCCTTGCTGAAACCGTGAACGGCACTGACCGAAGCTCCCATGCACAGCGTCATGTCCATCGCCGACAATGGCGCAACAGCTCCCAGAGTGTAACAGCCAATATCGCCGAGTACTGTGCAGCCAGCTTGATTCAACGTGAAGAACAGCCCCCTGTGAGGACAGCCAGCGCACATTAACGGAGGTCTTGCCGGAATCTTTACACTGTCATCAAGTTTTCGGCCTCTTGTTACTGGAAGCCCTAACTTTTCGGCGATAATGTTCTGACTCAGTTCGCCCAAGTAACCGAATAATGATTTCCCCTCGCATTTAAGTCCCAAAATTTTGCAGTGTTCCTCAATGAAACCGTCAAGTTCCTCAACGATTACGAGTCTGTCAACAGTGTCAGCAAAATTCTTCAGCTTCCTCTCAGGCATAGGCCATATCATTCCGAGTTTCAACACAGGGAACTTGTCGCCGAGTGCCTCCTTAACGTACTGATAGCATGTCGATGACGTTACGATTCCTGTTGACTTGTCCGAGCCGTCATCAATGCGATTGAGTCCGCTGGTCTCTGCGAAATCGGCAAGTCTCTTCATTCTTTCCTCGACAACAGGGTGGCGTTTGATGGCGTTGCCGGGCATCATGACATATTTTGCTATGTTCTTCTCGTAGGGACGTTCGGGAACTTCTTGACGTTCTCCGGCTTCAACGAGTGATTGAGAATGAGCGACTCTCGTACACATTTTGACGATAACGGGAGCGTCAAATTTTTCTGAAATCTCATAAGCTGCTTTGAAGTAGTCCAACGCTTCCTGTGAATCCGAAGGTTCAAGCATCGGAAGTTTCGCAGCCTTAGCGTAATGCCGTGAGTCCTGTTCGTTTTGACTCGAGTGCATTCCGGCATCATCGGCGACACAGATGACCATTCCGGCGTTCACGCCCGTGTATGACACTGTGAACAGAGGGTCAGCCGCTACGTTGAGACCGACATGTTTCATTCCGCAAAAACTGCGCCTGCCTGCCAGCGATGCTCCGAACGCTGTTTCCATTGATACTTTCTCGTTTGGCGACCATTCGGAATAAACATCGTCATACTTCGCTATTTCCTCTGTTATTTCCGTGCTTGGAGTGCCCGGATAACTTGATGCAACACAACAGCCCGCTTCGTATAATCCTCTGGCTGCCGCTTCGTTTCCCTGCATCAATCGTTTCATTTCTTATCCCCCTTTTAGATTGCTGTGAATTTTATCATTATACTTTGTCGGCAAAACACTCATAAACGAGTTTATATGTGTTAGAATGTCGCAAGCAATAAAATTTTCAACTAAAAGGGGATTTTTCTTATGCCAATGCAGATTGGTCTTGATGAATTACTCGGTATGCTGGTGTCAAGAGTCGAAGAAATGGGACTTGATAACGAAAATCAGAAAAGCCGCTTCAATATCATGTTCCGTATGCTTTACAAAAAAGGTTTGTTCAATGAAGATGACGCTCTCGAAGCTATCCGTGAAGAAAACAAAATACTTCTTGAACTCGGCCTGATTAAGTCGATGCCTGACGAAAAAACTCTCAAGTCAGCAAGAGATAACTTGATGCTCTGGATAAAAGGCGATGCGAAAGAGATCAAGAGTTCAATCGAGGAATTGCAGAAACGCATTCAGGAAGCTCAGGAAAAACAGAACAAGCCTCACATTGAGACAGCTTCAGCAGGTGTATTAACCGAACTTGACAGACACTATCAAAACGGACCCAACAACGCCGGAAAAAGATTGGTACTGTAAACATGTCAACGACTTCCGTAAAAGTTTTCTGTAAAAAAATAGCGGCAAACAGATTCACAATGGCTATTCTGGATTTCTTGTTGTTGTTCACTGCCGTATATTTCGGTTACGCCTTGAGATTCGGAATGACCATTCCCCGCTATGCTGATGACTGGCTCAGATTAAGCTGTATTATGCCGGTCTTGGGCGTTACCGTCTTCGCTCTATCAGGTCAGTACAAGACAATATGGTTTCACGCAGGAACGGAAGATTACACCCGCTTTGTGTGGGTCTATGTTCTCTCGGCTCTGCTCTTCCTGATGATTAACACAATGTTCAGGATTTCTGTGTTCCCGAGAACTTCATTTGCGATTTCGTTTTTGACGGGATTGTTCTTGTGCGGAGGATTGAGGTTTTCGTGGCGAGTCGTAAAGTCTCTTCATGTCCGTCAAGAAGCTCAACAGCGTTTTCGTACCCTCATCATCGGAGCAGGCGAGGCCGGTGCATTGCTGGCAAGAGACTTGATGCACACTGAGACGGAACTTTACCCGGCTGGCTTCGTTGATGATGACCCGAAGAAATCAGGCTGTCAGATTTCCGGCCTGCGTGTATTCGGCACTACTTCGGAACTTGAAGACATCGTGAAGCGGGAGAGTATTCAAGTCGTAGTGATTGCGATACCGTCAGTCAGCGGTGGAAAGAAGCGCGAAATTTACGACACTCTCTCACCGCTGGGCGTGAACGTCAGAATACTTCCGAGCATGTGGGAACTTGCCGGGGGAAAAGTATCAATCTCGGAATTGAGACAGGTGAAACTCGAAGACCTGCTTGGGCGTGAACCGATTAGGATTGACCTTGAGGACTCAATGAATTACATCAAGGGGAAAAGAGTTCTTGTTACCGGCGCGGGAGGCTCAATAGGCAGCGAGATTGTCAGACAGGTTATGCACAATGAACCGAGTGAAGTTTTCGTTCTCGGTCACGGTGAGCAGTCGATATATTTGCTGAATGAAAGTTTACCCGGCCTTAATCCCATTATCGCCGATGTAGCAGATCAAGTGGCCATGTCCGCACTTTTCGAGAAAATCAGACCTCAGATAGTCTTTCACGCAGCAGCTCACAAGCATGTTCCTTTGATGGAAATATCACCGCGTGAGGCCATGAGGGTTAATGCTCTCGGTACTCGCACTATCGCTCGTTGCGCAGGAAAGTTCAACGCTGAGAGAATGGTGATGATTTCGACCGACAAAGCCGTGAATCCTTCGAGCGTAATGGGAGCGACAAAGAGACTTGCCGAGAAAGTTCTTGAACATGAACAGAGAAATTTTCCTGAGACAAAATATATGGCTGTACGTTTCGGGAATGTTTTGGGAAGCAGGGGGAGCGTTATACCGAAATTTGAGGCTCAGATTTCAGCAGGAGGCCCTGTTACAGTTACACACCCTGACATGAAACGATACTTTATGCTGATACCTGAAGCCGTGAGTCTTGTCATTCAGGCTGGAGCTTTGGGACATGGCGGTGAATTGTTCGTGCTTGACATGGGCGAACCCGTAATTATCCGAGAGATGGCAGAATTATTGATACGCCTCTGCGGTTACGAGCCATACAAGGACATCAACATAGTGTATTCAGGAATAAGACCCGGTGAAAAACTTTACGAAGAATTATTCTACGATGAAAACTCTGTGAACAGTACGCTTCACCCGAAAATTTTTGTCAGTAAAATCAAGATGGGCGACACTTCAAGCGGTACTGACATTGATACTGCTCTTGAGTATGCGCTTCGTTATCCTGATGAATCATACGGAGTACTCAGAAGGTTAGTGCCTGAATTTTTGCCGATTAAGGTATAATTCACATATCCACGAAAAATTTACGGCAAGGGGGAATAAGGCGTGAACGAGGATTTTGTTACAAAAGGTGTCTTTAATTCAGATGTACGCAGAATTGAAGATAAGATGGACGCTACTGTCGCAAGAATCGAACTCAAAACAGACGCTGCCGTTGCAAGAATGGAAGCCAAAACAGATGCGTACATGGAAAAGATGGAAATGAAACTTGAAGCGGCAATGTCGGAAATGAAAGCTCAAAATGCGTCATTCCGTGAGTATGTCTCCAATGAACTTTCAGACATGAATGTAAAAATATCAACAGTTGAAGCAAAAGTAGACAACATCAGCTGTAACGTTGCGTTAATCATGACCGTGTTCGGTCTAGCGTTCTCGGCTGCGGCTATTCTGATACAGTACTTGAGGTGAACGGCCATGAACGAAAAATTACTTCTTCTTCCAATAATGATCCCGGCAATATCCTCCCTCCTTATAGCGACAATAAACTTTCCGAACCGCAAACGCCGAAATATTTTCATCGAGTCTTGCGTTCTTCTCAACACGTTATCAATAATCCTTCTCGTAATGTATCCGCCTTCAGGAGCTTTGACGCTGTTCAGGTTTTCAGAACGAGCAAGTTTCGCATTGAGGCTTGACGGTCTGGGAATGGTATTCGCCGTGTTGATTGCTGTGCTTTGGCCGTTGACGACTCTTTATGCGTTCGAGTACATGAGTCACGAACACCGTGAAACATCATTCTTCGGCTGGTTTGTGCTGACTTATGGAGTCGTTGCCGGTATCGCTTTGTCGTCGGATTTGTTGACGCTGTACTTGTTTTACGAGGTCATGACTCTGACGACACTGCCTCTTGTCATGCACGAGATGGACGGCAGATCGCGTTACGCCGGGCGGAAATACCTGACGTATTCCGTAGCTGGCGCAGCGTGTGCATTCATTGCGCTGACTTACGCAATGTCTCAGGGAGGCGGAGAATCTTTCACGCTTGGGGGGACTTTCGGAATTTGGCCGAACAAGCCCGATAACTTGTTACTTTGCGCATGGTTCTTGGGCTTCTTGGGATTTGGCGTGAAGGCCGCTGTCTTTCCCTTTCACGGCTGGCTTCCGTCAGCGTCAGTGGCACCGACTCCAGTTACGGCATTGTTACACGCTGTTGCAGTGGTCAAAGCCGGAGTCTTCGCTGTGATTCGTCTGACATGGTACGTCTTTGAGCCTGAAACACTCGCTGGAACTTGGGCGCAGTACGCAGCGTTCACGATGGTGTGTATAACGATACTTTACGGCTCATCAATGGCACTTGCGACACAGCACTTCAAACGGAGATTCGCCTACTCAACGATAAGCCAGTTGTCATACATACTGCTTGGAGTACTTTTGCTGACCCCTGAAGGCTTGACGGGAGCATTGACACACATGGGAGGCCATGCGGTGATGAAGATAAATTTATTCTTCTGCGCCGGTGCTGTATTGTGTCAGACTGAAAGAGAATATCTTTTTGACATGAGGGGACTCGGTCTCGGAATGCCGAAAACATCGCTCGCTCTTCTGATTTCGGGGCTGGCTCTTTGCGGTCTTCCTCCTTCTGCCGGCTTCATGGGTAAATGGGAACTCGGCACGGCTGCCGCTGCTGTTCCGATCGGTTACGCTGGCGTTGCAATGCTTGCGGTGTCGGCGGTTCTGACGGTGCTGTATGTGTTCTCGATATTCAGCATATTCATAATGCCCGGTAAAAATTTCGACTTTAAGACAGCGAATGAGGGCGTGAAAGATCCGGGCTGGGAAATGTTAGTGCCTCTTGGGATTTTGGCAGCAGGATCGTTTTTGTACGGGCTTTATTCCGAGCCGATGATAAAATTTTTCGGGAAGATTGCTCAAGGCTTGATTTGAGACATTATTCAGGTAAGAAATGATGTGCGATGAAGAAAAAGTTATTTTCTTTCTCGTTGATGTTCGTAATTCTTCTATACGTATGATATGATTTGTTAAATCCACATCAAAAACTTGAATTTTTTTTTAGAAAGGAATGTCGACAAGATGAGAAAATACGTGTACCATCGCACATCGCACATCGCACATCTAACTGCCTCTTCTCCTGCCTTACAACAAGATAAACCTCCATAAGAAGTTGAAATCAGAAATGATTCGCGCAATGTGTCATTTTGATTTTAACATTCATTCAAGGAGGAACGATTATCATGAAAAAATTTTCACGTTTATTGCTCGCGGTAATGATCGTTTGTCTGTCGGTATCGTTTGCGTTCGCGGGCGTGCTGACAAAGAGGAATACAGCACCGTCAGCAATTTCGTCAAATCCTTCGGCTTCGTCAAATCTAACGATTGATTGGACGCTGAGGAACGGGACAGTAGGATTAAGTTATTCAGATTTCGTCAGCGCAAGCGGCGGGTCTTGGCCGTATGTTTGGACTTATTCAGGGAACATACCGCCTGGACTTCGAGCTACGTATCCGAATGGTTCAGAGAGTCGGAAGCTGACGTTCTCAGGAACTCCAACCAAAGCCGGGACATATTCATTCAGGCTTTTTGTTGAAGATGAGGACGGCAACGTTGCCTCAAAAGCTCTCACCGTAACAATAGCGTCAAATACCAGCATCAATTACACGTTCAAAGACGGAACTGTCGGTACGTATTATTCCGACTTTGTCACGGTAAGCGGAGGAACATCGCCGTACACTTGGTCTTATACGGGAACGCTTCCTAAGGGTCTGAGAGCTACGTATTCGGGCAACAGACTTACGCTTTCTGGAACGCCGACAAAAGCGGGAACGTACTACTTCACATTCACCGTCAAAGACAGTTACGGCAACAAGGCTACAAAGTCTTTCACCGTAAAAGTGATTAACCCGATGGCCATAAACTACACGTTCAAAGACGGAACTGTCGGTACGTATTATTCCGACTTTGTCACGGTAAG
>CAJODC010000013.1 GCA_905233215.1 uncultured Synergistales bacterium
GAGAGTACAAAAAAGCAAACAACGCTAATGTTGTTTACTACAGAGTCCGCTAACGCAACGAAGCAACACAACGAAACACACAGGCCAACACAATCCCTTCTCCTTACACAGGAGAGGGGATTTTTTGTGCTATCATTGTGCTTGGAGGTGTCGAACTCATGAACGCAGACAGAGATTTCAAAAATGACTCGGGGCGCATAAGATTGTCGAGTCGGGAAGAACGATTCAGCGACAGATTCACAGATGATGAAATAGCCAGAGCATGGCACGAGGCTTACAAGAAAGTCGGAGCGTTCGTCATGCCGGAAGAAAGGAAATAAATTCATGCCACACTCAGATGTTTATGATCGTCTCGTGAAAGATGAGGCTGACGTTAGAGGTCAGGTTGCTTACTCTGTCTACAAGAGGATCAAACGCGACTTTATCAAACGCAAACAAGCCGAACTGGGAACAACGCAAATTCCCGATGAAGTTCTTGAAGAGTTTTACGCGACTCAGACAGATTACACGCTCGATTTGTACAGGGGTTACGCGAAGAAGCTCACCAGAGAATTTATGAATGAGTTGAACAGTGAGTATATGGAAAAAGGCAGACAGGAAATGGAGAAAAAGTACGAAAAACTCGCCAATTCTGTCAAGCCGTCATTCTGGTACGGAGTCCTGCAGAGCATAACAGCATCATTCCTTTTCCTGCTTGCTGGCTATGTGATTTTGAAGATGAGCGGCAGCTGGGATATTCTGCTCAATAATCTGTTCAAGTGAAAGCAGGTACAGAATTTTTCGGAATGACGCTCTATTTTGTGCTATCATTGCAAGGGGTGATATTATGAATAAACACAAAGGCTTCACACTGGTTGAACTGTTAATAGTTATCGTGGTAATAGGAATACTGGCATCAATGATGATGATCTCGACCAGCGAGTCAACGTCAACAGCAAAGGCCAACACGATAATCAGCAATTTGCGTAATTTCTCAATGGCTGCAATGGCTTATTACACTGACAACATGGACACTTTCGGCAAAACTCCCAGCACAGAAATCAACATGAACAAAGTGAAAGGTTACATGCACAATGAGGGTGATATTCCTGATGGAAATAAGTATATGGTCTTGAATCATTCTGTAACTGAAGACGGTAAAACAATATCGACATGGTGGGCAAGATATGACGCTAGTAACGCTGATGCAAGAATCAAAGAGAAACTCGCCGGGCGTGCAACGAGTGCAAATTTGAAAGGCAGCGCAAGTGTAGCAACGCCTCCCGAAAAATCAGAAGGAAAATACCCGGACTATAACAAAGATGCCGTAGTGTGGCTCTTGATTCGCACCAATAAACGAAACTAGCAAGAAAATTCACACACAGACTTCGTTCAAGGGCTTCCCTGTTTTGGGCAGCTCTTTTTTCTGTTATACTCTCATCATGTTTACGAAAGGATTGATAATGACTTCATGCTTCAAATTGTGAACCCTTTTCTGGTTACAGGGTTATTGTTTTTCTTGAGCCTCGTTGCAGGTTCATTGTCAGAGAAAATTAAAGTCCCTGCTCTGATACTCTTCTTGGGAATAGGTATGCTTGCCGGTGTTGACGGTCCGGGCGGTCTGAATTTCTCAGACGCTAACGCCGCTAACAATGTCGGAACTTTCGCTCTTGCCTTCATACTTTTTTCAGGCGGATTCCAAACGAAATGGAGCGACATTAAGCCCATCGTTACACAAGGCGTAGTACTGTCAACATTAGGAGTCTTGCTGACCGCCGTTTTGATGGCCATACCGATAGCAATGCTCCCCATGTTCACGTACAAAGACGCTTTCCTTCTCGGTGCTATCGTATCATCAACTGACGCTGCCGCTGTGTTCTCGATATTGCGCACTCAGAAAGTCGGCCTCAAAGGTTCGTTGCGTCCCCTTCTTGAGTTCGAGTCGGGAAGCAATGACCCGATGGCGGTGTTCCTGACGTTGACGGCGATAACTTGGCTGACAGCTCCTGAAGTGCCTGTGACTGAACTCGCTCTGAAGTTTGTCGTTCAAATGGCAGCAGGAGGGGCAATAGGATTATTGATGGGGCGTTTCTCGTGCTGGGCAATTCAGAGTCTTCAAGTCGCAAATGAAGCTCTCTATCCGGTCTGGGGAATCTCAATCGTAATGTCAACGTTCGGAATAACTGAGACTTTCTACGGCAACGGTTACTTGGCCGTCTACATCTGCGGAATTGTCATGGGCGGTGGCGATTTCCTCTACAAGTACAGCCTTCAGAGATTCCACGAGGGCTTCGCTTGGCTGATGCAGATAATAATGTTCTTGGTCTTGGGACTTCTTGTTACTCCCAGCGAGGTCGTCAACTTCTCCGTAATGAGCATAGGATTGTTATTATCATTCTGCTTGATGTTTGTTGCACGGCCTATAGCTGTTTTCATCGGGAGCATGTTCAGCCGTTTCAACTGGCGCGAAAAACTTTTCATTTCATGGACAGGCCTTCGCGGTGCAGTGCCGATTATCTTAGCGACTTATCCGTTGACAGAAGGACACCCTCAGGCAAAATATATCTTCAACGTTATATTCTTCGTTGTCTTAACGTCAGTAATGTTACAGGGAAAAACTCTCGCATGGTTCGCACAGTTCCTGAAGATTGACGCACCAGTCAGAGAGGCTAAGACATGGACTCTCAACTTCGACATCACTCCGGCTTCAGGCACGGACGAAACCAGAGAGGTCGATATTCCTCGTGATGCTTCAGTAATCGGAATGGCCGTCAAAGATCTCAGCTTCCCTGACGGAGTTACTATTCTGTTAATCAACAGGGGCGAAAAATATCTCATTCCTAAGGGCGGAACAGTCATTGAACGTGATGATACTCTCCTTCTTTTCGGAGACAGGGAAAAACTCTCAAGTGTCGAAAGAATTTTATTGAGATCGGAAAATGAAAATGACGCTTGATTTTGAGCGTGAGTGCGTTAATATTTTGTAAACACAAAAAACAGGAGAATTTTTTTCGATGACAAAAGAAGATGTTAGAGACTTCGTGAAAGATTTATTCACTCTCCGTACAGTGTGGATTGACAGGGGTTATGGAAGGTGGGTTGTGAAAAAACGTTTTCACCCTGCTCTGCGTTCGGCTTTGTGGGTTATCGCTCTGATTGTCTGTGCCGGAGTCTATGCAGCTCTCAACGGTTCTGAACATTCTGAGGCTGTCGCTGAACAGAAAGCACCGATGCAGAACATGGTTATCACCGCTTCCCTTCCTGAACCAGATGACGCACCGCCCGTTCAGCAGGCTGTAATAGTTCCGTTGAAGGCTCAGGCGAAACGAAACGAGATAATTTTACCGTCAGAGGCTAACCCGGAGACCGATAGAATAATCGCACCGTCAACCCAAAAAACGGAAGCACCAAAAGTTTCGGCCATGCCTGACCCTTTAGACAAGAGCGGCAAATACAGTGTTGACGTGAACAAATCGACATACACTCTGACGCTCTACAGGAACGGCGAAATCGTCAAGGAGTACCCGATAGCAATCGGCAAAAATCCCGGCGACAAACAGAGAACCGGCGATCATCGTACGCCGGTCGGCAGCTTCAAGATAGTGTCAATCGAAAATTCTTCGGGCTGGTCTCATGATTTCCGAGACGGCAAGGGCAAAATCAAAGGTGCTTACGGGCCCTACTTCCTGCGCCTTGATGCTAAGGGCTGGAAGGGTATCGGCATTCACGGAACTCATGACCCCGACTCACGCGGAACTATGGCCACTGAAGGCTGTATCCGTCTCAGCAATGAGGACATCGCCGAGCTTAGGCAGTACGCGTACAAGAATATGCCTGTAACAATAAGGGAGAATTGAAATGTTAAAGTGTGGAATAATAGGTCTTCCTCTTTCGGGAAAGTCAACCGTCTTCAACGTAATCACTCGTGCCGGTGCTGAGGTCAAGCCTTACGCTTCAGGAAAGACTGAACCGAATCGGGCGTTGGTCAACGTACCTGACAAACGTTTTGACAGACTCGTTGAAATCTTCAAGCCAAAGAGCGAGAAGCCTGCTGACGTTGAGTTTGTTGACCTTGCCGGGTTGTCGAAAGACGCTGGGAAAGGCGCAGGGTTAGGGAACTCGTTTTTGTCGTTTGTGGCTGAAAGTGAAGCGTTGCTGCATGTCGTGAGGGTGTTCAAGAACGATTCTGTCCCTCACCCTGAGAACAGCATAGACCCTTTGAGGGATTTTCACATTGTCGAAGCTGAATTGATTTACCGTGATTTAGGCGTGATAACGAACAGACTCGCTCGCCTTGAGGAAAAACAATCGAAGAAGAAATTGACTCCACAGGAAACTGAAGAGCTTGACTTGATACGAAGGCTTGAGGCTCACATGCTTGAGGAAAAACCGTTGAGGGAGTTTGCGTTGACTGATGAACAGAAACGCCTGCTGTCAGGTTACGCATTCTTGACGCTGAAGCCTGAGCTTGTCGTTCTGAATCTCGATGACACTCAGACGGGCGATGTCGCTGAAATTTCACCGCTGATGAAGGAACTTGACGCTAAAGGCATGAAGGCTGTGAGGGTTTATGGAGCTACAGAGATGGAACTTGAACAGCTTGACGAGGCCGACCGAGAGGAGTTCATGAAGGACTTAGCGATTGACGAACCCGGAAGGGAGCGACTCATTCACGAGGCGTATAAACTTTTGGGGCTGATTTCTTTCTTCACGTCCGGCACTGATGAGGTTAGAGCATGGACGCTCAGAGAGGGAAGCACAGCCGTTGACGCAGCCGGGACGATACACAGCGACTTGGCGAGAGGATTCATTCGGGCTCAGGTCGTGGCCTATGATGATTTCGTGAAAAACGGAGAGTCTATCGCTCAATGCCGTGACAAAGGCGTACTCAGGCTAGAGGGCAAAGAGTACATCGTGAAGGACGGCGACATGATAGAGATTCGCTTCAACGTTTGAACATTGCCCCCTGTCGATTGATGGCAGGGGGATTTTTTTTGTCAAAGAATTATTGTGATTCTGTTCACGTTGTCGCTATAGTCATGCGATATGCTGCGGGCTATTTTCTTCAGCATCGACACTCCCAAGTGAACATCATCGTCATCAGACAGGTTGAAGGGGTTGAACTCTTTTCCTTTTGCCGACAGATCAATTTCCGTTGCTCCGTCAGCTTCAGAGTAAGATATTCCGATGTCGATGTTGACGTTACCGCCGTTATCACAGCCCGAAATCATCTCGTAAATCAATTCCTCACAGCAAAGTTCAAGCCTGTATGACAATCTCGAACTGAGGCCGTATTTTTCCGAGAAGCTGTGAATTTTTCCCTGCATTTCGAGAAGGTCAAAATTCTTGTGTCTCACTTCGTAATCAAAGTATTTCAACTTTCTGATGAATGCGATAGTCTTTTCACGTTTCGGACTGTCGAAGATTTCAACAGGCGTTCCCTGTTCGTATATTCCTCTGTCAGCGAAGAATAATACTCTGTCGGCAACTTCACGGGCAAAATTCATCTCATGAGTTACGATTAACATCGTCATGTCCTGTTTCGTCAACATTCGAATCATCGCTAGGACTTCGCCGACCATTGTTGGGTCTAACGCGCTCGTAGGTTCATCAAACAGTAAGACCTTCGGATTCATCATCAGTGAACGGCATATTGCTATTCTCTGCTGCTGGCCTCCCGATAACATGTCGGGCATTGAATGAGCTTTCGATGTCAAGCCGACTTTGTTCAGCCATTCCATAGCGTGGGACTCGGCTTCTTCTCTTGACATTCCAGAGAGCTTGACGGGAGCTAGGCATAAATTATCCATAACGTTCATGTGTGAGAAGAGGTAAAATTTTTGGTAGACCATTCCCATTTTGCGCCGTATCCTGTTTATGTCGGCACCTCTCGCTGTTATCTCTTCGCCGTCAATAAAGACTTGTCCGCTGTCAGGACGTTCGAGAAGTTCAAGAGAACGGAGAAACACGCTTTTACCGCACCCGGAACCGCCGATTATCGCTATCCTTTCGCCCTCTTCGACTGTGAGATTGACATCATGAAGAACGCTGAGACTTCCGAATGACTTGCAGAGATTTTTGACTTCAATCAGGCTCATTCTAACGCTTCCTTTCTGTGCTGGCAGTAATCCGACAGAGCGAAAAGACCGTGTACTATGTAGGCGAGTGCGAGATATATCAACATTCCGATTATGATTGTGATCATCGGCTGCATTGTTCGAGACGCTATGTTATTGATTACTCTGGTCAGGTCAGTGATTGAGACGTAACCTACAACGCTTGTCCATTGAATCAGGTTGACTACGGTTGACTGATACACGGGCTTTGCGATTCTTATCACCTGCGGAAGCGTTACCAGTTTGAACGCCTGCCACGCTGAGAAGCCCAGAGTCCTCGCTGCCTCAACCTGTCCTTTGTCGGTTGCGCTGACCGAAGCACGCAGCAATTCAGCGACATGAGCGGCAACGTTCAGCGAGAATGTGATGATTGCTATCGTGTTGGCTTCGAGCGATGAACGAGCGAATATTCCGTAATACATGAGCATCAAGAGCATCAAGACAGGCGAGCCTCTAAGGACGATGATGTATATTTTCGCCGGAATGCTCAGTATTTTCATCGGCGACATTCTCAGAAGGCATATGAACGCTCCGAGAAGTGTACCGAATAACATTGACATGATCGAAATGTAGACAGTGGCATTCAAGCCCTTCAATATCGTCATGTACGAACCGCCCTGTATCAAAATCCTGTAGAGTATTTCGCTTAGGGGCATAAATTTTTGACTCCTTTCACAATGTAGTCGTTATATTATAATAGCTTCGAGGTGAATTTATCATGACGAAAAGAAAAGGTCTGGCCTATGTTGCGTTGTTTGCCGTGTCAGCTTTGCTTCTTGTCCTGATTACTGTGATGGTCGTGAAAGACAATCAGTATTTCCGAACAAGCAGGCACAAGAAATACACGCTCTATATCGGACTGAGTGACGGCGTTACAGGCCAGCAGGTTGCAACCCTTGAGGACGCAAAAAAGATTCTCTATGACGTAGCGGGCAAGTACGTTGACGGCTACACAGTATATGAGGCTGAAGGCTTTTGGCGTGAAGGAGCGGTGATGTCAACCGAAAAAACTCTAGTGTGCGTGATAATTGACGCTGAAAGGGAAGCCGTGAAAAATGTCATGGACGATGCGTTGAAAGCGTTTAAGCAGAGAAGCATTCTTGTTGAGGAAGGACGGGTATTCTCTTCATTCTATGAAGGGAAGAAGTGAGGCAGTCCGAGAACTGCCCCGTTTGCCGGTTAATCTGCCGGTTTGAGATGATAGAACGTGTCAAACTCGTAGTAAGGTTCGGAAAGTATCACGCCTTTGGGAGCGTCATGGAAAATCTTTGAGCCTCTCCTGTGTTCAAACCAGAATACAGCGTCCGATCTTCCTGACGCTAACATTGCAGCCCTTGCGCCCGACTCGATGTTCTGAAGTTTCACGTTCAGTCCCAAACGCTTGGCGATTTCAGCAAGTACAGCAGCGTTGAAGCCCTGAGCGGAACCGTCAGCAGCGATATAGTCAATCGGCGGCATGTCTCCCGTTACGGCAATTTTGATTTCGGGAGCGTCATCAAATTTTCTGAAGACTATCGACTCAGGAGGGACGCTGGCTTTGAGATTGGCGATCGTGCTTTCCTCGAACATGGCCGTATTCGTTCCCATGATGTACCTGCCCTGAAGAGCGATGAGCGTACCGTCCCTCTTCATTTCAGCCAGTGCCCTGTTGAACGCTTCGGCAAGCTCTTTGTTCTTCTCGCTGAAACCGAACGACAAAAGGAACGGTGTATCTCTTGTTATGACGATACAGTTAATGACGTACTCGGGGTGAAGATCGAGCATGTAGTCAACTACAGTTTCGGGCATAAGCATTTCATCAATCTCTCCCGCTTTGAGTGCCATTATCATTTCGTTCATTGACCTGTAGAATGAAAACTCAGGTCTTGTCGTATTGTTGGCCATGACGACAATGTTGGGAGTCTCGGTAATAATCTTCATGAACTCTTCGGGCGTAACGTTGAGGCGTTCGACCATTCCGACTTTGTGTCTCGCCGCAAATGCTGACGGGACGAAAACGAGCAGTATTAAAAGCGCGAATAAAACTTTTTTCATGTTAAAACCTCCTTAATTTTCGTGAAATCTCAAGTGCATAAAAGTGTTCCATTCAAGATAAGGCTCTGAGAGTATAACATCATCGTCAACGTCAAAATTTTCTTGCGATGACTGCATGACCTCATACCAGAATACAGCATCGGCCTTACCTGTAACAAGTGCTGCGGTCCTTGAGGCTGTATCAACCTGAATGATGCTGATGTTTACACGCAGACGGCGAGAAATCTCAGCGAGTACCGCCATGCTGTAACCTGCCGGGAGTCCTGCCTCGTCAACAAAATCGACAGGAGGCAAATCACCGGTAACAGCGACTCTCACTGTCGGGGCATCGGGAAATTTCTCGAAGCGTATTATGTCCTGTTCCCGAATTTTTTTCTTGTTGACTGCGTAAATGTAGTCATAAGATTCATCTCTCGGAAAATTTTTCACATACTTCTGGAACAGTCCTGACAGCGTGTAATCATCTCTCATTGAGCGCAGAGCGAAATTCCATCTGTCAGCAAGCGTTCTATTCTCCTTCATGAAGCCGAAACAGAGACTCATAGTCCCTGAATTTGACATACAGCAGGGAGTGTAGCTCTTGTTGACTTTGAGGAGATATTCAGCGGCGAAGTCAGGCAAAATCATCTCGTCAATGTCTCCCCGTGAAAGTGCCATCTGCATTTGAACGAGTGAATCATAGAAACGTGCTTTGCTTGTCGAGTGATCACCGCCGAGAATCGCCCAGCCTCTTGTCGCCCATGAATTTTTCATGAGAATGAAGAAGTCTTCGGGCGTTGTCCTGAGTCTTGTCAGAAAGCCAACGTAATCATCAGCGTAAGCGCATGAAGCAAACAGTGCTATAACAGTGAGAACACAAAGAAATTTTTTCATGGTCAGTTATGAATGAAGAAGTCGAGAAAATCCTTGTCAAAAATATTCCAGCTCCATTTTCCGCCCTTGTCGATCTTTTTGCGGAGGTGGATAAACTTTTCCCACTCGTAATAAGGTTCCGACACAATAACGCCGTCAGGTATATCGGGCTGATTGTCAGAGTCTTTGACGATTTCGTACCAGAAGACTACATCGGCACGTCCTGAAGCAATCGCGGCACTTCTCGCGCCCGACTCGATGTTCATCAGTTCGACATTAACGCCGAGTCTCTTTCCGACTTCAGCGAGTACTGCCGTGCTGAAGCCTGCCGGTGTTCCGTCATCGGCCATGAAATCTATCGGCGGTAAGTCTCCCGTAACTGCTGCCCGGATTGTCGGAGCGTCTTTGAACTTTGCGAACTCAACGGGATTCGGCGTTGACTTTCCCGGCGATGCTATGTACATTCCCTCAAGTGCCGAAAGCGTCCAGTCATCGCGCATCTCTGTTACTGCCGTGCTGAATCTGTCTCGAAGCTCTTTGTTGTCCTCACGGAAACCGAACGCCAATCCCATTCCTTTTGAGTGAAGCACTAGGACTGACTCGTATTCGGGATTCTGATTCATGAGATAGTCAGCGACAGGTTCAGGAAGTACGATGTGATTTATCTCGCCTGCGTTCAGTGCCATTTGAAGGGCGTTGAGATTTGAGTAGAACTTGACTCGGACTTCGAGAAGTTCATTGTTCGGGGCAAAAGATTTCTGCCAGTCCTCAGAAAATTTTTCCTCCGTTGAATTTAACTTCTCAAGCATTCCGAGAATGATGACTCTTTTTTCGAGAGCGTATGACGCTGACAAGAGCGAGATTATCAGCGTCATAACAAGCAAAATTTTTTTCACTTTACTTTGACCTTCCAACGACTAAATCAGTGTCCCATTCGTAATAAGGCTCTGAGAGAATTACACCGTTGACGGGAGAGTCGACCATTACGTTCTTGAGGTTCTTGCCGAGCTTCTTGGGAGTCTTGAGGCCCTCTGTGTTTCTGTACCAGAAGACGACATCAGCCCGTTCGCTTGCGAGAGCCGCAGACCTTCCGCCAGCGTCAACGCTGATGATGCGGATATTACGCTTGAGACGCTTGCCGATCTCGGCGAGTATCGCTGTGTTGTAACCTGTAGCTCTTCCGTCAGCTGCAATGTAGTCTATCGGGGGCAAGTCTCCTGTTACAGCGACTTTGATTGCCTTTGAGCTTTTGAACTCGGTGAACTTGATACGCTCAGGCTCTCCGCTGCCCAAGTCCCTGATGAAACGCTGTTCAATCGTCATCAATGTTCCGTCCTTCTTCATGGCCTTTATTGCATCGTCAAAATCTTTCTTCAGGGCAGTGTTACCGGCCTTGAAACCGAATGAGATCGTTGACGGCATCATGTTCAGCGAAAACTGAATGTCGTAATCCTTCGGGTTGTTTGCGATAAGGTACATCACTACAGGTTCAGGCAAAACAATTTCGTCAACCTGTCCGGCACGAAGAGCCATCTGCATGGCCATCAATGAGTCGTAAAAGTGAACGACTCTTCTTGCCTTGACCAGTTCAGACAGGAAGCCCTCGAGAAGATCATAGTCTTCCCACTCTTGTTTCGCTGACTCTTCTGACAACAGAGGCGTTAGAGCCTTCCTCAAGTCGTCCAGTGCTTCCTGAAATTCCGCTTCAGTCGTTCCCAAGTAGGTGAGAATGGCTGTGTCAACTTTCGCTCTTTCAGCCGAGAACGCCGAAGAACAGCACAAAACCGCAATGATTAACGCACAAAAAATCTTCTTCACTTCTTTTACCTCCTAGAATTTTTTGACGATGACTATCTCAACGCCTTTTTCATTCACTCCAACACGAACATCATCAGCAACATTAGCGATGATTGATTTCTCCAGTTCGTCATATGAGTCGGCTTCTTCCTCTTTCTTTGCGTCGATTTCGTCCTTGTACTTCTGCATTGACCACGCATAGAAAATGTCAGCCATTCCGTCATCAGGCAGTCCTATCGCTCCGTAAGGCATCATTCCCACTCCGTATTCGGACTGAATGTTGTAGCTTTCGGCGAAACCGTAAATTCCTGCCTCGATTATTCCTCGAATCTTCTCCATTATGCCGAGATGTTTCGTGTTCTTTCCTGTGGTTGACATTGAGAGAAGTTCCTGACGCTTCGGGTAATCAAGATCCGAGTGCGCTTTCAAGTGAAGACTGCAAGTTCTGTCCTCAAGTTCAATCCAGAAATCGGCCTTGAACTCTCCTGTTACTGCTCTGACCATACTGAGCATCTCTTCAGCAAGAAGACGGGCTCTGAGCTTGTCCTTTTCGCTGAGGTGAAGAAGTCCTGCTGCGTGTTCCGTCATGCTTAGGGCTTCGGACTCTCCCAAGCCTGTGTTCGATAAGCTGACTTTTTCTGTCGTGATTTTCTGTATCATGTCTTTCATTGTTTCACCTTCCTTCATATATTTTAACCGATTTAGTACGCCAGCTTGAAGATTTCGAGAACGTCATCAGGTTCAAGCGGAGACAATACGCCGAATGTCTGACCTCTCGAAGCGTTCTCGGCGATCCGTTCTATGTCTTCTTCTTTTACGCCTAGTTCACGCAAAGTTGTCGGGGCTTTGATGTCCCTGAAGAAGTCTTCGAGTGCCTCAATGGCCTCAAGTGCTTTCTCTTCGTCAGAACCGTCAAAGATGTCGAACACACCTTCACCGAGTCTTGCGAAAGGTACCGGGTTGTCCTCATAAAGATACCTAGCCCACGCAGGCATGACGACAGCCAGAGTCGCACCGTGAGCGGCACCGAAAAGCATACTGAGAGAGTGTCCCATTCTGTGAGACGAGAAATCGCCCCTTGCGTTGCGCCCAAGCGACAAGAAGCCATTGTGAGCCATCATTCCTGCCATAGCGTATTCGGCTCTGAGGTCGTAATCTCTCGGGTTCTCTATGAGTTCGGGAATGACTCTCATCATCGTTCGGATTAAGGCGTAACCCTGTTCGTCAATCAAGTCGCTCCCTTCATCGCCGTCAAGGACTCTTTCGAGAACGTGAGCGATTATGTCAACACCGCCGTAAATCGTCTGCTTCTCAGGCAGTGTTATCTGAAACGAGGGATCAATCACCGAGACTTTTGGGTAAAGAGCGTTGCCTGTGATTGAAGTTTTGATTTCTGACTCTGGATTACTGACGACCGCAATGTTGTTGACCTCGCTTGAACTTGCCGAAGCCGTCAACACTCCGTAAATCGGAAGAGCCTTCGTGATTTTCGCTTTTCCCGTGAAGAAGTCCCAAACATCTCCGTTGTAACACGAACCGGCAGCGATCGCCTTCGCAGTGTCGAAAACACTTCCGCCACCGATGGGCAAAATCGCATCAATTCCGCCAGCCTTGACACGTGCTACGCCGTCACGGACTTTGCCGACTAAGGGATTGGACTTGATGTCGTTGACTTCGGAGAAAGTTATCCCGGCATCGTTGAGCATTTCCGTTACTTGAGCGTAAGCACCGCTCTTGAACGTTCCTTTTCCGCCGAAGACCAGCAAAACGCCTTTAACGCCGTCAGCTTTGAGAATGTCGGCGAGCTGAGGGACAGTATCTTTTCCGAAGATTACCCTTGTCGGGTTGTACCATGTGAAATTCTGCATGTCTTTTATCACCTGTCTGTAAAAATTTCATTGCTATGATAGCTCATGTTCAGTGTTTTGTCTCACGCCTTGACATATATTCGTCAATTCACGCTATTGATTATCCCTGACCTAGAAAATATAATGCCTGTGTAAAATTTTATTCCAAACTGAAAAGGCGGTTATCATGGAAAAACAAATACAAAGTTTGTCGCAGGACATCGAAAGTTATATCCTAACATTGCTTGAAGGAGTTGATGATGATTTCATAAGCCTGAGACGGAAGGAACTGGCTGAAATGTTCGAGTGTGTTCCCAGTCAGATTAACTACGTTCTCAGAAGCCGTTTCAGTCCGGAACAAGGCTACCTCATAGAGAGCAGGCGAGGAGAACACGGTTACATAAAGATTGTCAAGATAAAGTGCCGAAGTTCAGACGAGAAAATCAGCCACGTAGAAGACCTCGTAGGCAATGCAATTTCTCTCAGAGACGCACGGAGACTCTTGGAGACTCTTCAGTCTAGGGAGTTCATCACAAGCAGGGAAAGACTCCTCATCGAGATAGCTCTTCGTCATGTTTCGGAGGATTTTCAGGACGTTCAGAGCAATGAGATTGCGAGTCTCCTCAAGAACATGCTCGGCGTTATATTGTCGGAATAACACAAAGAGGTGATACTATGTGGCAATTTTACACTGAGAGGGCAAAGAGAGTAATTCAGCTAGCGCATCAGGAAGCTACGAACATGGGACATACAATGGTAGAGCCTGAACATCTCCTGATAGGACTGTTGAACGAGGGAGGCGGTGTTGCGTGTCAGGCACTTGAGGAACTCGGAGTCGATCCCGAAAATCTTGCCGACCACATACGGGACTTAATCGGAAAATCACAGGACATTCTAGCGAAACCGACTGACCTGCCGATGAGTCCGAGAATGAAACGGGCTCTTGACCTCGCTATGGTCGAAGCGAGAAAGATGGGTGTGAATTATGTTGACACTGAACACATATTGCTCGGCATACTCGGCGATGACTCAGGGCTTGCCGTCCAGCAGTTCAGGACAATGGGACTCACTCCTTCAGCGGTACTGAAACAGGTTGCCGAGATTCTCACGAACGGTACAGGCACTCAAAAAGTGTCAGCCAAAAATGATCCGAACTCAAAGCGAAAAGTCAAAATCAAAACTCCAACTCTTGACCACTTAGCGACAGATTTGACCGAAAGAGCGAGGAATGGCGAACTTGACCCCGTTATAGGCCGTGAGAAAGAAATAAGACGATTGATGCAGGTATTGTGCAGACGTACCAAGAGCAATCCTGTCTTAATCGGCGATCCCGGTGTAGGAAAGACGGCGGTTGTTGAGGGATTAGCCAGACAGATTGCGGCCGGTACTGTTCCCGATCCTTTGAGGGAGAAGAGAATAGTTCAGCTCAACATGGGGACGCTTGTTGCCGGGACAAAGTACAGGGGAGAATTTGAGGAACGTTTGAGGCGTATCGTCAAGGAACTGACCGACAGCAATGGCGATGTGATACTTTTTGTTGACGAGGTACACACGATCATCGGAGCAGGCAACGCTGAAGGCTCAACCGATGCAGCGAACATACTCAAGCCCGAATTATCACGAGGAGCGTTCCAGTTAATCGGAGCAACGACTCAGGACGAGTACAGAAAATATGTTGAGAAAGACGCGGCACTTGAGAGAAGATTTCAGCCAGTTCAGGTTGATGAGCCTCCTGTTGACGATGCAGTGAAGATTTTGCGCGGACTGAAGGACAGGTACGAGAGTCATCATCATGTTACTTACACTGACGAGGCCATTGACGCAGCAGCGAAACTCTCATCACGTTACATTCAGGATAGATTTTTACCCGACAAGGGAATTGATTTGATTGATGAAGCAGGAGCAAGAACTAGGCTTCTTGGTCTTGAACCTCCTGAGTATGTTCACGAGATTGAACGAAGGCTTGAGGAAGTTCAGCACAAAAAGGAAGAGGCAGTATTATCGGAACAGTACGAACTAGCTACGGAACTTAGGGACAAGGAACACAGCATCTCAGACGAATTGGACTCGGCGAAAAAGGAATGGCTGAAATCACGCAAGAACATCAAGCACCGAATAACCGCCGAAGACATAGCAGCAGTCGTAGCGGAACAGACCGGCATACCCGTCAGGCAGTTGACCGAAGCCGAGACAACGAGACTGTTGAAGATGGAGGAAGAAATCTCGAAGCGTCTAATCGGACAGGACGAGGCAGTCAGCGCAGTGTCAAGAGCTATTCGGAGAGCGAGAACGGGACTCAGAGACCCAAGACGGCCAATCGGTTCATTCTTGTTCATGGGTCCGACAGGAGTCGGGAAGACTGAACTTGCTCGGTGTTTGGCGAGATTCTTATTTGGACGAGATGACGCAATGATTCGAATCGACATGAGCGAGTTCATGGAACGTCATGAAGTCTCGAAACTTGTCGGTGCGCCTCCCGGTTATGTCGGCCATGAGTCTGGCGGTAAGTTGACCGAGATGGTCAGGCGCAAACCTTACAGCGTGATTTTGTTTGACGAAATCGAGAAGGCTCACCCTGAAATCTTCAACATATTGTTACAGGTACTTGATGACGGGAAATTGACGGACGGTCAAGGACGCAAAGTTGATTTCCGAAACACGGTCATCATAATGACAAGCAATGTCGGAGCGAAAGAAGCACAGCACGGAAACTCTCTCGGTTTTGGATTGAGCGCGGAGACTCAGACCGAAAGAGACTGGGAGCGTACGAAGTCAATAATACTTGAGGAGGCCAACAAAACATTCAGACCTGAATTTCTGAATCGAATTGATGAAATGGCAGTGTTCAAGCCTCTTTCACGGGGGAATCTCATGAAGATTATTGACACAATGCTTGAGGACTTATCGGCAAGGCTTGACACTAAGGGAGTGAAGATCAAAGTTGCCGAAGATGTCAAAGCGAAGATACTCGAAAAGGGTTACAAGCCCAAATACGGAGCGAGGCCGTTAAGGAGGGCAATACAGTCGATGCTTGAGGATAAATTATCTGACTTTATGCTCTCTGAGAAACTCCCTGAAGGAGGCTCGTCAATCAGTGTCAGCCTTAATGACGAGGAATTGACATGTGAACTGGCGTAAAAGAGAGTCCCTGCCGTGAATAGCGGGGACTCTTTCGTTTCATGCTACTTATTCCCGGCAAAAAGACACTTCATTGAAGCCTTAGTGATGTTCTCGACAACCTTCATGACCGGGCCTCCCTGATATTCTCTGTATATCCTGTAACTTACAGCCCCGATGTAATCGCCGTCAGAATCGCTCGTGCTGTACAGCTTAGGCTCGCACACTGTCTCAAGATACGTAACGTCATGAGCGGGTATAACTTCGGTCTTCTCTTCAGGGATTCTTATCGTCTCGATTATCCGCCCTTTAGCGTCCCTCTTCTCAATCTCCCGATATTCCGTGTAAGTCCTCGTTGTTTCGGGAATATGCTCGGTAACAAAATGCTGTGTCAATTCCGTAACAATGAACGCCGTGTAGCCCATCTCGCTGGCGTTCCTGAAAAATTCTCGTCCCTCTGTCGAAACATTATCGCCGTGAATGAATTTCATGTCGGCAACAACCGAGTCGATATTCTTCACAAGAAGAGTGCTTTTCCTTCCGAACGCAGAGCGTATTCCGTCAACAGTCCAGTTGAAGAAATCTTTTTGAAGCTGCTTCTTCGGCATTAACTGAGTGCCTGCTTTCAGGTCAAGTCTTGGGGGCATGACAAAAATTTTCTTGAGGCCGGAAAAGTTTACTGACGGATCCTGCCATACTTCAACATCGCTTGCCGATGCCGTCGAAACAATCACAAGCAAAAAGATCAGTGCCGCGAATTTTTTTGATGACATAAAATTTTCCTCCTTTAATATATTCTTGCTTCCAGTGCTTTGAGTTCGTGAGGGTCAATTTCATTCTCACTGCTCATGATTAGTTCTTTCCCTGCGACAATCTCAGGAACTTTCACGGGCTTCAGCGAAAAATTCACAACGGTAACAACTTCATGCCCTTCATGTTCACGGACGAACGCGAAAATTTCCTCACTGTCAGCAAGAATCTCTCGCCACGTTCCAGCCGTCAAAACCTCGTTATCATGTCTCAGCTTCAACAGCTTCTTATACCACGACAGGACAGACTCTGAATCTTCCGACTCTCTCTCAGCGTTGAGAGTCTTGTGATTCGGGTTGACTGGAAGCCATGACTCGCCGGTCGTAAAACCTGCGTTCTTTCCGGCAGTCCATTGCATCGGCGTTCTTGCGTTATCCCTCGTGAAGTACCTCACAAACTTCATGGCCTCATCGGGCGAAAATCCCTCCTGAAGCGCAAGCTCATACTGTCCCTTCGTCTGAATGTCATCAACCTCATCAATCGTCTTCCAGTCATAATTCGTCATGCCAAGCTCCTCACCCTGATAAATGAACGGCGTTCCTCTCATCGTGAGCAGTACAGCGGCAAGACACTTTGCAGCCTTCACGGGGTCAGCGTTCTCAGGGAAAAAGTGATTGACGCTTCGAGGCTGATCGTGATTCTCAAAGAACGCAGGATACCAGCCGTTAGTTTTTGTTGCTGACTGACTGTTACGGATTGCCCGCTTCAAGTCGGTAAGTTTCCAGTCAACAGGACGGCACCAAATTTGAGCCTCATCGAGCGGTAACGTTACGTGTGAAAACTCAAAGAGCATGTCAAAAACTCCGTCATCGCCGACCCATTGAGGCAGCTCGTCAGCACTTACTCCGTTAGCCTCGCCGACCATGAAAATATCGTTGCCTTCTCTGACTTCACGTTTGAACTCGTGGAGAAAGTCAAGAATGCCCGGAGTGTTGACTGTCATTGTGTGAATGTTGACTGTACCGTCTGAAGCATCGGGTTTTCCGTCAGCGAAAATCTCAGGCTTCTTGATGTATGTTATAGCGTCAACTCTGAAGCCTCCGACTCCTTTTTCGAGCCAGAATTTTGCAGCGTCATAAAGTGCATGGCGTACTTCAGGATTCTCCCAGTTCAAATCGGGCTGTTCTTTTGCGAAAGTGTGAAGGTAATACTGTCCTCGTTCAGGTACGAAAGTCCATGCGCTTCCGCCGAAAATCGCTCTCCAATTTGTCGGAGTGTCCCGCCATATGAACCAGTCTGATTTCGGATTGTCCCGGCTCTTCTTGCTTTCTTGAAACCAAGCGTGCTGATCCGAGCAGTGATTGAACACTAAATCCATGACGATTTTGATTCCTCTCTTGCCTGCCTCACGTACAAGTTCATCAAAATCTTTCATTGTTCCGAAATTTTCACCGATAGCAGTGTAATCCGAAATATCATAGCCATTGTCGACCATCGGCGAAGGGTAAACAGGAGTCAGCCACACAGCATTAACTCCCAAGTCATGAAGGTGATCGAGTTTTGACGTTATGCCTTTGATGTCGCCAGTGCCTGAACCGTCAGTGTCAAAAAAACTTTTCGGGTAAATTTGATATACTGCTCCAGTCTGCCACCATTTGAGATTTTCGCCCTGCATTTTCTGTTTCAGTTTCAATATTCTCATCACGCTTTCGTTAATTCTTGCCTCTGTGATTCTTCCTGATTTCACGGCATTTAACACTCCGTTGAATGCTTCTTTGTAATCATAAGGCATGAGAATAATATCATTGCCAGCCTCTATAGCAAGGATAGCCGCTTCTGATGACGTGTAATTTTTTGCTACTGCTCCCATGTCGAAAGCGTCAGTGATAATTACGCCGTCATAGCCGAGTTCTTTGCGTAACTTTCCTGTAACGATCTCACGAGACAATGAAGCTGGCAGACCGTCAGACGTAATATTTTTCATGGTGATGTGAGCGGTCATGATAGTGTCGGCTTTGTCCAAGTTGTCAATGTAGGGGACAATCTCAGCCTTTAGGAGTTCGTCCCAAGTTTTGTTGACTGAAACGTAACCTTCATGAGTGTCGCCTACAGTGTCGCCGTGTCCGGGAAAATGTTTCAGGCAGCCCATGATGTTATGTTCGTGGAGGCCGTCAAGAAATTCTCCTGCTGATTTCGAGACTTCTTCAGGGTCTGAACCGAAAGCACGGTTGCCGATGACGATGTTGTTGGGGTTAGTGTTGATGTCTGCGAGCGGTGCGAAGTCCAAGTTGAAGCCGTAATCTTTGAGGTATGAAGCGATGCAGCTTGCTGACTGTCGGACGTTTCCTGATTTTGCCATTGCCTCGGGGCTTGCGAATTTTCTGACGGTGAAGGCTTTGTGATTTGCTATGCGTGAGATTGTACCGCCTTCCTCATCAATGGCCATGATCGGATAAATCCTGCCTGCCTCGCGCAAGTCTTGTGTGTACTTCATGAGCTGGACGGGGGAGTCGATATTTTTCCTGAACATCACGAAGCCTCCTGCCGGGTAATCCTTGAGTGTCTTGAGCATTTTTGGAGTCAGGGATTTTACGCCGGGCTTTTTGGAGTCGTGGACATGTTCGGGAGTTAGCGAAGGGTCTAACTGATCGGGACGAATCACGAAGAGCTGGCCGACTTTTTCAGCAAGAGACATTGACGCGATCAAATCGGCGTGTGCTGTCGTGAATGTGGACAGCATCATAATTAGTGCTAACAGTGTTTTCATTGCAACGTGCCTCCGTTGAGTAATGTTGTGTCGTTAAGATTATCACAAAAAGGAATGAATGCGAATGCTGTTGTGTTAAAATTGCGCTGATGAGATTACGGGAGGGATTTTAATGTCAACCGAAGCGGAGACCAGAGAAGAGATTGAAGCTCTCAAGATAGAGAATGCCGTTCTCAAGGATAAAATAGCTACAATGTCGCGCCAGTTAGAGAAATTTTCCAGAGCAATAGAGAATTTGACACAGCTCGATGTGTGAGCTATGCCAAACGGATAATAGCTTCTCTTGCTTTTTTCGCTTGAGCTGTCAGAATCTTCAGCTTTTCCTTCAAGACAGCGTTTTCGATTTGGAGCTGTAATAATTCTTCTTCGAGAGATATTGATACTGATTGTCCGGCTTCGGGCACAACCTCAATGTCAGTGCTTTCTGCCGGTACTGTGTCAACATAAACAGGCAGAGCGGGAGTAGATGCTACTTCCATTCCGAACAGTTCAGATAAATTAACGTTTCTGTAAATTCTGGGGGTATCATTGTCCATGTTTGACAGCATCGTTTCAATTTTCCCCTGTACGACATTATTGATTAACCCTCTAATGTCAATTCCTCTCATGTTGAAGAAAATTAACGGGTCTCTGTCGAGTCTGACACCTACGCCGTAAAGGACAGCCGCTACATGTCTGCACATATTCGCCCAGTCATTACAAGTGCAGTTGAAGTCTATTTCGTCTGGTCTTGGGAAAAGTATTCCGCTCCTGAAGAATAAGCCTCTCAATTCCTCCGGGAAATTTCCCGATAAAAGTTCCTCCAAGTTCTGAATCTTTCCTGCTGCTAAACGTTCAAGTTCTCTCTGACGTTCCGGAAGAATCGGTTTTATTTCTACGTGTACTTCGTAGGGGTTGCTGAGACTTTCCAAGACTATACCGTCAATATTTCCGCCATTGATTTTCAGGTTAATCACAGCACCGTCACGGAGATATTTTTTGCCTTTAGTGAGGCGATCACCCCACATTGAATAACGTTCAAAATTTTCACACCACGACTTGCCCCACCAGTTTGAGCAAATGGGCTGCTTGATATTTTCTATTGCTTCAACAGGTTCATATTCAGGGTGCCTCGATAGAATATCTACAGCCTGCTCGTGAAGTTCTTCCCGTGTAATTTTATGTTGAATAACGAAATAAGACATGACAATCCCCTTAATTTTTCGTCAAATTATCGGCTAATGTCTCTACTTTTTCAACCTCTCCCGTAATTTCAGTTATAATACAAACAATCAAAGACAGAAAGGAGAGATTTTAATGCCTACATCTGTAGTAATAGGCACTGTAGGTGCTGGATATGCTGCCCGGCTTCACGGCAACGGATACAGGAACACAGGCAGTATTCCATTCAGACTCAAAACTATCTGTGACACAAACACTGCTCTGGCTGAACGCCTTAAATGCGAGTTCGGTTACGAGAAAGTTGAAGCTGATTTTGACGAAATGCTCAAAGATCCTGAGATAAACGTCATTGATATTGTTACTCCTCCGTTTTTACACATTCCCATGGCGATTAAAGCTCTAAAGTCTGGGAAGCATGTTATCTGTGAGAAACCTTTGACGGGGTATTTCGGCAATCCTGGAGAAGAGAATGTCGGTTTCACAACCTCAAAGCGTACCATGTATGAAAAAGTACTCAGTGATATGAATGAGCTGAAACCTGTCTTGCGAGAGACCGGGAAAAAATTTCTATACGCAGAAAACTTCATATACTCTACTCCAGTTATGAAGGCAGCGGAGATTATACGAGCCAAAAAGTCTAAGATATTATTCATGAAAGGTGAAGAAAGTCTCAAGGGCTCAAGTTCAAGCGTTGCCGGCAAATGGAACAAGACAGGCGGAGGCGTGCTTATTCGCACAGGTACTCACCCGTTGAGCGGAATGATCTGGCTCAAACATCAAGAGGCTCAAGCACGCAATGAGGAAATAAGCATTTCAACAGTAACGGCTGACACTGGAACGACAACGAAAGTTTTGACCGACTATGAACACAGGCATATTGCCGCATTTCCTAAAGACGTTGAGGACTACGCGGCTGTTACCGTAACTTTCTCAGACGGCACGAAATGTTTGACCATAGCAAGCGATACAGTTTTGGGCGGAACAAAGAATTACATCGAGGTCTATGCTAACGACACATCGCTAATCTGCAACATAACTCCCACAGATATACTCAACACTTATTTTCTTGACGAGGAAGGCCTGAATGACGTGTACATATCAGAAATGCTGCCGTCAAAATTAGGCTGGAATAAAGCGTTTGTGAGTGATGAGGTTATTCGCGGTTACGCTGGCGAGTTACGAGACTTCCTTGAGACAATAGCCTTCGACAAAAAGCCTGTAGCAAATTTTGATGTCGCCTATGAAACTGTACAGGTAATCTATGCTGCTTATTTATCAGCGGAAGAAGGACGAAGAGTCTCTCTCCTCAATGTGTGAAGTGCCGTTAATCATTCAGAGCATTGACAAAAGTATAGTTCCATCTTAGCATTTTTCATCATCTTATGTTATGAGGGGGTAATTTGATGCTGTCGCTGCCGAAAAATTTTGAGAGCTTCGGTGAGGCTCGGAAAAAGTCATTCATGGCTCTCTATGAGGCGAAGCAGAGAGGCAAGAAAGTCATCGGCGTATTTTGTTCGTACACTCCGGTTGAACTGGTTTACGCAGCAGGAGCGATTTCGGTGGGGCTTTGCGGAAAATCCGAACAGGGTATAGCTGAAGCTGAAACAGTTTTGCCGAAGACTTTATGTCCATTGATCAAAGCAAGTTACGGAATGGCCATGACCGATCAATGTCCATTCTTTTATTTTTCCGACGGAATTTTGGCCGAAACAACCTGCGACGGGAAAAAGAAAATGTACGAGCTCATGAGCATGTTAAAGCCCGTTCACGTTCTGAATCTTCCGCAGGGAAGAGATCAGGCTATGGCACTTGAATCGTGGACACAGGAAATCAAGAACGCCGCGAAATTTCTTGAGAAACTTCTCAATGCCAAAATCACCGAACAAAGCCTGCATGACGCTATTGTTTACCGTAACAAAGTCAGAAAAGCCATCGTTGATTTGTACGAAGTCGCAAAGTTGAAACCGTCTCCGGCTTCAGGCTATGAGATAAGCACTATAGCGGAGAACGCAGATTTTCACTTCACTGATGATGATCTTGTCGCAAAAATCGAGAAGCAGACCCGTGAATTGAAGGAACGTGTCAGAACTGGTGCTGAAGGTCGTCCAAGAGTTTTGGTGACGGGCTGTCCCAACGCTGGAGTAAGGGACAAAATCATCAAGCGTCTCGAAGAACTCGGAGCTGATTACGTATGCGCTGACAACTGCGCTGGACCGAGAGCGCAGAAGTTCATGATTGACGAAGATGCAGAGCCTTACCGTGCAATAGCTGAACGTTACCTCAAAATCAACTGCTCCGTAATGACTCCTAACACGACACGTTATGACGACATCAGGAATTTGATTGACGAGTACAGGGTTGACGGAGTAATTGAGATAGTTCTGCATGGCTGCCATACATTTGCGGTTGAGGCTTACACGATAATGAACATCGTGCAGAATGAGATCGGGCTTCCGTACATGAGGCTTGACACTGATTTTTCGCAGTCCGATAAAGGACAGATTGAGACAAGGCTTGGAGCTTTCATCGAAATGATGACGGCAGCTTGACAGGTTGTCAAAAAACATCACGGGCATAACAATCAGGTTGACGAAAAAATGCTTATGCCCGTTAGTTTGAATTTTGCCTCAGTCGCATTAAGACGGAAACAATCTTATCAGAATAGGGCATGAAGAAATCAGCAACGAAGCCAACCAAGAAAGCACAGATGATTGTACCGATACCGACTTTTCCGCCAAGAATGAACCCCGTCAGAACGAAAATACTGTCCGTTATGACTCTCGTGATACCGAATCTGAAACCGCACTTTTCACTTATAACGACGGCCACGAGATCATTTGGCCCTGTTCCGGCTTCTGAACGAATAACTATTGTCATTCCGAACGCAAGAATGACACAGCCAAGAATCAAGACTGGAATTTTAACAGTCAATCCGGTGCTTTCGATGGCGAGTCCATTCAGAAGCCACATGAAAAAATCAATAATTGGTCCTCCGCAAAGCATACAAATTATCGTTCCGGCCTTGACATAATTCCGGGCAAGACACAATAAAATCAGAATAATCAAGAAGCAGACACTCATGTGAACCGTACCGTGAGTCAAAGTGAGTCCAACGGTCTGAGTCAAAATATGGAGACCCTGAATGAGAACGTTAAAGGGATCTGCTCCCAGATTCGCAAGAAGAAAAAGCGTAACTCCTAAATGCGCTATAGTGAGTCCGCAGAAAAGAATCACGAGCCGTAATATTGTCTCACTGAATTTTATATTTCTCATAATTATTGCTACTCCTGCTCACAATACGTCAAATACAGTCTTATATTCTCCAGTTTTTACAGACATCGATCCACGAAGAGAAGCCAGAGTACTGTTCTAACTCCGGTATCGACAGTTCGATTGCACTGTTATCGCTGCCACAGGCAGGGAAGACCGTTGAGAATCGTTTCAATGACTCATCAAGGTAAACAGCAACGTCCTCCTTAATGGCGAAAGGACAGACTCCGCCGACAGCATGACCGATTAAATTTACTGCTTCGTCAGGCGTGAGCATCTTTGGTTTCGTGCCAAACCGAGCTTTATACTTCTGATTATCAATTTTTGCATCGCCTGCTGTAACGATTAAAATTGCTTGTCCGTCAACCAAAAATGAAAGCGTCTTTGCAATCCGGCAAGGCTCACAGCCAACTGCCTGAGCTGCTAAATCGACAGTGGCACTGGAGACGCTAAATTCCTTTATGCGTTCTGCGATACCGAATTTTGAGAAATAATCTTTTACTGCTTTAATCGACATAATAATCTCCTAATATTAGTTTTATTCTGACAGTCCAGTTCGTATTAAAGGTATTGCGTTTATCACTGGTTCTTCATAAGGGTGTATTTTCTTCACAGCTTCAATTATAGCGTCAATGTTCTCGACTCTGCATGTAACTTCAACTTTCAATTCGTCTTCAACGCTCAGTATTCCTTCAGCTCCTTTGTATGGTGTTGTCCCTTCAAGAGGCCGCCAAGTTCCTTTGACATGAGAATAAGAAAGACACGAGTCATATTTTCCGATATGTCCTGCGCCGCATTCGGTTAAAGTTCTCTGCAAGATTTCAAGATGCGTTTCGGGTATAAATATTTCGAGTTTACAAAAGGCGACATTCATTGATTTACACATATTTCTATTTCAGAGTTTAATATATAACCTTGTAGTTTTTGCCCTGTTTTTGATGATATTATATACTGAAAACAAAGTGAGGATCACCCCCGCACACGCGGGGAAAAGTCTTCGTGAGCGTCATAGTCGTAGTCGTCAGGATTACCGCAGACGTGAGAGAGTTCCTTTTGCTGTTCGTGGTAAGCGTTGCAGTAGTCATCATCAAAATCGTATCTAAGCGACATTTTTTGTTCCTCCTTTCTTTTCAAAACTGTTGCGTATGTCATCGGGCGCAAGCTCCA
>CAJODC010000014.1 GCA_905233215.1 uncultured Synergistales bacterium
TTAATGCGCCAAGAAGGGCAGATGTAGGATCAGTGTCGGTATACCCTGCGGCTATGGCGTAGCGATATACTTGTCCAATAACAGCCTTAACTCGTTTGGCTGTCTCATCACGTCCCGTGTTTTCGATTTTTCTACAAATCCTTAACACATTTCCTGACGTTATCTCTTTTAATGGCCAAGCTCCTACTTCCGGCAGTACATATTTGTTCAATCTGAATCGTATTGTTTGTAAGTAGTCTTCATCTCTGCCTTTCATCCGTATATTGAGCCATTCAGCCGCAACCTCTGAAAATGTTTGAGGAGCATCAATCGTTTTACGTGAGGGACTTTCGCCTTTAGCTCTGGCTGTCTGTATCTCATCGCGTTTTATGCGAGCATCTTTCATGGACAAATCAGGGTACGGACCGAGCGACAATTTATGCTCCTTGTTGTTTTCCCAGTAACGCAGTATCCAGTATTTTCGGCCTGACGGATCGATGCGAAGATACAGTCCTTTGTCATCGCGCATCATATAACTACCGTTGCGCGGTTTTGCACTTTTCACCTGTAACTCTGTAAGCATTGATTATTACTCCTTTCACTAGATACCGTACAAAGAATTGGTACGGTGATTTTGTTGTACGTTTTTTTGTACGATGCTATATAGGCTTTAGGCGGTTTCCTTTGGTCATTCTCGGAGTAATGATAACAGAAAACCCGTCTACTAGACGGGCTTCTATATTTTAACGGTCTTTACCGTATTATCTTTCAGCGGAGAATGGAGGATTCGAACCCCCGGAGGCTTGCACCTCAATTGATTTCAAGTCAACCGCCATCGACCACTCGGCCAATTCTCCAAAAACGAGCGAGATTATATCACATGATGTAGAATTTGTACAAGAATAATTTTAGAGGGGGCATTTTCATTGTCAGAGTACACAATTTCAAAGGTCTACCCGTCAGACAAGAGAGGAAATTCACAGGTTGAGAAATTGCTTTTGTCTGAGGGCATAAGGCGGGACAAGAATCTTGATTATACCTGTGCTGTTTACGATGACGACTACAATGTTATTGCGACAGGGAGCTGTTTCGGAAACACATTGCGCTGTATGGCCGTCAGTCGTCAGCATCAGGGCGAAGGCTTAATGAATGAAGTAGTCTCTCACTTGGTACAGCATGAATATGAGCGAGGGGTAAATCACTTGTTTCTTTACACGAAATGCAATTCGGCAAAATTTTTCGGGGACTTGGGATTTTACGAGATAGTCAGGATTGCCGATCAGGTTGTATTCATGGAGAACAGGCGAACAGGTTTCAGCGATTACCTTTCGGAGCTGTCAAAAACAAAACGTGAAGGGAAAAACATTGCCGCACTCGTCCTCAATGCCAATCCATTCACGCTTGGTCATCAATTTTTGGTCGAAAAGGCTTCGAGCGAGAATGATGTGCTTCACGTTTTCATTGTCAGCGAGGACGCTTCACTTGTTCCGTTTGAGGTGAGGAAGAGGCTTGTTATCGCAGGGACTTCACATCTTGGCAACATAATTTATCATGACACAGGGCCGTACATCATAAGCAGTGCGACATTCCCGAGTTATTTCCAGAAAGATGACGAGGCGGTAATAGAGAGCCATGCGAATTTGGATCTCGAAGTTTTCGTGAAGATAGCTGAAACTCTAGGGATCAACGCTCGTTATGTCGGTGAAGAACCGAAGAGCCTCGTTACTGGAATCTACAATCGGATAATGTCCGAGAAACTTCCCGAACACGGCGTGAAGTGCGTGATAGTTCCGAGAAAGACTGAGGGCGGAAAGGTCATAAGCGCGTCAGACGTTAGGCAGGCCGTCAAGGAAGGAAGGCTTGAGGAAATTCGAGGGCTTGTCCCTGAGAGTACGTATGAATTTTTCGCTGGCTCTGAGGCTGAGAGAGTCATAGCGAAGATTAGAGGTACTGAGAACGTTATACATTACTAGGGGGTGATATTGTGGCAACAGTCAAAGACATGACAGACGGAACAATATGGAAACACCTCGTAAATTTCGCGTTCCCTCTGTTCATAGGCAATATATTTCAACAGCTATATAACACAGTGGACAGTATCGTTGTCGGAAATTTCGTTGGTGCTGACGCTCTCGGTGCTGTAACATCAACAATACCGATCGTCATAACGTTAATCGGACTGTTCATCGGTCTGGCTATGGGAGCAAGTGTCGTAATCTCTCAGTACTTCGGAGCGAAAGATATTCCCAATCTCCGAAAAGCTACTCACACAGCGGTTGTATCGACAATAATTATGGCTCTCGTCATCTCGGCAATCGGTTACTTCTCGACTCCTTCATTGCTCAGAATGATGAACACTCCCGAAAGCGTATTCCGTGAAGCTGTCGTTTACCTTCAAATATTCTCTCTCGGTTTGGGCGGTACTATGCTCTACAACATGGGCAGCGCAATTCTCAGAGCCGTTGGCGACTCGAAACGTCCGTTATATTTTCTGATACTGGCATCAATACTCAATATCTTTCTTGATTTGCTCTTCGTGATTAAGTTCGAGTCAGGCGTTGCGGGCGTGGCATATGCTACGATAATTTCACAGTTAGTTTCAGGACTGATAATTTTCTGGCTGCTCTTCAAGAGTCATGAAGTCCATAGTTTGACGTGGCACGAAATGAAAATTGACACGGCCATTCTCAAACGCATAATCTCAATCGGATTCCCGGCAGGTTTCCAGATGGCTTTAACATCGTTCTCAAACGTTTTCGTTCAGAGCTACATCAATTCTTACGGAGCGGCTTCGACAGCAGGCTGGGGAATATACGCACGTGTTGACGCATTCGTTATACTCCCGACTCAGAGCATGGCAATGGCTGTAACTACATTCGTTGGACAGAACGCCGGAGCAAGGAAGCCCGAAAGAATCCATAAAGGACTCATTCAGGGATTGTGCATATCTTGGAGCATATCGGCCTGTATCATCACATGCCTTTATATCTTCGCTCCGTACATTGCCGGACTCTTCAATCAGGACACAGCGGTTGTCGGCTTTGCGGTATTGTTCATCAGGTTGAATAGCTTCTTTGACCCCGTGAACGCAACTGATCAGATTGAGGCCGGAGCTTTGAGGGGAGTCGGCGACTCAAAAAGTCCAATGTTCATTATGTTGATGTCGTTCGTAGTGTTCAGACAGATATATTTATTCATAATATCAAGGCTGACTGACTCAATATACTTCATCGCTATAGGCTATCCACTCGGCTGGTTTGTCTGCACTACACTAATGACAGTTCATATTATCCGCGCTGGCTGGGAGAAGAAAATAGTGGCTCTAAGATAGTCTATAATTACGGGAAAATTAAAGGAGGTAAAAAGTCATGAAGAAAATTTTTGTACTGTCATTTATTGCGGTGATGATGTTAAACACGTCAGCATTTGCGGAAAATTACGCAGAAGGTGAAGCATTAGCAGTTTTCCGGGTTCCTGAAGGCGTGAGCGTTTCGGCAGCAAGCGTTAATGTTGTTGAGGCAGCAGAGGAAATTGGCGCGTCAGTTGCCGAGACCTACGAAACGTTATCAGAGATTGAGGGAAAAATATTCGTCCTCGTCCGTTCGTCAGCAAAAACAACCGAAGAACTAATTTCCGAACTCAAAGCCCGGCCAGATGTGATTACAGCCTCGCCGAATTATTACGCTCACAGTCTCAACGCTGAAGTGAAATCGTCCGTTATGCCGAATGACCCTAGCGCGGATTTATGCTGGGGACTCAAGGCCATTAACGCCCCTGACGTTTGGGAGGATACAGCCGGGACACAGCGTATTTATGCGTGCGTTCTTGACACTGGAATCTACAAGCACCCCGATTTGACGGACAACATAGCAACAGAATACGGCTACAACACTCAGACAGTGAGCGGTGAACCTGATTTGAGATTCGGAAGCTGGGACGCTGATTTTAACGGTCATGGGACTCACGTTGCCGGGATAATAGGCGCGGTCGGAAATAATAATATCGGAGTCGCCGGGGTAAACTGGAATGTGAAAATTATTCCCGTGAGAGTTTTCGACAACATAGCTTCTTACGAGACAATCAATTACGAAATACGCGCGCTGAATTACATTGCCAATCTTCTGCGGAAAGATTCTAACCTGAGACTCGCTGCTCTGAATTTCTCGCTCGGTGCTGTACTTCCTGTAACGCCTGACGAAATGCAGAATGATGTTTACTACATGGCCTATAAAGCTATCGACTCTCTGAACAGGGTACTGATTGTAGCCGCTGCTGGAAATGCTGGTGTTGAAGTCGGAGCTTCCACTCTTTTCGATTCCCCTAGAGGCAGTAGCGACTTCATGAAGGGAATGTATTTCTATCCTTCGTCATTCACAGGGCTGAATAATCTTGTTGTTGTCGGTGCTGTTGCTTCAGACGACACGGCAGCATATTTCACGAACTGGGGCGACAAAGTAGACATAGCCGCGCCGGGAGTCGGTATTCTCAGCACTTATTCACCCATCGCAGTAGAAGACAGAGTCCCGGCCATGTACCAATACTTATCCGGCACATCAATGGCAGCACCACACGTTACGGGAGCGGCGGCACTCTTAATGTCGGCATTTCCGAGCGCAACACCTTCACAGATAAAATCAGCACTTCTTGAGGGAGCGAACAAGGACAAAAATCCGCTGGTCTATCCTTACGCTGGATTTGTGAAAAAGACAGTGGAACGCGGCACAGAGTTAATCGAATCAAGAATAGAGCAGGGAATTATTCCGCCTGAATCGCGTGATGTTGAGGTTGAGAGAATCACACGCGCGGTTGAAGAGGAATACGCGCCGTATAAACAGTTTGACGGGAACGGGAGAGTCAGCAGGACGGGACTTCTTGACGTTAAAGCGGCGTATGAGATTCTCGAAAGGAGTTCGCACGGAAGCGGCACATCTTCCGGGTGCAATGCAGGAATCACGGCGGTGATTGTAGTTCTTGCTGGAGGATTCATTCTCAGGCGCAGGGGCTGAAATTTTTACACTAATGCGTGATAAAATTCCTAAGATACACAAAACAGGGGGGTATCTCAATGGAAAAATCAAAAGTATACTTCACGGACTTCCGCTGTAATCCTGACGAAGGACCAGCCGATAAACTCAAGAGGCTGATAAAAGCGGCAGGAATAGATCGGCTCAACATGGACGGAAAGTTCGTAGCAATCAAGATGCACTTCGGTGAACTCGGCAACATGAGTTTTCTTCGTCCGAATTACGCTAAGGCCGTTGCTGATACAGTCGCTTCATTCGGAGGGAAACCGTTTTTGACGGACTGCAACACCATGTACCCGGGAAGCAGAAAGAACGCTATCGAACATCTTTATTGCGCTTGGGAGAATGGATTTACGCCTCTTTCGGCTGGCTGTCCTGTCATCATCGCTGACGGCCTCAAGGGCATGGACGATATTGGAGTCCCTGTCAACGGCGGTGAATACGTCAAGGAAGCCAAAATCGGAAGAGCCATCATGGACGCTGATGTATTCATCTCTTTGACTCACTTCAAGGGACATGAGATGACGGGCTTCGGCGGTACGATAAAGAATATCGGCATGGGCTGCGGTTCAAGAGCTGGCAAGAAAGAACAGCACAGCAACGGCAAGCCCACAATAAATCCTGAACTCTGCCGGGGCTGTAAAAGATGTTTGAGGGAATGCGCTAACAATGGCCTTCACTTTAACGATGACACAAGAAAAATGGAGGTCATCAGCGAAAACTGTGTAGGCTGTGGACGATGTATAGGAGCTTGCAACTTTGACGCTATAGAGTTTGAACAGGACGCGGCGGTAAAAGAGCTTAATTGTCGAATGGCTGAATACACGAAGGCAGTTGTTGACGGAAGACCGAATTTCCACATCTCCATAATCTGCGATGTTTCACCGCTCTGTGATTGTCATTCCGGCAACGATGTCCCGATTCTGCCCGATATAGGAATGTTCGCCTCTTTTGACCCTCTTGCGCTGGATCAGGCTTGTGTCGATGCGTGCCTGAAGGAGAAGCCATTGCCGAATACACAGCTCACTGACGAGATGAACAAACCTGATTTTCACGATCACGGCGATCACTTTGACAACGCTAACCCTAACACAGAATACAAAACCTGTCTGTCTCACGCTGAAAAAATCGGACTCGGTAATCGTGAGTATGAAATTGTAACGGTGATATAATTTTCAAAGTATTCACAAAAAAATAAAGGAGTTGTGCTTTTATCATGCGTAAATTTTTGGCAGCGTTAATGCTCGTGTTAATGCTCGGTTCTGTCGCTTGTGCTGACGATGACGTGATCAAAGTCGGAGTCTTCAACTGCCTCACAGGTCAAAACGCTTTCGGCGGACAGCTTGAGCTTGAGGGTACACAGCTTGCTCACTCCCTCAACCCCACAATACTCGGCAAGAAAGTCGAACTCGTCATTGTCGACAACAAGAGCGACAAAGTAGAAGCCGCTAACGCCGTAACCCGTCTCATCGAGAACGACAAGGTAAACGCTATCATCGGCACATACGGTTCATCATTGGCGATGGCTGGCGGTGAAGTGGCAGAGAAAGCCGGTGTCCCGGTAATCGGTACATCATGCACTAACCCTCTCGTTACAGCCGACAAGAAATTCTATTTCCGTGTCTGCTTCATCGATCCTTTTCAGGGAGCAGGAGCAGCGACTTACGCATTCCGCAATCTTGGTCTGACAAGAGCCGCTACACTTGTTGACATGAGCAATGATTACAGCGTTGGACTCGGAAAATTCTTCAGAGACAGTTTCAAGAAGATGGGCGGAGAAATCGTAGCGAGTCTGTTCTACCAGTCAGGCGACACAGACTTCACCGCACAGCTCACGGCATTGATTGACGCGAAACCCGACATCGTATTTCTTCCGGCTTACTTCGCTGAGGGAGCTATCGTTCTGAAGCAGGCGAAGGAACTCGGAGCATCATTCCGTTTCATCGGTGCTGACGCTATGGACAATCCCGAAATCGTTACGCTTGGCGGAGATGCTGTCGAGGGCTTCCTTCACACAACGTTCGCTTATGATCCTTCGATGCCCGACATGAACGAAGTACAGAAATCATTCACCGAAGAGTGGCGCAAAGTTCACCCCGACAAAGACCCGAACGTCAACTGCGCATTGGGCTATGACTGCTACATCATGCTGAAGGACGCTATCGAGAGGGCTGGAAGTGCTGAACCGGCGAAGATTCGTGACGCTCTTGAGACAGTGAAGGACCTTCCGACAGTTACGGGAATGACGACGATGAACGCCACACATGACGCTGAGAAGGACATGGGAATTGTCGAGATCAAGAACGGCAAGAAAACATTTATCGGAATCGTTCAGCCCGAAGTGTAGAGCATGAAAATTCCGCAGGGCATGGGAAAAAATCCTATGCTCTGTTTTTTTGTGATAAAATCTCCGCATGAACAAGCGCAGAATTGACGAAATCGGAATAAGATACGTTGAAAGCCTGAAACTTTACGAAGAGTATGCCGCAAGAATCCGCAATCTGATTCAAGACCTCGTTGAGGTTGAAGGCGTTGAGTTTTATGCGATTGACGGCTGGGCTGAGAGTCCTGCCGAACTTTTGCACATTCTCTCAACTCTCGAAGAAAAAGATCTCGCAGGTGTTGACTTGGTTACTGTGAGAGTGCTTTTGCGTTTCCCTGCTGACGTTCTCAGAATAGAGTCTCTCATCAAGTCTGAATTTGATGTTGACGCTTCACGCTCTCTCCCCTCAAATTCAAGAATGCTGAAAGATCCCGGACGTTTCGGTTATCCTGCTGTCGTCTACGTGCTTTCGCTTTCACATTCACGTTCAAACCTCAAGGAGTGGGAAAAGTACAAAGACCTCAATTTTCGTCTTGAACTCCGTACGCTTTTGCAGGAGGCTTGGGCTACGATAGTTCCGAAAGTCAGCCAGACAGTAACAAAAGAATCCGAAGAAGAATTTACACGTGAATTATTCCTATTGGGGGCGATGCTTGAGAAGGCCGACAAGGGATTTTTGACACTTCGAGAGGAAATCAGGAACGAGGCTGTTTTAGTCCCTCCGTCAGAAAAAAGAGACACTGAAAAAATTACGGCTGAAACAGTTTTCACTGATGAAGAACTTTACCAGCTCTTCCGTGATGATCCTTCGCTTCTCGGAAAATGGAACGCCAACGCAATCTCGGCAGGTTTCCCGGAATTTACACCCGATGCTGATTACCTGCGTGAAAGTTTCTCTCACCTCTGCGGAATTTTGAGGGCTTCGGGAATTGATACGATGTCCGAAGTGAAAAAGTTTCTCGATGACATGGACAATGACGGCAAAGGTCAACGACAGCTCAAGACGCTTCATGAATCTTTCAGCGATAATGACAACTGGAGGGTTGATCCTTTTTCGGCGATTTTCCTTTTGGTACTGAATTTCAAATGGGACATACTCAAAGACAAAGATTTGGCAGGTCTGGGAATCAAACGAGGCTCAGACCGTATCAGCGGTAAAGATTAGGAAAGGAGCATTTTCAATGGCAAGAAGCATAATATTATGGTCGATAGTGTCGTACTTAATCGGCTCATTCCCAACCGGCTACATCGTAACAAAACTCTTCCACAAAGACAAAGACGGTAAACATGACTGGCTCGACATTCGCACAATAGGTTCAGGCGCAATCGGTGCCACTAATGTCGGCAGGGCGATGGGGCCTGTGTGGTCATGGTTCACAGCGATAGTCGACATGCTCAAGGGTGCGTTCGCTCTTCTTTTGGCTGCGCAGATCGAAGCCCCTGAAACTCAGGAGATAATAGCAGCGGTTTCGGCGTTCGCTGTTGTACTCGGTCATAATTATCCCGTCTGGTTGAAGTTCAAGGGCGGCAAAGGCGTGGCGACAAGTTACGGAACATTGTTCTTCATTTGGCCGTATAAGTCATTCGCTGCCGTTCTTCTCTGCGGCGGACTCTGGTACATCATCAGGGGTACAACACGAATCGTCTCCGTAGCGTCAATGGTCTCGCTCGCTTGCGTGTCAGTGTGTTTCGCAATGCTCGGTGCGCCGGTAACGTTCACAATTCTCGCCGCGCTTCTCGCTCTTCTCTGCGTTTGGAGACACCGCACTAACATTGTGAGAATAATCAACGGTACTGAAAACAAGTGGCATAAATAGAAGCGTTATGAATTGTTACCCCCTTTTCTGAAAAGATTAGGGGGATTTTGTTATTTTGAGGTTATAATTGAAGTACTGCTAGTTTCATGAATGCAAAGGAAGTGATCCAGTATGAATAATATTATTGTGTCGAAGTTCGGAAGTGCTACCTTCTCAACTCCCGAAATGATAAAGAAGGCTGCTGACATTATCATTTCCGACAAGAACAGACGCTACATAGTCGTCTCATCGCCGGGCGAACGTTCAGCCGATGATGTTAAAATGACTGATATGCTCTTCATTCTCAATTCACGTTACGAGAACAGGGAAGATTTTTCGGAGATGCTCGATCAGGTTAAGGCGAGATTCACCGAAATGGTCAGAGGGCTTGGCGTTAGTTTCGATGTTGACGCTGAGATAATGAATATCAAGAAGAATCTCTTTTTCGGAAAGGGAAACGATTTCGTTGTGAGTCGAGGCGAGTACATAACAGCAAAAATTTTCGCAGAATATCTCGGCTGGCCTTTCGTTGACGCTGCCAATTTCGTTACGTTCAACAGAGACGGTACTCTTGACCGTGAAAAAACTTTCGCTGCTGCCGAAAAGATTTTCGCTGACACTGAACACGCTGTGATACCCGGTTTTTATGGGACAATCGGCGGAACAGGAATAAAACTTTTCCCGAGAGGCGGAGGCGATACGACAGCGGCAATCGTGGCACGTGCCGTTCACGCTGAACTGTGCGAGAAATGGAGCGAGAGAACAAAAGTATTCAGTGCTGACCCTTCAATAGTCGAAAATCCAGCGATAATCAGGCACTTGACCTACGAAGAGTTGAAACAGCTTAATTACATGGGCGTGAGCGTCTTTCACGAGGACGTTGTACTCCTGATGCAGGACATAGGAATCCCAACAAAGGTCAGGAACATTCACGATATTGACGATGCAGGAACGTTGGTGACAAAAGAACTGCCCCCAGAAGCTCACAGAGGAGTCGCGGCATGTATAGCAGGAAAAAGGAACTACAGAATAATTCACATTGAGAAATTCGGACTGAACAGACTAACAGGAATAGGACAAAAAGTTTTCGGCATCTTCACCGAGAGAAATATATCTTGCGAACATTACATGTCAGGCATTTACAGATTCTCGATTGTCGTTAAGAACCCTCTGTTTGACCTCAAAAGAGCCGAAATTTTGCAGGCACTCAATAACGCTATCAAGCCTGAAAGCATAACAGTCGAGAAAAATTTATCGCTCATAACTGTAGTCGGTAAAGGAATGAGAACGGTCAAGGGCATATTCGCTAAAATGTTCAGCGGCATAGCGGAGGCAGGAGTAAAAGTCAAAATGATAGAACAGGGAAGCGATGACTTGAATATCATAATCGGCGTTTATGATGAAGACTATGAAGCAACAGTCAGGGCAATATACAAAGCAATGATTCTGTAGTGAAAGGAAATTGATTAAATGGCAAATAATACACTTGGCTATGTGGTCATTGACGGAAGCGAAACTGTCATAAGAGGAGCAGCGTTAATCACAGACATGAAGGGATTTCCTGTTGACTTTGTGCGCTCCGAGCCTTTGAGACCGGATCAAATCTCAAAAATCTTGTACGGCGAGTCATTCGGGAAATACGCGAAGGAAAAACTTGTGCTTGAGAGCCTGATTGACGCTGTAGAGTCTGACCCTCAGTTATGGATATGCAATGACAGCGACATTCTCACGCCCTTACGAAACAACAGCAGGGTCAAAAGCGTGCTGCTCGAAGAATCGCCTCATGTGCCTCTTGACGCTGCCGGTCATGTCGAAGCTACAGCGGATCCGGGAGTGTTCCTGATACAGGCCGAGCCTAACGGAAACCCATTGAGGGCTCAATTCCCGGCAGGAGTCAGGCCGGAGGACGTTCAGCAGACAGCGGCAATCTTGACGGAAGCGGCACAGACTATGAATGTTCTTGAGCCTTTCACGAGAGTCGAGAAAGCGATGACTTTTCTTGCTACAGGACTGAGATAAATGGGACTTCGTGATTTTTTCACACGACATGTTTCAAAAAGGGTAAACGTTTACAGAATTGATGACTTCAGCGTTGAGCCTCCTGAAGTCGTCAAGATGCCCAAGAGAGTTAAAACCGTCAGCAAAAAGCCTGAAGTGTCATGCAAAGTGTCAAGGCCCGTGAATTTTTCCGTCCTGAAAGAGAAAATGACCGTTCCTGCGAAAAGAGTCAAACTCAAGGGCAACAGCGCAATCTCAAAGAGTGTACGCTTCAAGAAATATGTGAAAGAAGACATAAAAGTTCATCATCATTCTTTCAGCAAAAAGCCTGACACAACAAGAATGACCAAACAAATACAGGCCTTGCCGCAGGAACGAGAAAATATATTGAAGACGATGAAGAACCGCCCCGAGACTGCAAAAGGAGAGGTATTGCTTGCGTGTTTCGGTCCGATAGTTGAAGGCAGCGTGTTAAAATTAGTGTTGAATAAACAGCGCGGTACACTTTTGGTCTGGTACAAGTCCTCAAGCCGTCAGCTAAAAGCAAAGTACGTTTACCTAGTGCGGAGATTTGGCGCAGGCGGAAAACCTGAGTGGCGTTGGCTGTAACAAAATTTTTTCAAGGGAGTAAGAGTTTCACATGGCCGAGTCAGCCGTAGTTGAAGTCGGAGAAATCGTAGAATGCACAGTAGAACAGATAATGCCCTACGGAGCGTTCGTAAGGATCACAAAGACGGGACGAAAGGGAATGATACACATTTCGGAACTTTCGTACTCATTTGTGAAAGACATTAACGCAGTACTGAAGATCAGCGATGTAATCAAAGCGAAAGTAATCAGGATAGACGAGAAGGGACGAATCGACTTGTCTCTGAAACAGACGCAGGAGCCTCCCGCGCAGAAAGCCAGACCGCCGAGAAGAATGGCCTCGCAGTCTCAGGACACTGAAGGGAGACCGCCCAGAGAGTACAGAACGGTAACACGTCAGACAAGAGCGGCAAGAGAGTTCAGCCAGAATCGCATTGAGGCGAATGAAATTGATTCGGAAGATGCCGACAGTTTCGAGAAGAAGATGGCCTCTTTCCTGAAAACCAGTGAAGCGAAAATCACGGACATTAACACGAGAAATTCAGCCCGAAGCGGACGAAATACCAGAAGACGCAGTAACGGCAGGGATTATTAGCCATTATGAGCGTGAAAATCATCGGGAGGTGTGGGAAAGCATCTCCCGTTTTTGTTGTGAGTGAAAAATATTGCAGGTTCGGCCGTGTTCAAGTTCAAGTCTGCAAGCCTTTCGGTGAAAAGTACAAGCCTTTCCCGACAAGTTTTTGGCTGACTTGTCCTTTCTTGACCAGACTCGCAGGAAGGATTGAGAGTTCCGGCGGTGTTCATGAACTTGAGGAATACATAATTTCACGGGGGCTTGTCCACGAATGGAGACGATACAACATTGAGCATCAGGTGTTACGCTTGAGGCTCTGCGGAAAATCTGCCGGAAGTTTCATGAGACGCTTCAAGACGAAAATTTATCGTGATGTCATGCGCGGCGGTGTCGGAGGGATTCGAGTCGGCTCTGGCGTGAATGTGAAGTGTCTTCACCTTCAGACGGCCTCGTTCATCGGAATGGGTTATCACCCTGCTGGCGAGTGGCTAAAGTCTAAAGGGCTCTGCGGTGATTGCCGTGCTGAATGTTTGTGTTATGATGAAAAAATTACAATGAAAGGAAATTAACTTTGTCATGCCTAAGCTGTTTAATGTCAACGAATGGAAAGCGTTAAAACGATGGAACCCCTACAACAGTTTCAAGCTGCTGGCTCATATTGAACGCTGGCAGAATATAAAGGCAGGCTGTCCCGTTCCTGCTCCTGTTCTTGTTACGGTTGACCCGGCGAACGTCTGCGATCTGAATTGCGAGTGGTGCAACGCCAGATTCATTCGTGATCACCGTAACCGTATGCTCACCGAGAAGGTACTGTGTGAAATTGCCGACTTCCTTCCGACTTGGGGGAGTTCGGGTTCATATCCTCCGGGCGTTAAGGCTGTATGCGTTGCCGGAGGAGGCGAGTCGCTCCTTAACCCTGCGACTCCTGTTTTCATTGAGAGGCTCGTCAAGAATGGCGTTGAGGCCGGAATAGTAACAAACGGAACAAGGATTGACACTTGCATTGAAGCCCTCAGCCATTGTACTTGGGTCGGAGTTTCTGTTGACGCAGGAAGCGCAAAGACATTCAACAAGCTCAAAGGACTGCCGGAAAATTCCAGCGTTTTCACGAAAATTATCGACAACATGGCCGAACTCGCTGAATATTCACGGAGTCATCAAACAAGACTCGGCTCGAAATATCCGTCATACGGCGTGAACTACAAGTATCTGCTGTACAAGGACAACATCGGCGAAATTTTCGAGGCAGCGAAAACAGCGAAGTCAATCGGCTGCAAGTCAATTCATTTCCGCCCTGCCGGTACAACATGGAACAATGTCGGCACAGACAACGAGATCACTTTCACTGAAGACGACATAAAACTTTTCGAGGAACAAATCAAACTCGCTCAAGAACTTGATGATGATACCTTCGGGGTTTTCGGTGTTACTCACAAGTTCAACGACCATTTCGGAATCGCTAACCTTTTCAAAAAGTGCTGGGCCGTTTTCATGACCGCCGTTATTCAGCCTCCTTTAACGCCTGAATCCCCTAAGGACAGTTTCAATTTAGGGCTTTGCTGCGACAGGAGAGGCGATGAGAGGCTCGAACTTCTGCATGACTGCCTAGACGTGAACGAAATCGAAAAGGCTTGGGGAAGCGATAAGCACTGGGAGATTCATTCAGCGATTGACATTCGCACCTGTCCGCGCTGTACCTATCAGCCTCACAATCAGATATACGAAGAGGTCATTCTCAACGACAGCATGACATACAAATTCATTTGATGCCGATTCCGCTGCGTGAAGGGCTGATATAATTAGCTCGAAAAATAAAAGCCTTTCACGCAAAGGAGAAATTAACATGAACGCATTTGACACTCTGAAAGAGCGAGGCTATTTCGAGTGGTGTACAAACGAAGAAAGACTCTCTCAGGTCATGAATGAAGAGATGGTTACGGCTTATGTCGGTTTTGACCCAACGGCTGACAGTCTGCATGTCGGACACTTAATCCCATTGATGGCACTCGGCTGGCTTCAGAAGGCAGGACACAGACCCATCGCACTCGCTGGAGGCGGTACGGGACTCATCGGCGATCCTTCGGGCAAGAGCAAAGAACGCAACCTCATCACCCTTGAGGCGGTAATGCACAACATTGAGGGAGTCAAAAAACAGCTCGTGAAGTTTCTGGATTTTGACTGCGGTGAAAATTCCGCGCTCCTTCTCAATAATTACGACTGGTTAAGCAAAATATCATTCCTCGAAGTCCTGCACGATGTCGGAAAATATTTCTCAATCAACAATCTCATAGCACGCGAATATATCCGCTCAAGACTCGAAGACCCCGAAAAAGGAATCTCATACACTGAATTTTCGTATGTCCTACTTCAGGCAATGGACTTCAAGTACCTCAATGAACACTACAACTGCCGACTCCAAATGGGCGGTAACGATCAGCAGGGCAATTTGCTCGCAGGTTCTGACTACATACGAAGGACAAGCGGTGCGGAAGTTTTCGGACTGACACAGCCGTTATTGCTCACGTCATCAGGTACTAAGTTCGGGAAAACTGAGGCCGGAGCGGTCTGGCTTGACCCTGAGAAGACAAGCCCCTACAAGTTCTATCAGTTCTGGTTCAACACTGACGACAGGGACGTTGAAAAACTCTTGAAGCTCTACACATTCTCACCGATTGACGAAATAAAATCAATCATGGCCGAGCATGAGAAGTCCCCCGAAAAAAGAACCGCTCAGAAGAAACTCGCCTATGAAGTTACCAAGACAGTACACGGTGAAAAAGCCGCTGAAAGTGTCGTAAAAGCAAGCGAGATTCTCTTCAACCCCAAGATTGATTTCGCCGAAGTCAGCGAGGAAACTTGCGAGATGTTGAAACAGGAAGTCCCCTACGCTAAACTCGAAGGCGTGAACATGCCCGCAGGAGTCGTGGCTTTGATGTCGTCATCGGGAGCGTGTGAGTCGAACGGTGAGGCAAAGCGTGCGATACGTCAGGGCGGTGTTTCGGTCAACGGCGTGAAAATCTCTGACGAAAAAGCCGAGATAACTCCGTCAACGCTTGTCTGTGGAAAATATCTCTTTATCAGGATTGGCCGAAAGAAATTCAACATGGCCGAAATCGTATAACATGCACACTTGCACATGGTACATTTCTGACAATGTGAGCGATGTTCTAGCTCAGGTCATAAAGGACATGGCCGCTGCTCTCAGGAGTCATTCACGAAACATTGACCTTGAAGTGATAAGCGCAAAGGGCGAAGGACACAAGGCCGTTTTCGAGAGAGTGAAGAACGTTTTTGCGAGGCGTGAAATCTGGCACTTGTTCGGAAAAGCTCCGATTTGGTGGCGGATTGTCAGGTTACATTCAAGGACAGTTCACTCTCTTCTCGAAAGAAACGACTGGGCCGGTTATCCTTCCCGTTTCTTCACTGAGGGTGCGAAGTCCGGCGAAGCTGTAATATTTCCTGTCTTTGACCCGTTAAGCTCCTACACTGAGGACGGAGAGAAGGCCGTTTTCGTCCGTGACGGTCTCAGAGTTCCCGAAGGCGATTATGAGGTTGCCGACATCACAGAAAGATTGCTGCGACCTGAAGCGTTGAGCGGAGTATACATAGCGTCAGACACAGGCCCCCGTGAAGCGATGAGAGCTGGCATTCTCACGATGAGGGGAGTCGCTGTAGCGTCAAGGAAGTCGGGCTATCTTGATGAAATTTTAGGGCCTGACGGTTACTTTCTGATTAACGATGATGATGATCTGCCGAGAATAATACGTCAGGGATTGGCGGAAAGAGGCAGACGCTTGGCGATGTCGGCTCGTCATTTCCTGAACTCAAGACGATCTCATGAACGCTGCACTAACTCGATAATCTCACTCTACAGGAAAGTAATATCACAATGAGCAGACTTGCAGTGAAGGCGATAAAAATTTTTGAGCATATTCCCTACAGAATGACGGCGAAATTTCTGTCGGGAGTTCTGAAACTTTTTGAGCCTCGAAAAAAAATCGTTGATAATAATCTGCTTCTTGCTTACCCTGACAGCCCTCCTCAGTGGCGCAAGGATATACGCTCGTTGATGTATGAAAATATAGCGTGGACAATCACGGAACTTTTCGAGCTGAAGAAAAACCCTCTTCAGGCGTTCCTGTGGGTCAAAAAAGTTCACAATCTCGACATGGCGAACGAGCTTATTGACTCCAAAAGGGGAGTGGTATTCATGTCGGGTCATTTCGGAAACTGGGAGCTTATGGCCTCGTGGTACGCTCAATACATCAAGAAGCGAGGCCATCAAATGTACGTCATAGCACAGCCCATTCATGACAAAGATATATCGGACTACATTGACGGACTGAGGAATCATTGCGGAGTCGATTTGCTTTCGTCATTGATGTCTGTACAGAAGTACGTGAAGCTTTTGAGGCAGGGTTATCACATTTCGCTTCTGAACGATGTAGCAGGAACGGGGAAAATGATAGTTCCCTTCATGGGACATGACGCAACGAACATGCCCGGCCCTGCTATAATGTCGCTTCTGTCAGGCGTGCCGATTGTGCCGGTCTGCATGTACAGGAACGCCCCGTTTGAACATGAGCTTGAATTTTTCGAGCCTATTGAACCTCCAAGCGAGAGTCTTGACCGTGAACAGCGTATCAGGATTGTTATAGACGAGTGCAACAAGGCCATCGAGAAATTCATACGAAGGAGGCCGGAATTATGGTTCTGGCTTCATAACAGGTGGAAAGGCTGATAATTATGTTACTGAGCAGGGAATTTACTTTTGACGCAGCACACAATCTCATTCACTATCACGGGAAGTGCGAGAAGTTACACGGCCACACGTACAGGCTGAAAATAGTTCTTGAGGGAACGCCCGATGACGAAGGAATGATTATGGACTTCACGGAACTGAAAGCGATCGTCAACGAGCGTGTGATTTCTCGTCTGGATCACGCCTACATCAACGACATAATCACACAGCCTAGTGCCGAAAATATCGCTCTCTGGATATGGAATGAGCTTGACGGACTTTTACGCCGTGAGAATTGCGCACTGTATGAGGTTCATGTTTGGGAGACGGCGAGAAGCTGTGTTGTTCTCAGGAGAGATGACATGAGTTGATGAAGTTCACAGCCTGCCTCTCTAAATCCGACAGGCTGTTTTCGTTTTGTATCACATAGTCGCAGATTGACATTCTGAAATTTTTTGCCGACAGTAAATCTTCGCGCCGTTTCAATTCGTCATAGTCCCAGCCTCTTGACTCCCTGCATCTTTTCAGCCTCGACTCGAAACTTGCCGTAACGTAAACAGCACAGCCAATCCATTCCGGCCTCCCTGTTTCAGGCAGAAGAGGAATCTCGGCGATGATGTCAGGTTTTACGGCCAAAGCGTGAATCTGATTCATTACGACCGGGTGAATGAGTCTGTTACAGAATGAATGCTCTTCCCTGTCAGCAAAAATTATCCGGGCAATCTCGGACTTGATGATGTTACCTTCAGCGTCAAGAATCGAACTGCCCCAACGTGATACAGCCTGACGTTTCACATCGGGGCGAGTCCAAGCCTCAAGAGCGATTTTGTCAGCGTCAACACTCTTACAGCACAAGAGGCGTGAGAGCATTGCCGTTACCGTTGACTTACCAGACCCTATGTCCCCTGTAACCGCCGTAACCATAATTTCGCCCTTTACCGCCGAAAATATTTGTCGGTGCTTTCCGGCCTCTGTCGTCAATCTTCTTGCAGCTGTCTGGAATCTCGAACAAGAAGCGGGACAATTCGTTTTCCTTGACAGTACCGTAAATTCTTCTTGTCCTTGCTGCGGTGAGATAGAGTCTTTCTTCAGCCCGTGTCATTCCTACGTAACAGAGCCTTCTTTCTTCTTCGAGTTCGTCTTCATTGTCTTTTGAGCGTGAGTGAGGGAAGATGTCTTCTTCCATTCCGACTATGAAGACAACGGGAAATTCGAGTCCCTTTGAGGCGTGAAGCGTCAGGAGTCCTACAGAGTCATTATTGCTCTCTTCGGTGTCAGCGTCTGTGAATAATGCTGCTTCAGCGAGAGTTTCGGCTAAATTTCCGTCAGGCACGATTGATTTCAATTCGTTTACATTGTCGAGTCTGTCCGAATAAGTTTCGGGATCGTATTTCTTGAGATAATCGTTGTAGCCCATGTCCCTGAGAACGTAATCAATCGCTGGCTTGATGCCGTCATCGGCCATGTCGAGAATCGCGCACATATGAGAGGCAAAAGCCTTCATCGTGTCGCCTAACTGGCCTTTGACACTCCAAGCACCTCCGGCAGCGAGACTCCAAATCTTCACTGGGTCGTCTAGAACGTCATCAGGCTGAGACGACAGCCATTCATACCAGCTCCCCTGTCTCTTTGCGCCCATTCCCTTTATTGCGAAACTTGCTGCCCTGTCGAAGGCTGAACGGTCAAAAGGATTCATCGCCGTTCTCAAAACCGAGAGGACATCACGAACTTCCATTCTGTCATAAAACGACAAGCCCCTGATGATTTTGTAGGGTATGCCCTCTTGAAGGAATTTGTTTTCGTAAACCCTGCTCATTGCGTTCTGTCTGTAGAGGATTGCTATGTCGCTGTAACTGTAATTGAACACAGAGACAAGACGTTCTATCTCTTGAACGAGGAAGTCAGCTTCTTGAAAGTCGCTTTGTGCCATGAGAGTGTAAATTTTCTCGCCTGATCCTTTAGCCGTGTGAAGATTTTTTTTGAGACGGGCTCTGTTGTTGCGAATGAGAGCGTTCGAGGCACTGAGAATATTTCCTGTCGACCTGTAATTTTCATCAAGCACAATCGTTTTCGCTCCGTCAAAATCATTCGTGAAGTTCAGAATCATTCCGATCTCCGCGCCCCTCCAGCCGTAAATTGACTGGTCAGGGTCTCCGACAACGTTGACGATACAGTCAGGCCCGGCAAGGTAACGCAGGAGCAAATATTGAGGTTTGTTCACGTCCTGATACTCATCGACAAGAAGCCAGCCTATTCGGTCTTGTTCCTGCCTTCTTGCGTCAATGTCAGTCTTGAGAATCTCCAGCGGTAATATCATCAAGTCGTCAAAATCAGCGGCGTTAATCTCCCTGAGCCTTCGCCTGTATTCCTTTGCGAGCTTGTAGACGTTCTCATCGTCAAGAGTAGTCTCATGAGGAATTGGCGACCACGTCATATAGTCCCGTGAAATCAACTCAAGCATTGCAGCTGGTGAAGATTCTTTTTCGGGGAAATTCATTTCCTTCATGATTTCCTGAACTAGTGTTTTGCTGTCTCCCCTGTCAAGAACGCTGAAATCATGCCTCAATCCGGCGATTTCTTCGGTCTGTTTTGGGTGACGGAAGAGAAATTTTAGGCCGTAAGCGTGAAAAGTTCCTGCGCTGATGCCTGCTGCATTGGGGACAAGCGAGTTTATTCGAGTCCTCATTTCACCGGCTGCCTTGTTCGTGAAAGTTACGGCCATGATGGCGTGAGGATCGGCGATATTCTCAGCGGTAAGCCAAGCTATTTTTCGTGTCAAAACACGGGTCTTTCCGCTCCCTGCTCCTGCAAGAACGAGTAAAGGCCCGTCAACGTACTGCACTGCTTCACGCTGTCTTTGAGAGAGCGAGAGCAGTATGCTTTTTCCTTTTTCAGTCATAATTGAAATTGTTACTCTCCACTTCGAGAGCTTCGATGTTGAGTTCAAGACCCGATAAAATCTGTACGTTCTTGCTTCCGCACAGAGGGCAGGAGAAATCCGAGTCTTCACGTGCCGAAACTTTACCGCATGAATGACACTTCACAGTAACAGGCAGAAGCATGACCGAGAACAGAGCCCCTTCAGCCGGAGTATCTTTTGACACGGCAGCGAAGATGAAGGCCATGAGTTCTGGGTTGACGTTTCTCATTCCGCCGACTTTGACCATGACCCTTCGTATTTTTCTCCAGCCTGTCTGCCTGCAAAGACGCTGTACAGCGTTATTCACTGAATTAGTGAGGGTGAACTCGTACATAGCGCGTTATTTTGTGTACAGGAAAGGCCCTGCGGAAACGAAGCCGATTTTCTGGTAGCCGAAAATCTGTTCAGTTGAGCCGACAAGGAAATATCCGCCCGGAGCGAGAGCATCATAGAACTTGTGATAGAGCTTGTCTTTCGTTTCGGCAGTGAAATAAATTACGACGTTTCTGCAAAGAATGATGTCGAAATTCGCGCCGAATGGATCATCAATCATGTTCATGCGCTTGAAGCTGACTCTGCGTTTGATGTCGGCGTTCACGTCATAGGTTACGCCAGCGTCCTTAGTGGTGAAGTATTTTGCCAGATACTCTTTCGGGACGTTGAGCAGCTGAGCCTTTCGGTAATTCGCTTTCTGAGCGATTGAGATTGCGCCCTGATCGACATCTGCGGCGAGTACCGGGTTCATTGTGTCGAGTCCGCAGACGGCCGAGAGGATAGCCAGCGAGTAAGGTTCCTCGCCTGTAGCACAGCCTGCACTCCAGAGCTTGAGACGCTTGGTCTTGCGCTTCTGTATGAGTTCGGGAATGATTTTGTCACGGAGCTTCCACCATTGAGAGTCGTTGCGGAAAAATTCCGAGACGTTGATTGTGAGGTGGTCGAGAAATTCACGTAATTTCTTCTCGTCCTTGTTCATCATGTCGTAGTAATCGTCATAGGTCTTGCAGCCCCAGCGCGACATAAGCTCGTGAGTCCTGCGGTGAATCTGCTCCTTGTAGGAGTTGAGGTCTATGCCGATTAACTTCTTCAGCTTCATTTTGAACGTTGTGTAACCGGGTGAATTGTACTGGCTGATTTCGTCCATTGTTATACCTCCTTTTTAGAATTTACGCTCTTTCTACCACATAAATCGGCAAATTCAGAAGACTTGCTATCTGTTCATCTGTCATTGCTCCTTTTGCGCGAATGGTGCGGATAATTTCGTTGCGTCCTTCTTCGCGCCCCTCTTCGCGTCCTTCATTGCGTTCACATTCCAGATTGGCCAGATAATCAAAATGCGCACGTTCCGCCATGACATACTGTCTCATCATAAGAGGGGCGTTGTTGAAAAATTCAGTCCTCAAGTACTTCCTTCTCCTTGACCTTGTAAACCTCGTCAATCTTCTTGATGAAACTGTCTGTTACGTCCTGAACGTCCTTCGTAAACTTCTTCAGGTCATCTTCGGTAATCTCTGAAGCCTTTTCCTGTTTCTTCAACGCTTCGATTGCGTCTCGTCTGTAATTCCTGATTACAACTTTCGACTCTTCCGCTTTGCGTGCCAAAAGTTTCGTCAGTTCCACACGTCTTGCCTTCGTCAATTCAGGAAGGGTCAGCCTGATGACTTGGCCGTCATTCTGAGGTGTCATTCCGATGTTGGCCGCAAGTATCGCCTTCTCCATCGCCTTTAACACTGTCTTGTCGAACGGCGCAATCTGTATCGATCTGCTTTCGGGTATCGTTACGTTCGCAAGACTCTTTATAGGAGTCGGCGTTCCATAGTAGTCAACTTTAATGTCGCTGACAAGTCCGGGGTGTGCGCGTCCTGTCCTGATCGACAGAAATTCATTCTGCAAAAAGGTTACAGCTTTATCCATGTTTCCGCGAAGTTCCGATAGTATATCAGGCATTGCATTCACTCCTTTACGATTGTTCCCACGTCTGAGCCGTTTATGATATTCCCGACCCAGTTCGGATTATTGACACTGATTACCCAGACGGGAATGTTGTTCTGACGGCAAAGCGCAAAAGCCGCTGTGTCCATGACCTCAATGTTGCGAGAAATGGCTTCAGTATACGTCAGTTTCGGGAAAAATACAGCATCGCCGAACTTGTTGGGGTCCTTGTCATAAATTCCGTCAACTTTCGTACCCTTAATCACGCAGTCAAGCCCCAATTCAGACGCTCTCAACGCAGCAGCCGTATCAGTCGAGAAAAACGGGTGTCCGGTTCCGGCAGCAAAGAGTACGACATCTCCGGCCTTCAGGTAATCACGTGCCGACTCTCTGTTGTACAATTCGGCAACAGGCGGCATCGCTATGGCTGACAGGACTCTCGCAGGAACGTTGATTTTCTCAAGAGCCGTTTTCACCGCTAGAGCGTTCATCACAGTACCAAGCATTCCGATTCCGTCAAGACTCACACGGTCATAACCGAGTTCCTCAGCGTCCCGGCCTCTAAGCATGTTGCCTCCTCCGATTACCAGAGACAACTCGATTCCAGCGTTCCTAATCTCGGCAAGTGAAAGAGCAAAATCACGCACTGTCCCGAAATCTATACCGATATGTTTTTCACCGGCTAGGACTTCTCCTGACAATTTCAGCAAAACTCGCTTGTACTTCGGCATAATATCGCCTCCCGTTACTAAAATATCCCCAGCGTTACACTGGGGACATTGCCTTTCTGTATTACTCGCCTATTGCAAAACGTTCAAAGCGTCTCACTGATACTTTTGTTCCGAGCTTCTTTCCTGTCTCGGCGATGACATCTTTAATCTTCTTGTCTGTGTCTCGGATATATTCCTGTTCAAGAAGGCAGACTGTCTCGAAATACTTTCTGAGTTTTCCGGGAATAATCTTCTCGATTTTGTCAGCCGGTTTGCCCTCGTCAAGAAGCTGCTGACGGTATACGGCCTTCTCTCTGTCCAAGACATCAGCGGGAACGTCATCAGATACGAGATACTGCGGAGCTGCTGCAGCTATCTGCATACAAATTTCGTGTCCAAGTTCGGCAAATTCATCTTTCGACATCGCTGACTTGTCCTCAGCGTCAAGTTCAAGAAGTGCGCCGACCTTGTAATTGTTGTGAATGTAGCAGAATGCTTTTCCGTTCACAGCGTCATAACGTGCGAATCTCTTGAGAACGATATTTTCGCCGAGCTTCGCTATTATTGCCGTAACAAGATCGTTGATTGTCTCGCCTGACTCGTGTACGCTGGCCATCAGGGACGGAACATCATCAAATGATTTTGCTGCGAGGTGAGCGGTGATTTTGTTGCCTAAGCCGTTGAACTCGTCTGTCTTCGCTACGAAATCTGTCTCACTGTTCAGCTCAATCATTACTCCGAGTTTGCCGTCATCGCTCAAAACATGGAAGATTCTTCCGTCTGAGGCTGTACGTTCGGCTTTCTTCGCTGCTTTTGCCAGACCTTTTTCACGGAGATAGTCAATCGCCTTCTCCATGTCGCCGTCAGTCTCAGCAAGTGCCTTCTTGCAGTCCATCATTCCTGAGCCTGTGCGCTCTCGTAATTCCTTTACCTTTGCGGCTGTAATCTCTGCCATTGTCGTTTAATCCTCTCTGGTTTCGTCGTCGATGTTGCCTTCGTATTTCTCGTAGAGTCTTTCGCTCTCCGCGATAAAATCCTCGTTGCTGATTGCTTCGGGTTCGCTGAGTTCCTGAACAGGAATAATCACAGCGTCCTCGCCCTGCCTGCCTTCGATGACTGCGTTTGCCATTAAGCCTGTGATGAGTTTTATTGCGCGTATTGCGTCATCGTTGCCGGGAATCGGGTAGTCAATCATTTCGGGGTCGCAGTTAGTGTCAACGATTGATACAACGGGAATGTGTAACTTGCGTGCTTCAGCGATTGCGTTTTCCTCACGGCGAGGGTCAATCAGGAAGATTGCATCAGGCGTTGCGGCCATGTTGGCGATACCGCCGAGATACTTTTCGAGCTTGAGCTGTTCCTTCTTGAGTGCTGCTGTCTCTTTCTTCGTGAACTCTTCCCATGTTCCCTCTTCATCGTAGCGTCTGAGTTCGAGCATACGAGAAATTCTGCGTCTTATTGTCGGGAAGTTCGTCATCAGTCCGCCGAGCCATCTCTGATTGATGTAGTACTGACCGCAGCGAGTTGCTTCATCACGGATTGTGTCTTGAGCCTGACGCTTTGTCCCTACGAAAAGAACATGCCCTCCTGCCGCAGCCGTCTCACGTATGAAGTCATAAGCACGATCGAGACCTTTAACGGTCTTCTGAAGGTCGATGATATAGACTCCGTTGCGTTCGGTGAAAATATAGGGCTTCATTTTGGGATTCCAGCGGCGTGTCTGATGTCCGAAATGGACTCCGCATTCTGAAATCTTGCGCCCAAACGAAATCATATTGAGTTCAACATGACACCTTTAACATTAAAATGAGCGCATTGAAATTTACTGCACTGCTAGTATATCACAGAGAGCTTAGTGTCAAAAAAAAATTCCCCTCTGACTCTTCATCAGGGGGAAAATTTTTCGCGTTGTTATTTTTTCGCTGCAAGTTCCAGCATCTTTATGACTGTCTCGCTTGCCTTCTCCATAACTTGAACGGAAACAAACTCGAATCTTCCGTGATAATTATGACCGCCGATAAAAATATTCGGCGTAATCAGTCCGCGCCACGATAAAGCCGCACCGTCAGTACCGCCCCTCATCGCTTTGAAGAACGGAGTGATGCCGATTTCCTTCATCGCTCTGACAGGAAGGTCTACAATCTCCATGTGATCTTTGACTTTTTCCAGCATGTTGTAATACTGGTCGTGCATCTCAAGTTCAAAGCGTTCATCACCGTATTTTTTTCTCAGCCAGTCGACGCAGTCGGCAAAAAATTTCTTCCTTGCTTCAAATTTCTTCATATCGTGATCCCTTATGATGAAGTGAAGCTCTGCGCTCTCCGTGTCGGCGTTGAACGTCAAGCAGTGATAATAGCCCTCGTACTTTTCCGTTGTCGCCGGTGTCTCATGAGCCGGGAACATCGACAGAAATTCACAGCCCATTGTTACTGCACTGAGCATCAGTCCTTTCGCTGAACCCGGGTGAACTGAGCGTCCGTGAATCTTCACAGTTGCGCTCGCGGCGTTGAAGTTCTCGTAACTCACTTCGCCAATGTCGCCTCCGTCAAGAGTGTAAGCGAAATCAGCTCCGAACTTCTCAATGTCAAGATGTCCGGCAAGCTCGCTGATTTCCTCGTCAGGCGTGAATGCTACCATGATGTCTCCGTGTTCAAACTCAGGGTGAGCGATGATCCAGTCAACAGCACCCATGACTTCAGCCATTCCTGCTTTGTCGTCAGCTCCAAGAAGAGTCGTTCCGTCAGTAACAACAAGATCATGGCCGATGTAATTCTTCATGAAGGGAAAATCTTTCGGCGACATTATGATGTTCAACGCCTCGTTCAACACAATATCGCCTCCGTCATAATTCTTCACGACACGAGCCTTGACGTTCTTGCCTGATGCTTCGGCTGCCGTGTCCATGTGTGTGATGAATCCGATTTTGGGAATCTTTCGGTCTGTGTTGGCCGGAAGCGTTCCGGTAACGTAACAGTATTCGCTGACATTCACGTTGACGAATCCTCGCTCATTGAGTTCACGTTCCATCTCTCTGGCTAACTCCCATTGTGTGTCAGTGCTTGGGACTTTTCCGGCTAACCCGGCTTTCTCGTCTGACTGTGTGTCGTATGTTACGTACTTCAAAAAATGTTCAAGCGTTGTGTACATTATTGCTTCTGCTCCTTTGCAAAATGACATGCCGTGAAATGTCCCGGCAAAATCTCCTTCAACGCTGGCGGTGTCGTCCGGCAAATATCTTTTGCGTAACGGCATCTCCCGGCGAACCTGCAAGCGTTGGGAGGCTCTATCGGGCTCGGCACATCGCCTTCAAGTATAATCCTTTCGCGCTGAACGTCCAGTTTCGCAAGAGGTATCGCCGACAATAACGCCTGTGTGTAAGGGTGAAGAGGATCGCTGAAAAGTTCTTTGTACTCCGAAAGTTCGACAATCTGACCGAGATACATCACCGCTATTCTGTCAGAGACATGACGTACAACGCTCAGGTTATGCGAGATGAAAACGTAAGTGTACGAAAATTCCCTCTGCAAATCGTTCAGAAGGTTGAGGATTTGCGCCTGAATGCAAACGTCAAGTGCCGACACTGGCTCATCAAGGACAATAAATTCCGGGTTGAGCGCAAGTGATCTGGCTATTCCGATTCTCTGCCGTCTCCCTCCGTCAAGCTCATGAGGGTACGAATTTTCGAGTCTCTCAGCGAGTCCGACTGTCTCCATCAATGAACGCACACGTTTGCGCATCTCGTTTTTGTCGGAGTGAACATTGTTGACGATGAGAGGCTCTGCGATTAACTCCCAGACCGATAGACGGGGATTGAGGCAGGAATAAGGGTCTTGAAAAACTATCTGCACTCTTTTCCGCAACGCTTTCATTTCACGTGGAGACGCTTTCGTTATGTCAATGTAGCCGTCATCGTTATCGTTCTTGAGCAAAACTTTTCCCGATGTGCTGTCAAGAAGACGAATCAAACATCTTCCCAATGTCGATTTACCGCAGCCAGACTCGCCGACAAGACCTAAAGTTTCGCCCTTCTTTATCGTGAAGCTCACATCGTCAACAGCGTGTAACATTCCTCGTTTGGTGGCAAAATATTTCTTCAGGTTCTCGACACGTATATATTCTTCGCTCATCTACAACGCCTCCCCGTTCATGAATTTTTTGACACAGAAAGGACACGCCGCAAAATGTCCCGGTTCAGCCTCCTGCATTTCGGGCCGGACTTTTGCGCATTCCTCCGTAGCCATTGAGCATCTCGGGTGAAACGCACAGCCAGAAGGAAGATTCACAGGATCAGGCATCAGGCCGGGTATAACTGGAAGTTCGTCAACATCTTCGTCAATGTCGGGAACAGAACGGAAAAGCCCTCGAGTGTAAGGGTGAATCGGGTGTGAATAGAGCGATCTTTTGTCGGCGTATTCAACGACTCTCCCGGCGTACATGATTGCTACCTTGTCGCAGATTTCAGCGACTATTCCCAAATCGTGAGTGATGAGAATCATTGAGGCCGAAAATTTCTGTTTCAACTCCTTCATCAGTTCCAACACCTGAGCTTGAATCGTTACGTCAAGAGCCGTAGTCGGTTCGTCAGCAATCAACAGCTCAGGATCACAGGCAAGAGCAATCGCAATCACTACACGCTGTTTCATTCCTCCCGAAAACTGATGAGGGTAATCGTGCATTCTCTCGCGCCTTATCCCGACAAGTTCAAGCATATCTCCGGCAAGTTTCAACGCTTCGGACTTCGTTACTTTTTTGTGAAGGGAAATCATTTCGGCTATCTGTTTGTCGACAGTCATAACAGGATTCAAACTCGTCATTGGGTCTTGGAATATCATTGCGATTTTCTCGCCTCGAATCTTTCGCATCTCTGCTTCGGACTTGTCGAGGAGATTTTCACCGTCAAAAATAATTTCGCCCGACTTGATTTTACCGGGGGGATTCGGAATCAGTCTCATTATTCCGAGAGCTGTTGTAGTTTTCCCTGCTCCTGTTTCGCCGACAAAACCGAGAGACTCGCCCCGTCCCAGTGTCAAATTCAAGCCTTCGACAGCGTGAACAGTTCCGCTCTCAACCTCGTAATGTATCGTCAAGTTGCGAATATCAAGCATGTTATCCATCGTAATCACCTCTTCAGTTTCGGGTCAAGAGCATCGCGCAGGCCGTCGCCCAAAAAGTTAAGCGCAAGTATCGTCAACATTATCGCAAGTCCGGGATAAAGCGTCATGTGAGGGTAATCACGGATATATTGACGGCCTCCAGAAAGCATCGCTCCCCATTCAGGATTCGGAGGCTGTATTCCTAGACCGATGAACGATAGACCGGCTGCGTTGAGAATCGCCGAAGCGACTCCGAGTGTTGACTGAACGATTATAGGTGCCATGCTGTTGGGGATAATGTGCTTGAGAATGATTCGCAAGTCAGAACTTCCAGCAGCCCTAGCAGCCTCGATGAACTCCATCGAACGAATCGAAAGCACTGAGCCTCTAACGATTCTGGCATAAGTCGGTACTGCCGAAATTCCTACGGCTATCATCAAATTCATCAGGCTCGGCCCTAAAGCGGCGACAATCGCAATCGCCAGCAATGTTTGAGGTATCGACAACAGAACGTCCATAACCCTCATGATGATGTTATCGAGTTTTCCGCTGTAGTAACCTGAAACAGCTCCGAGCATTCCGCCGGTAACAAGAGCGATTCCTACAGCGATGAAGCCGACCTGTAATGACACTCTCGCGCCGTAAATGAGTCTGCTCAGAATGTCGCGCCCGAACTCGTCAGTACCCAGCCAGTGTTCAGCCGAAGGAGTCTCGAACATGTGCATCAAATCCTGTTTGATTGGGCTGTAAGGCGAGATCAATTCCGCAAAGATTGCACAGAATACCAACACGAAAATTATCGCAAGTCCGAACATCGCAAGAGGACTTTTAGCCAGTCTCATCATTACATCGACAAAGGGGCTTCGTCTTTTTCTGACAAGCTCAGGGATTATTTCTTTTTCTGACATCTTCAACCCTCCTACTTCAATTCAGCCTTAATGCGCGGGTCAATGTAAGCGTATAGCAAATCAACCAGCAAATTCACGATGCTGAACGTTACCGCTATGAACAAGACTCCGCCCTGCACCATCGGGTAATCACGGCTCATGATTGCGTTGACCATCAAACGCCCGACTCCCGGCACGGCGAAAATCGACTCGGTCAAGATTGCGCCCGATAACAACTGTCCGAACTGTAGACCGCAAAGAGTTACGACAGGAATCAGAGCGTTACGCAAGGCATGAACACCGATGACGATACTTTCCTTTTGACCTTTCGCCCGTGCTGTTCGGATATAGTCGGCTCGGATTACCTCAAGCATTGACGAGCGTGTCATTCTCGTAACCATTGAGATTGACTGCGCTGCTAATGCCACTGAAGGGAGTATCATCGCTTTGAACGTTGAGAAACCTGACGAAGGAAGCCAGCGTAAACGGACTGCGAAGAACAGTATCAGTAACAGGCCGAGCCAGAACACCGGCATTGACAGCCCTATCATGGCGAAAATCATCGTGATTGTGTCAAACCATGAATATTGTTTTATCGCCGAGATTATTCCGCAGGGTATCCCGATTATGATCGCTATAATCATTGCGAACGCCGAGAGCTTCAACGTATAAGGGAATGCCGTCAAAATTTCCTGCATTACCGGCCTCTTTGAACTGTAAGAGCGTCCTATGTCGCCATGTGCTACAGCTTTCCAGATGTAATTACCGAACTGAACGAGAAAGGGATCGTTGAGTCCTTCTTTGTCTCTGAACTCTTTTATCGCCTCGTCAGTCGCTAAATCTCCTAGTACCATTCTTGCTGGGTCGCCGGGCGTGAAGTAAAGCAGTGTGAAAACACAGAACGCTACGCCGAGCAGTACAGGTATCAGCATTATGATACGCCGTAAAATGTACTTGAGCATTGTTTCACTTCCCTATATAAAAATTAACGGCAAGGCTCGTTTTGTCCCTGCCGTTTTGTTTACGGTTGATACTATAAGTTACTCTTCAAAGTAAACCCCTCTGAACGAGTGGACTTCAAACGGGTCAACCTCAAAGCCCTTCACGATTTTACGAACGCCTGCGATTGCCTCGTCATTGTGAAGGTAGATCATCGGCAACTGTTCGTTAATGTAGAGCTGCATTTCCTTGTAGACTGCTGCTCTCTCTTCACCGTCAGGAAGGCTTCTGCCCTTCACGAGCATCTCATTGAGCTTGGGATCATCGAACGTTGTGTAGTTCGTTCCTGCGTTCGACTCGAGAAGACCGGCTACAGCGTAATCAGGGTCAGGCACTGACAGTCCCCAGCCGAGAAGGAACACATCATGCTGTTTCTGCTGAAGGACATTGAGATAGGCTCCCCATTCCTGCTGGACAATCTCGGTCTGTATTCCGACTTCGGCGAGCTGTGCCTGAATGATCGTGGCCATGTCGATACGTTCCTTGCGTTCGTTTGAACGGATAATGAATTTCAGCGTTGCAGGGTTGACTCCAGCTTCGGCAAAAAGTTTCTTCGCCGTCTCGACATTTCTGGTATGCGCTGGCAAATCGTCATTGATTGAGTATTTCGTTACGGCCGGGATTAGGCTTCTCGGTGTCTGTCCAACACCCCTGAAGACTGCACGCTGAATGTTCACTGTGTCAAGAAGAGCGTGAATGGCATGACGGACTTTCACGTTGTCGAACGGTGCTTTGTGAACGTTGAAACCCATGTAAGTTGTTGACGGAATGACTTTGCGCTGTAAGACAAGTTCGGGATTTTCCTCAATCCTAGCAAGCTCAATCGTTGTTACAGGGTAGGCAATGTCAACAGCTCCTGTCTCAAGTTCAATCGTTCTGTTTGTAGGCTCAGGAATCGAACGAACAATGAGTGTCTTAAATTTCGCCTTCTCGCCCCAGTAATCATCGAAACGCTCAAAGGTGTAGTGATCTCCCTTTGCCCATTCCTTGAACTTGAACGGCCCTGTACCGACAGGATTCATTCCGTAGTCATCACCGGCAGCCTCAACGACTTTTTTGCAGACGATGTTGCCCCAGCTGTGAACGAGCGATGAGAAGAAAGGATAATTTACTTTCTTCAGGTGAATGATGACGGTGTAATCGTCAACGATTTCTACATTGTCCAAGTCCTGCGAGTAGGTATGAATGTGAGAACCTGCCGGAGTGTTGGCACGTTCGAGCGAGAACTTGACATCAGCAGCGGTCATTTCATCGCCGTTGTGGAACTTTACGCCCTTACGGAGATACATCTTGTAATCCTTATCAGTGAGGAACTCCCATTTTTCAGCGAGGCCGGGTCTGAGTGTTCCGTCATGGTTGAGGAATACGAGAGTGTCATAGATGTGCGAACATGCGCGTGATGTCGGGTAATCGTTATGCCCGATCGGGTCGAGTGTTGTCGCGTCGTACTGGTCTGCGACAACGAGGGTGTCTTTAGCCAATGACGTTCCAGCCAAAGACAACGCAAGAATCAATGCGAGAAAGATAATGGAAAACTTTTTCACAGTGAAGAGACCTCCTTAATTTTTAGAAAATTGAACGGTAACATGATACGAAAAAATACACGCTCTGTCAAAGCTAAATGCTTCCGATGTCAGTTCGGTATCTCATTCCAGAAAAGTTTATGAGCTTCACTGCCTCATACGCTTTTTCTTTTGCCGACTCTAAATCGCTTGATACAGCGTTGACCGCCAAGACTCTTCCGCCTGAAGTGATTAACTTTCCGTCCTCAAGTTTCGTGCCTGCGTGGAAAACTTCAACGCCTTCGAGATTCTCACTTTCGCCCAAATCAATCTCGTAACCCGTCAGGACATGGCCGGGATAACCTGATGAAGCGCAGACGACACAGCATGACGCGCCGTCAGTGAACGAAACATCAACGTCAGCAAGTCTCTCATCGCTCACAGCAGTCATAACGTCAAGCAAATCTGACTTCATCAAAGGCAAGACCGCTTCAGCTTCAGGGTCTCCGAATCGGCAGTTGTACTCAATAACTTTCGGGCCGTCCTTCGTCAACATCAATCCGAAATAGAGACAGCCTTTGAACGTTCTGCCTTCTTTGTTCATGGCCTCGACTGTCGGAAGAAAAATATTCTTCATGCAATAGTCAGCGATTTCGGGAGTGTAATAAGGGTTTGGAGCGATAACGCCCATTCCGCCGGTGTTAGGGCCTCTGTTGCCGTCATAGGCTCGTTTGTGATCCATTGATGAGACCATCGGGACGATTGTTTTTCCGTCAGTGAAAGCTAGAACGGTAGCCTCATGTCCTGTCAAACACTCTTCAATGATGATGCGTTCACCGCTCTTGTCGAAAATTTTATCCTTCATGCAGGAAATTATAGCGTCCTTTGCCTGCTGGAAATTCTCAGCGACCGTAACGCCTTTACCCTTAGCGAGACCGTCAGCCTTAATGACGATCGGACAATCCGAGAGAGCAGCGTGAGAAAGTGCCTTGTCGATTTCGGTGAAGACCTCGTAACGTGCCGTAGGAATGCCGTACTTCTTCATGAGTTCTTTTGCGAATACCTTGCTGCTCTCAATCATTGCCGCTTTCTGAGTCGGACCGAAACACTTTATGCCCTCATCTTCGAGACGGTCAACAGCTCCGAGTGCTAGAGGGTCATCAGGAGCGACAACGGCGAAATCAATATCGTGAACTTTTGCGAATGATACGATGCTGTTGATGTCTTCCGCTGAAATTTTCACGCATTCCGCAAGCTGAGAGATACCGCCGTTTCCGGGAAGGGCGTAAATTTTTGTTACTTTGGGATTTTTGGCGATGAGTTTCGTGATTACGTGTTCACGTCCGCCGCCGCCGATTATGAGTATGTTCATGTTGTTATCTGCTTCCTTTCAGTTGATGAATATACCGCTAATGTCTCACTCTCCTTTAATGATGGAATAACCTTCTGCCCGTCATCACCATAGCCATTCCGTAATCATCGCAAGCCTTAATCACCAAGTCATCACGAATCGATCCTCCGGGCTGCGCAACGAATTTCACTCCGCTGAGTCTCGCTCTCTCTATGCTGTCAGGGAACGGGAAAAACGCATCGCTCCCCAAACTTGCTCCGCCGTTCGAGGCGATGAAGTCTCTTTTTTCGTCAGCACTCAGAAAATCTCCCGTCAACATTGAGCTTATTGCGTTGTCCCGTTCTGGTCTGCCTAAGTCATCACGGAACTCAAGCTCCAAAATCTTCGGGTGTCCTCGAAGTAATCGCAGGTCGGCTTTGTCGCACGCAAGTTTCACGCAGTGTAAACGAGACTGCTGGCCCGCTCCGACTCCGAGTGTCTGTCCGTCTTTCGTTACACAGACTGAATTTGACTGCGTGTATTTCAGCGTGATTAACGCAAGCATCAAGTCTCTTCTTGCCGACTCTGGAATATTTTTGCTGACCGTAACTGGAGAGTCGAATTTTGACGGATCAATGACGGGAGCGTTGTTGCGTCCCTGCTCAAAAGTTATCCCGAAAATGTCTCGTGTCTCGGTCGATTCAGGCTCATAATCAGGATCGATCTTGACGACTGCGTAACTGCCTTTCCGTTTTGACTTCAGGATTTCGAGAGCCTTCGGTGTGTAGGACGGAGCGATTATTCCGTCTGAGACTTCACGCTTGATGAATGACGCTGTGATTTCATCGCATTCATCGCTCAACGCTATCCAGTCTCCGAACGATGACAATCTGTCAGTACCCCTTGCGCGGGCGTAGGCGCAGGCAAGAGGCGAGGCGTTAATGTCGAGGTTATTGTCGACAAAAAAAATCTTCTTCTCTTCGTCCGTCAAAGGAAGTCCGACAGCTGCTCCGGCCGGGCTTACGTGCTTGAATGACGCTGCCGAAGGAAGTTTCAACGAGGCTCGAAGCTCTTTGACCAGCTGCCACGAATTGAGAGCGTCAAGAAAGTTAATGTAACCCGGACGGCCGTTGAGAATTTCGAGAGGAAGAGGCGAGTCATCTCTCATGAAAATTCTTGCCGGAATCTGATTGGGATTCGTTCCGTATTTCAATGCGTATTCGTTCATCGTTCATGCCTCCTGTGTGTTGAATAATTTATCCCTGTAGCCGTTATCGTCATAGTACCTGACATAAAGCGCAACCCTGTAGCTCTCGCCAAGTTCAGTCCACAAAGAATCGGCAAATGTCTCAATGTCATCGCTTATTCTGACCTCTCTCGGTTCTCCCATGAATGACGGCAGAATTTCACCGCTCATTACATCGTGGTCATAAGTGTGAATGAGTCTTCCCTTTCCTTTTTCGTAAGAGTACTCGAAGAAATAGCGTCCTGCTCTCTTGAGTATGCTCATCTTGTAGCCGTCATCTGTCATCAATGCGCTTATTCTCGGCGTGTAGTGCGGTGCGTCAGGTTCGTATTCCCTCGTTCTTAACGCTCCCTCAAAAGTTCCGCCGTCCTTCAATGAGTCATAGATTGTGTCGGTCTGATCTCCGTTCGTTACGATAATGCTGCCGTCAAAAATCCTCAATGGCGCGTAAAGTATCAGTGAAGGGTCAAAATTCTTGTCCTCTCTCGTCAACTTGATGATTAACTCATCGCCGTTACGCTCAAACCTCCGGGCCTTGCTTGAGACACTCCGTCCCATGATGAAGTAAGCAAGCATCTTATGGCCTGAAGGAGTCATTCCCGTGATTATTCCTCGACCGGCGTATTTCTGCTGGCGTGGGAAAATTCTCGGCTCAATCTTTCGGCACAAAGCCTCAACAGCTCTCGGAAGTATTACCCATTCTGCACGCTCCATGACTCTTCTCTGCAATGTCTCGGGCGTGTCATCGGGCAGAATCTCAACGGCCTTTTGAGCGATTATCTCGCCTCCGTCTGGTACTTCGTTGACAAAATGAACAGTCGCTCCAGTAACTTTCACTCCCGATTTCAACACAGCTTCGTGAACTTTGAGACCGTAAAAACCTTTTCCGCAAAATGACGGTATCAATGAAGGGTGAACATTCACGATCGGAACTTTCACAGCCTCGATGAAATTCTTGCTCAATATCTTCATGAAGCCTGCGAGAACGATAACATCAGGCTTGACTTCATTCAGTGCCGAAAGTATTTCGCTCTCGCTTTCCGCTGTTCTTGACACAATCCCGGCCATGTCGGCACGTTTCAGCGCAAACGCTCCGGGATTGTTCGATATTACCTGAACGATTCGCCCTGATGACAGAACGCCGTTGCCTTGAGCGTCAATCAGGGCTTGAAGATTCGTTCCTCCTCCTGAAACTAAGACAGAAATTTTCAGCACAGTATGAGTCCTCCTTCAACTTTCACAATCTCACCGATAACATAACCATCAGTAACACTCAAAATTTCATCAGCGTTCTTACCGTCAGCAACAAGCACCATTCCAACGCCCATGTTGAAGACGTGGTACATCTCATCATGAGGAATGTTCCCGGTCTTCTCGATAACGTCAAAAATCGCCGGCGTTCTTACGGCTGACAGTTCGATTTTTGCTGACAGTCCTTCGGGCAACGCTCTCGGTATATTCTCCCAAAATCCTCCGCCCGTGATGTGTGCGATTGATTTCACGAGTTTCATCACGGGCTTAACTGTCTTAACGTAAATTCTTGTCGGCGTTAGAAGTTCATCGCCTAACTTTTTTCCGAGTTCAGAAACATAGCCGTTCATGTCGCAGTCAGCAAAAACTTTCCTGACCAGTGAAAATCCGTTTGAATGCACTCCTGTTGACGGAAGAGCTATAACGGTGTCGCCTGCTCTGACATTCAAAGGGTCAAGAATTTCATCACGTTCAACAGCTCCGACACAAAATCCGGCGATGTCGTACTCGTTTTCGGGGTAGAAGCCGGGCATTTCGGCTGTCTCTCCTCCGATTAAAGCGCATTCTGACTGTACACAGCCTTCCGCGACTCCTGAGACTATTTCGGCGACTCTTTCGGGAATATTCTTGCCGACCGCTACATAATCCAGAAAGAATAACGGTTCAGCACCGCAGCAAAGCACGTCATTCACGCACATAGCAACGCAGTCAATGCCGACAGTGTCATGACGGTTCATCGTGAACGCAATCTTGAGCTTCGTTCCAACACCGTCAGTGCCTGAGACAAGCACAGGCCGTCTCATTCCTTCAGGAAGCTCGAACATTCCTCCGAAACCTCCGAGTCCTCCGAGAACTTCGGATCTCATCGTTCGGGCAACATGTTCACGCATAAGCCTCACAGCATCGTAACCGGCTTGAACGTCAACGCCCGAATCCCTGTAACTATTGCTGACTGAATCTCGCTCTGATGTCATTGTCTTTCTTCATCACACTTTCTGACATTTTCGCCGACTCTTTTTCGAGACGTTCATACAATCCGCTCTCACTGTCAGCAAGAATCCTCGCCGCAAGCCAAGCGGCATTCGCTCCTCCGTCAATCGCTACACACGCAACAGGCACTCCCGGCGGCATCTGTGCTGTTGACAAAAGAGCGTCCATTCCGCCCAAGTCCGAACCCTTCACAGGCACTCCGATGACGGGCAAGCGAGTGTGAGCGGCCAAAACTCCAGCGAGAGCGGCCGACTTCCCTGCAATCGCTATGATCGCTCCGAAGCCGGAAGATTTAGCGTTGACGGCAAATTCACGGGCTTTTTCGGGCGTTCTGTGAGCCGAAATCACACGAACCTCAAAAGGCATCTCAAGACGCTTGAGAACTTCAACACATTTTTCAGCGATGGGAAGATCTGAGTCGCTCCCGATTATTATTGCTGTCTTCTTCATGACTCTGGCTGACTGTTCACGTGGACTGTCGGAATCTTGCTGAGTTTCGAGAACGCCGACAACGGAAGCTGCGGTGTCGCTTTGAGATCGGCGGTCTTCGGAGCTTCTGAGGCTGCTTTGTTTTCCTCAACGATGATGTCCCAGAGTTCTTTTCGCCAAATCTGTGTCGATTGCGGAGCGGTTATTCCCAGTCTCACAACATCGCCCCTCACGTCAATCACCATAACTTCAATGTCAGTGCCTATCTGTATGCTCTCGTTGACACGCCTGCTTAACACTAACATTTACGCAACGCCTCCATTCTGAGCGGAAGCCTTCATCTTTTCACGCACTTCATCAGGAAACACAATGTGCCTTATCGGGTATTCCTCATTGAGAGCGATTACTTGAACGGCTTTGTGGGACTTGAGGTTTATGAGAATGGGTGCGCGTAAGTTAGCGGTCATGTTCCAAGGGGCTGACTCTGGAATTGACACGACAATCAAAAGTGCAAGGTCTGAAGGGTTTACACTGCCGATGAGCTTCAATTCGTCTTCGGGGATTCTTGCGTTGTAATCCGGCTGAACAGCATCAGGCGATGTTACAGGGAGTGCCAAATCACCGTCATCAAGAGACTGAAGCCACTTCACTGCGCTGTCATCACTTCCGGCTAATATCCACTCATGTTTTGTCTCAAACGCCGGAATGCCTCGAGGGAAAAATAACACGTCATCTTCTGAGTATGAGACTGACCCGAAACGAGTTGTCTCGATTTTTTTGTCTGACATTTTAGTATCACATGCTTTCTGATTAAATCTTCTTTATCATAATGATAACATGTTGAATGTTCTTTGCTTCAGTTTTGTGAATTGTAAACTAAAAATTTTCGCATTGTAAACCTTCCTTCTTATTGTAAAATTATTACGTATATTTTCACTGGGAGAGTTCCGAAATGGCACTTAGGGAATGCAAAGTTTGCAAGACGCTTTACGATGATGAGACATTCGCCGGACCGAGCGAGATATGTCATGACTGCCGAATGAGACTCGAAGGAACTTACGGACGAATACATAACTACCTGCGTGACCGTTACCCGCAACAAAGAAAAATCGACATTGACCGACTCGCTCATGACACTGGAACAACAGAGGCCGAGATGCGTATCATTCTGGAATTAGGCTGGCTTGAACGAGACATACAGACTTACAGCGGAACAATGTCAGACCGTCAATTATTGGCAAAAGAATTTGACAGGGAACTGGCCAAAATGATAGAACGAAAGAAAGCAAGGACATACGGCGGAAAGTATTACGCCAGAAAACGAAAGAAAAAATGAGGGGGATTGCTAACAAATGGCTTTAACAGAGTGCAAGCTGTGCCGGAGAGTTTACAACGGCTTTGAGGGTCAGAAAATATGCAGTCAGTGTATACAGAGACTCGAAACTATTTACGGTCATGTTCACGAGTTCATGAGGGACAATAGGGACAGGGATTTTGACCTTGACACTCTTGCTGACGAAATGGACATCAGCCCTGTTGATATTCAGGCACTTGTCGACTTAGGCTATATTGAACGGGACATGCAGACATACAGCCGGGACAAGAAAGGAACTCGTCAAAAGCTCGCCGAAGCGATCAACGGTGAAGTCGAAAAACTCAAGCGAAACATAACGACTTACGGCGGAGACGTATACGCTCGTGAGTCACACCGCAAGAAAGATGACGAGAGACAATACGCTTTCGACTTTCAGCGCAGAAAATGACGACTGAGCTTGTTGTAACATCTGCGCTTCTCGGAGCGTGTTTCGGTTCGTTCCTGAACGTCATAGCGCACAGGAGCATACAAGGCCGTTCATGGTGGGGCAGTGAGCGTTCAGTCTGCGAGTCATGCGGTCATGTCTTGGGCGCAACCGAACTGATACCGATTGTGTCATGGCTTGTTCAGCGTGGAAGGTGCAAACATTGCGGTGCGAAAATCTCGGCACGTTACATCATCATTGAGATAGTGTGCGCTGTTCTTGCCGTGATGATAATGTTTCGTTTCGGCTTATCGTGGGCAGGGCTGATTGTCTCAGTAGGGACGATGGGACTTGTGCTGAACTCACTGACGGATTTTGAGTCGGGCGATGTCTTTGACGTTTTCGCGCTTGCTCCGGGCATCGCAGGATTGCTGATTCGATGTGCCGGAGGAGTTTGGGCTGTTGTTGACGGTCTTGAGGGAGCTGCAGCAGGCTGGGGAATTTTCGCACTGATAATATTTCTCTCACGAGGCGGAATGGGCTGGGGCGATGCTGTATTCATGGCCGGGATCGGTGCGATAATGGGATTGAAACTGACTTTGTTTGCGTTCTACGCAGGGATAATGACGGGCGGATTTTTTGTGATAATAATGATGCTTATCGGCCGACTTCACTGGGGTAAGGGAGAAGCGGTGCCGTTAGTGCCGTTTTTGTCGATAGGGAGCTTTGTGACGATGATTTTTTGCGATGAGATATTTTCTTACTTGGGACGAAGGATTTTGTCGCCGGAAATTTTATCGTTGACATGGCCGTTCAACTAGAAAGGAGAAATTGTGATGATACGAGATGTTAAAGGCGTTGAAGCTGAGTGTTTAGCAGGCGGAAAGGGTAAGGCGACACGTTACGTTATAGTCCCAAAAGAAGAACTCAACGGTCACGGAAGGCTTTACGCTAGGATAGTGCTTCAGCCCGGTTCGTCAATCGGCTGGCATCAGCATGTAGACGACACAGAGCCGTACTACATTTTGAGGGGCGAAGGGGATTTCATCGAGGGAAAATCCGAGAATGACAGGAACGTTACGAGGGTACACGCCGGACAGGTTTGCGTTATAGAAGTCGGGCAGTGGCATTCACTGGAAAATAATTCTGACGGTGAACTTGAGATGATTGCGTTGATATACAACAAGAAAGGATATTTGAACGACTGAAAGCAATCAGGCAAAAATTTTCCCCCTCGCCTTCAAGGTAAGGGGGATTTTTTGTGCTAACAGAATCGCTTTGCTCTGCGATTTTTCCGTGTGATGAAAACTAACAGCAATAACGCTGAACTCGCCAGTCCTCCGTTACAGCCTCCGTTGCCGCTGTCTTCAGAGGTTTCCGCCGATGATGATGAAACTGAAGCGTCAGTGCTTCCTGAACGAGCGAGGATTATCGGGGCGTAAACTCTGTCAGCCCTCAGCCATGACGACACATTCACGCTGTAATCACTCGGGACTGTCGAAATCTCTTCGCCTTCAACGTTCGTGAATACCGCTCCGCCGTCATCGTCTGTTACGTCTTCGCCGTTCACGGGCATTGAACGCCACAAAAGTTTTGAACCCATCGGAACGCCCTTGTCAATCGAGACAGTGAAGCTGTAAATTCCGTCCTTCGTAACCTGAATTTCGGGTAACACTGCCGCGATTATACAGCCGTCATTCGCAAAGTCTCGCAAAACTTCCGAACTCAGTGATGATACATCACGCGGTGTTCCGAACTTGACGAGAGACTCGTTTTGTTCGGTGCCGAGATCACTGCCGATTTCTGACTTGCCTTCGGAGCCTTTATCA
>CAJODC010000015.1 GCA_905233215.1 uncultured Synergistales bacterium
TTCACTGTCAAAGTGATTAACCCGATGGTCATCAACTACACGTTCAAAGACGGCACTGTCGGTACGTCATATTCCGATTTTGTTACAGTAAGCGGAGGAACAGCACCGTATACTTGGACTTACACGGGAACGCTTCCTAAGGGTCTGAGAGGTACTTATTCGGGTAACAGACAGACGCTCTCGGGAACGCCGACAAAAGCGGGAACGTACGACTTCACGCTCACTGTCAAAGACAGCAACGGCAACAAGGCTACAAAGTCTTTCACTGTCAAAGTGATTGCCCCGATGTACATCAACTACACGTTCAAAGACGGAAGTGTCGGTACGTCATATTCCGATTTCGTTACAGTAAGCGGAGGAACAGCACCGTACACTTGGACTTACACAGGAACGCTTCCTAAGGGTCTGAGAGGTACTTATTCGGGTAACAGACAGACGCTCTCGGGAACGCCGAAAAAAGCAGGAACGTACACCTTCACGCTCACCGTCAAAGACAGCAACGGCAACAAGGCTACAAAGTCTTTCACCGTCAAAGTGATTGCCCCGTTGTACATCAACTACACGCTCAAAAACGGAAGAGTTGGTACGTCATATTCCGACTATGTTACGGTAAGCGGAGGAACAGCACCGTATACTTGGACTTACACAGGAACGCTTCCTAAGGGTCTGAGGGGTACTTATTCGGGCAACAAGATGACGCTTGCAGGAACTCCAACAAAAGCAGGAACGTACACATTCAAGCTCACCGTCAAAGACAGTAACGGCAGCAAGTTGACAAAGTCTTTCACCGTTCAAATCGTCTCTTCAACCGACCCAATCAGCGAGTCACAGAGTGATAAGTCGTCAAAGGAAGAAGCATCAGACATTGAACTTTCTGACGGCAAAACACCTCTTCAGAAGGTTGACGACACATTACCTTCAGGAGAGGATACAGCTAACTTCACGCCTTCAGTGATTCTCAGCGTTGAAAGCGATGACATCGTTGAGACTTATGAAGGCAAAGACAGCGACATGGTGAAGGTCAAAGCAGACACACCGCTTCACTTCATCGTCAATGTCTCTGACGTGATCGTTTATGTTGACGAGAAAGCAGTCGATGACATCACGGTATCGCCTGAAGGGAAATTCACACTTCCTGCCGAAATCGTACACGATGATTTCAAGGTAAGCGCGAAATCTGGTGAACTCGAATCCGAAGAACTCTTCATCATCGCAGAGTAACAAGCAAAATTTTTCCCCTCTGGTCTTCATGGCCGGAGGGATTTTTTTTGACGTGATATTATTTTCCTTGAGGTGAAAAAATGAACAACATCAGAAACTTTTGCATAATCGCTCACATAGATCACGGAAAATCTACTCTCGCTGACAGATTACTAGAGTCAACAAACACAATATCTTCACGCGAAATGAAAGCTCAAATCCTCGACTCTCTCTCCCTCGAACGTGAACGGGGCATAACAATAAAACTCGTTCCCGTCAGAATGGATTACACCGCAAAGGACGGACAGAAATACATTCTCAATCTCATAGATACTCCCGGCCATGTCGATTTCGCTTACGAAGTCTCTCGTTCCCTCGCTGCCTGTGAAGGAGCGTTACTCGTTGTTGATGCTACACAAGGCGTTGAGGCTCAGACGGTAGCGAACGCTTATCAGGCAATCGAGCAGGGACTGGAAATCCTCCCGGTAATCAACAAAATAGATCTCCCGTCAGCAAGACCGGACAACGCAAAGCAGGAAATTTCCGATGTTGTCGGACTCGATGCAAGCAACGCCGTCTTGACCAGCGCGAAAACCGGCGAAGGAGTTACGGACATTCTCGAAAGAATCGTTACAGACGTTCCAGCACCAGAAGGAGACCCGAAAGCACCGTTGCAGGCATTGATATTCGACTCGGTCTACGACAACTACAGGGGCGTTATATGCTACGTCAGAGTCGTGAACGGTACAATCAAGTCAGGTCAAAATATCATGTTCATGGCCAACGGCATCACTTACCCCGTCAACGAAGCTGGAGTGTTCAAACCCGGTTTCACTCCTGTCAATGAACTCAAAGCCGGTGAAGTCGGTTACGTTACGGCCAGCATCAAGACACTTGCTGAAGCTCAAGTCGGCGACACAATCACTGACGCTAACAACCCGGCAGGCTCACCGCTTCCCGGTTACAAGAAGGTCAAAAGCGTAGTATTCTGCGGATTCTATCCTGTTGAACGGGACAATTACCCACAGCTCCGCGACGCTCTCGAAAAATTATGTCTCAATGACTCCGCCGTAACTTATGAGCCGGAAAGCTCGGAGGCTCTCGGCTTCGGTTTCAGGTGCGGTTTCTTGGGACTCCTTCACATGGACGTTGTACGGGAAAGATTGAGGGAAGAATACGGCGTTGAACTTGTCGCCACCGCTCCCAACGTAATTTACGAGGTCGTCAAAACTTCCGGCGAAGTAATCGAGGCTCACAGGCCGTCAGATTTTCCTGACCCTTCAGAGATTGACGAGATTAGAGAGCCTTACATCAAGTTATCAGTCTTCATGCCCTCAGAATTTACCGGGCGAGTCATGCAGTTGGTACAGGACAAGCGAGGAACGTATAAATCAATGGACTACATAACGCCCGAAAGAGTCAGGCTTGTTTACGAAATGCCATTGTCGGAATTTATCGTTGACTTTCACGACAAATTGAAATCTCAGACTAGGGGCTATGCCTCGCTCGATTATGAACTTGTCGGACTGAAAGCCAGCGAACTTGTGAGGGTTGACATTTTGGTGAACGGTGAAGCAGCCGATGCCTTTTCGTTCGTCTGCCACAAAGATCAGGCGTATAACAGAGGCCACGCAGTCGTAACGAAACTGAAGGAGTTAATCCCGTCGCAATTATTCGAGATACCTATACAGGCATCAATAGGACGGCGTGTTATCGTCCGTGTGAATGTCAAGGCGTTGCGCAAGGACGTACTCGCTAAATGTTACGGAGGCGACATCACAAGGAAGCGTAAACTTCTCGAAAAACAGAAGGAAGGCAAGAACTCAAGAAGCGTTCTTGGCCTTCATGCAGGTTGATACTGGTGAAAAGTAGAGGGCTTTATGTTCACGTTCCATTCTGTGAGAGAAAGTGCGGTTACTGTTCGTTTTACAGCGTGAGGAAAGACAACGGCCTTGTCTCATCGTGGCTTGAGGCTGTTGAACGTGAAGCAGGGCGTTATTCAGTCAACGGGCGTTTGAGGCTGTCGACTCTCTACATCGGCGGAGGGACTCCTACAGTTTTGACACTAAGCGAGTGGGAGCGTTTGATGTCAATCATCGGCAATAATTTCGACACTTCAACGCTCATTGAGGCAACATGTGAGGCTAACCCGAACTCATTGACGGCTGAACATCTTGCCTTCCTCAAGGCTGACGGTTTCACGCGAATCAGTCTCGGAGTTCAGAGCCTGAAAGATTCTGAACTGTCGACACTCGGACGTGTTCATGATTCACGGACGGCACTTGACGCAATGAAGCTGGTGAAATCTTCGGGGCTTTCGCTTTCCTGTGATTTGATTTTCGCAATACCCGGACAGACTCTCAGAACGTGGGATTATTCCTTGAAGTCTGTGATTGAGTTTGCCGATCATGTCTCGTGCTACCAGTTGACGCTTGAGCCAGATGCGCCGATGTTTGAGCGTTACGGCCATGATGACTTGAACAGCGAGGGCTACAAGTTCTATCGTTACGCTCAATATTTTCTGCCTCTGAAGGGTTTTGAGCAGTACGAAATCTCGAACTTTGCGCCGGAAGGTTATGAGTGTCGGCACAATATCTCATACTGGAATCATTCTGATGTTATCGCTTTAGGGCCGTCTGCCGTGAGTTATGTTGACGGTGTGAGGTACTCGAATCCTCGAACGCTTGAGGATTATGTTGCTGACACTGAAGGGACATTCGAGAAATTATCGCCTAGAGAGTCAGCGTTTGAGCTTGCGATATTATCGTTGAGAACGAAATGGGGAGTGTTGCGGAAAAATCTTTTGCCTGAAATTGAGTCGGCCATAATGAATATGCCTGATGATTTGTTTGTTTTCACGCCTGAGAGAATCGCTTTGTCAAAAAGAGGAATGAGGCTCGGTAATTCTGTGTGGAGCGAAATTCTGCTTCGTTCCGATTAGCAATACCTGCCTCAATCCTTTATTCCCTAGAGATTCACATTCGGTATTGTCGCAAAGCCTTTCGCTAAATCCTCGTCTGTCGGAATATAATCGCTCATCGTTCCGTTGTTGTACTTCTCGTAAGCAACCATGTCAAAATATCCTGTTCCCGTCAGACCGAGAATGATTGTCTTCTCTTCGCCCGTTTCTTTGCACTTCAAAGCCTCGTCAATCGCAACTCGTATAGCATGACTCGATTCAGGCGCAGGCAAAATTCCTTCAACCCTTGCGAACATCTCGGCAGCCTCGAAAACGCTGGTCTGTTCAACCGCACGAGCCTCCATCATTCCATCGTGATAGAGCTGTGAAAGTATGCTGCTCATTCCGTGATACCTGAGACCGCCAGCGTGATTCGCGCTCGGTATGAAGTCATGACCCAGCGTGTACATCTTCGCCATCGGGCAGACCTTCCCTGTGTCGCAGAAGTCATAAGCGAATTTTCCCCTCGTGAAGCTCGGACAGCTCGCAGGCTCAACCGCTATGAACTGATAATCAGCCTCGCCCCTCAGCTTCTCGCCCATGAACGGAGAAATCAGACCTCCCAAGTTCGAGCCTCCTCCAGCACAGCCGATGATGATGTCAGGCTTGATGCCGTACTTCTCACACGCCTTCTTCGTCTCAAGACCGATCACTGACTGATGAAGCAGTACCTGATTCAACACGCTTCCGAGTACGTACCTGTAGCCCTCAGTCGATACAGCAGCTTCAACAGCCTCGCTTATCGCACAGCCTAGAGAGCCTGTAGTGTTTGGGTGTTCAGCGTTGATTTTGCGTCCGATGTTCGTTTCCATTGACGGCGAAGGCGTAACGCTTGCTCCGTATGTCCTCATCACTTCACGGCGGAACGGCTTTTGTTCATACGACACTTTCACCATGTAGACTTTGCACTCAAGCCCGAAGAACGAACACGCCATAGCCAGAGCTGTTCCCCATTGCCCTGCGCCTGTCTCTGTCGTTACGCCCTTGAGGCCCTGCATCTTTGCGTAATATGCCTGAGCCATTGCGCTGTTCAGTTTGTGAGAACCTGACGTGTTATTACCCTCGAACTTGTAGAATATATGCGCTGGCGTTCCGAGCAGTTCTTCAAGAAATACGGCGTGTGTCAGCGGTGAAGGTCTGTACATCTTGTATGCGCTGAGTATTCTTTCGGGTATGGGAATGTATGCCGTCGTATCGTCAAGTTCCTGACGTATCAGCTCGTCACAGAACACCGGCTGCATTTCCTCAAACGTCATCGGCTTCATTGTCGCTGGATTGATTAGAGGCGCAGGCTTGTTCTTCATGTCTGCCCTGACGTTGTACCACGATGACGGTATCTCTGACTCCTCAAGATATATTTTGTACGGTACATCAAGTTTGCTCATGTTCTAATCCTCCTGTTATCATAATGACCGCTATTATAATTCACCGTCAAATTTTCCATGTGTCATAATTGAGATAGAATAATGAAAAAATTGGAGGCTCTAAAATGTTTGACAAAAAACTGAAAATTCTTGTCCTTCTCTCGGTGCTGGTCATGCCGATCTGTTCTTACGGTGCTGACATTTCCGTGATTGAGCGTGAAGCTATGATGATGAGAGTCGAACTGAACAGGCTGGGAAGCAATGACGATCCTTCCGAGAAAGAGGCCATTCTCAGGAAGATTGCTGACCGATGCAAAGGCACTGAAGAGGGCGAAGCTGCTTATTGGGATTTAGCCGACTTGTACCTTGACGGCTTTCCGTCCGAGATGCGTAAGGAAGCCTGCGAGATGCTTGAACTTTGTCTGCGTAATTATCCTAATTCTAGCCGTGCCGGTATGGTCAGGTGTAAACTTGCTGAACTCTATGACAATGGTAGCAAGAGACGTTCGGAACTGGTCAGGCTGGTGAAGAATGATTCGACATTGCCCAACGCTGTCAAGTCAACGCTGAATTGATGATTTTCATGTCTAACAGTCTTTCAGCGAGTGTATTTAGTTTGGCTCTCATACTGATTGGCGAGTCGTATTCGCGTTTTGCGGTTTGGATTTGATTGCGCTTGAAACCGAGATGTTCATAGAAAGAGACTCTGTGTTCGTAACAGTCGAGAGTCAAAAACGCTATTCCGCAGTGTTCCGTCAATCTGTAAGCCGTATGAACCGCGAATCTAATCAGCATCTTTCCGAAACCTTTTCCATGATAATCAGAGGCTACAGCAAGACGGGCTATCTTCAACGCTGGCGATGTGCTGTAGCTCATTTTTCCTTCTTCTCGTTCCTGTACTTCAAGAGGTATAGCATCAGCGCAAAGTGAAACGTAAGCAATGAGTCCGTCAGCGTCATCATTGAGCAGGAGATGAGTCGTATTAGTGCCGCGCTCCTGCTCGGACAGTGCTTCATCGTGAAGGAAACTGTCCATTTCACGCGAGTGTTGACGAATCCGCCGACGCTGTTTAGAGTTCAGGCTCGCAACAAAATCATCGTGTTCAACGCATGAAAACGACTGCACAACCCGGAAATGCTTTTCGGATAATTTTTCGATAATCATTCAGTCGCGTCTTTCCCTTACAATCATTTTCGAGAACTCAGCTTCCAGCATCTCAAAGGCTCTGCGGGCTTTTTCACTCGTTTTGCTTTTGGCTTCTTCAAGAACTCTCAGAGCTTCCTCGCCTCTCAGCGTTGGGGTAGCAGCGATTTGTGTTGCCATAACAATTCCTCCCTTACTAGTTTAGTTATGATAGCATACAGCACGTTGAAAAAAATTTGCGTCATTTATTGACAAGATAATATCTCGGTGTAAAATGTGCAGCGTAGTTCTGCGTGTATTACTTAGTTCAGTTTAATACATTTTTATTATTCCGAAAGGAGTGCTTTAGTTTCATGAAGAAGTTATTTGCGTTATTCCTCGTCGTTGCTATGCTCTCAGTAGCAGGCACAGCAATGGCAACAGTAACAGTCAGCCCTACTACGGTAACCGTAACAGTCGGGACTCCTGTGACCGTAACTGTAACCCTTTCACCTGACCATAATGGCAAAATGTCAGACCCTACGGCAAATGTTGACTGGATATCAGTTGCGGCAAGCAGCGACAGCAAAACAGTATATGTCGCTACTATCAATCCGACAAGCTCAGTGTCTGCCGGCGATAAGAATGTTGAGTTCAGTTCGACCGAGAAGACGAGCGATGTTGCTGGTCACGCAGGCTGGACGACAACCGGGAAGCTCACTGTTACAGTAACCAACGCTTCCCCCAAGAAGATCGAGTACAACCAGCCTACTACTGGCGGAGAAGTGAAGAACGTCAAGGTTATCTCGAGCAATCTAGCAGTTGTGTTTACTCGTAATGCTTTTGCAGCGTCTGTGAAAGCGGCAGCTGCAAAAGTAGACGCCTTCTTTAAGAAGGCAGTTGAGGTAAAGACAGCGGTTGTCGCAGACCTCAGTAAAAAGCTCGGCGGTGCAGTTCCTGAAAATGCTGAAGTACGTGATGATACCAACATGACTGCGTACGAGAGTGCAAACTACACGGAAAACTCTACCTCCACGCAGAGCGTGTCAGTTGCTGATGCCAATTCCGACAACCTTGAGAAGGCAGCCGCAAGACTGAAGCTGTTGACTAACGATGACACCAAGAGAGCTATCGGTGTTATCCCTCCTTTCACAGTAAAGGCAGCTGGACTTCAGCCTATGAATTTGAGCGTTGACAAGACGTTCGCAGGCTACGAAGTCGGAATGAACATGGGTGCTTATGCGATTACTACTGCAAGCTCAGTGAGCACAGCGGCAGCACCGAACGGCGGCAACGAAGTCGTGTTCTTCAATAGCAAAGACGTTCAGGTTGAGAAAGTACCTACTGACGGTCAGCTTACAGCCATTGCGTATGTTGAACCCAACGTAGCGTATGAGCCTATCCTCTTTGTCGTAGTTCCCGCAGCGTCAGCAGACCAGTTCGATAAGGCTACCGGCACAACGTCAAAGGACGTAACAGTTGCTGACGAGGGTGTGGCTATTGATGCAGGACTCCTGGATCTTCTCTCGAAAGATCTCATAGCATGGGACACAACTGGAACATACCGTCTCACATTGAAGGCCTTCAAAAACGGCGTGGCCCCTGAACCGGAGCAGAGCGGAACCGTTTACACGTGGGACATCGGCCTTAACTTCCCCGTCAAAACCGGAGGCTGGAGATTACATGCAGACGGCAAGACTTACAGCGGCGAATTTGAAGCCAGCGCAACCGGCATCGAAGCTACAACCAGCACTGACGCGAAAGCAACGATTGACGTTTCAGACGCGGCTCTTTCCGTAGGAACGTACACAGTAACGTTAGGTGTAATTCCTGCCAGCTCAGACAGCAACACAGGAAGCGCAGCGAAGATGTCGGTGTAGGCAGTTCAAGCGGCGGATGCGCATCAATGGGATCAGTCCTCGCAGTGGCAGTTCTCGGCGCGTTCATCGCAGCTCGCAAGAAGTAGTACAACGCAGACAATACTACAATCAAGCAGTAATTTACAGCGTCCTCCTTGTTCAAGTGTGAACGGGGAGGGCGTTTTTGTTGTGGTAGAATGGGACAATGAGCAGACTTGAATACAAAGGTTATTACACTCACATTGAAATTGACTTTGATGATGAATTGTTCTACGGCAAAATTGATGGCATACGTGATTTCGTAAACTTCATGAGCGACATCAAAGACGGTGTTGCTGGCATAGTCAAAGAATTTCACAGCGCAGTTGATGATTATCTCGAATTTTGCAAAGCGATAGGAAAAGAACCCAATGTCCCGGAAGTTTTGCAGGAGGCAGCACTTTAAGTTTGAGCTATAATACTCTCGGGAGGTGCTGGAATGAAGCACTATATATGTTTTGATGCCGGAACACAGAGCGTTAAAGTTGCGGTATACGATGAGGCAGGCGTTCAGGTTGCTGTTGACGTGAATCCAACAACGCTGAATTATCCTGAAGCAGGCTGGGTTGAAATGGACGTTGACGAGTATTTCCGTCTGGCTCTCAAGGGAATGAGACGCTGTGCCGGGATTATGCGTGAAAAAGGTCTCGACACATCATCAGTCCGTTCAGTCATGGGAGACGGGATAATTTGCGGAATCGCTGGCGTTGACGAAAACGGAAAGGCCGTAACGCAGTACATCAATTATCTTGACTCACGGACACAGGAAGACGCTGAGGCTTTGTCGGCGAAAAATCTTAACATCTGGGCAAATGAGACAGGAAACCCTGAACCTTTGTGTTTGTTCCCTGCGTTACATGCTCGTTGGCTTCTGAAAAATTCGCCAAACATCGGGAAAGTCAAAAAGTTCGTACACAATGCGCCCTACATTTTGATGAATCTTGCCGGATTGAAGGCCGATGACGCTTTCATTGACTGCGGAGCGATGTCAGGCTGGGGACTCGGCTACAATGTTGTCAAAAAGCAGTGGTCAGACGAACAGTTAGACATTCTCGGAATCGACAAGTCATTGATGCCGAGAATCGTTAAGGCTTGGGACGTTGTAGGCGGATTGTCTCATGAATGCGCCGAATACACAGGCTTCCCCGAAGGAACTCCGATCTGCGCAGGAGCAGGAGACACGATGCAATCATTGCTGGCCTGCGGAGTTCACGAGCCGGGACACGCCGTCGATGTCGCCGGGACCTGTTCAATGTTCTGCATATCAACGGGCGGAATCGTTCCCGGTCTCAGCAAAAAGGGCAACTCTCTCATCTTCAACAGCGGTACTCTTCCTGACACTTATTTTTACTGGGGCTTCGTTCGGACTGGCGGACTCGCTCTCAGGTGGTTCAGGGATAACATCTGCAACAAGCCCGGCGATGATTCGTATTATGATTACTTGAGCGAAGGCGCGGAAAAATTATCAGGCTCAGAGGGAGTCCGCTTCCTTCCGTACCTGACTGGAGGCCCAAAAGGTATGGAGAACGTTCACGGCTGTTTTCTGAACATGGGAATGAACACAAATCAATTCGTACTGTGGCGTTCCGTACTTGAGGCCATCGCTGGCGAGTATTCAGAGATTGCTGACAGGTGCAGGGAAGCTGGGACTCCTGTTGACAGAGTGATAATCACTGAAGGCGGAAGCAAATCGGCTTTGTGGAATCAGATTAAGGCTGACATGATTCGGGCTGAGACCGTAACGCTCAAGACAGGCGGTGCCCTTGCGACCAATGCTGTTACCGGTGCTTACGCTGTCGGCGATATTCCTGACATGGCCGGGAAAGTTCATGAAGTTTTGACTGAAACGGGGCATTACATTCCGAGTGAAAAGAAACTCTCACTGCCTAAGCTGAAAGTTATAGGGGAATAGGATTCGGCCTGTTCCCCTTTTTTGTTAATCCTCTCCGTAGAGGCCGTACATTTGACGGTTAAGTTTGTTTCTTCTCTGATACAGATCTTCCTCAATCTCGTCTGCTTGTTCCTCAAGCATGTACTTATCTTCAAATACTGTCGTTCCTACGGCATCATTTCCGCCCTTGAACGCTCCCTTCAAAAGCACAGGCGTTATTATCGTGCAGATGATTATCATGATGATTATCGGGCCGAGTTCGCTTTCCTCAACAAGATTCATAGCGACCCCCTTGTTCGCAACAATCAAGGCGACTTCTCCCCTGCATACCATTCCGAGTCCGACCTGATAGCTTTGGCGTTTGTCGAAACCGCAGACGAACGCTCCCAATCCACAGCCGAAAAGTTTTGACACTATGCTGACGATAACAAGAACTACGGTGAAAATCACAACGCTTGATGAAAATTCAGGCAGTGTAACTTCGAGTCCAATGTTGGCGAAAAACACAGGTGTCAACAAAAGATAAGCGATCGTGTCGAACTTGCTGGCGATGTACTGCCCCTTCGGAGACATCGCTATTATCATTCCAGCCGCAAACGCCCCGATAATGTCAGCAACTCCGAACACAACTTCAGCCGCCCACGCCATGAACAGGCAAAGAGCGAAGCCCATGACAGGATAACGCCTCAAGTTTCTGCTCTCCTGTATGCGGTCTGACCACATCATATATTTGTTGTAGACGTAGCCTGTTATCACGATGAACACGAAGAAGCCCAGAATCTTCACGAACACCATCAAAAGATTCGTATCGCCTCCAGCTATACCCGTAACAATCGTCAGGCATATCAAGCCCAAAATATCGTCTATCAATGCCGCCGCTAATATCGTGTTGCCGACTTTCGTTGACATCTTGCCGAGTTCCTTCAGTGCTTCAACGGTAATTGACACTGATGTTGCCGTGAGAATCGCTCCGACGAATATCGCCGAGTGGAAATCGACATCAGGGTTGAAGAAGTACATCATTCCCGTACCCATTCCGAGAGGCAGAGCGACTCCCAAAAGAGCCACGATGAAACCCGAAAAGCCTGACGCTTTGAGTTCCTCAACATTCGTCTCCATTCCTGCGGTGAACATGATTACTATAACGCCTAATGCCGCTATTCTTGAGAGAAGCTCAGACGGCATCAGGCAGATTTGAACGCCGAAGAAATGATTTGTTACCGCTCCGAGTACGGCAGGCCCGAAAAATAATCCCGCCATCAACGCTCCCACAACCTGCGGCATTTGCGCACGTCTTGAAAGTATGCTGAAGATTTTTGTTGACATCAAGATTACGCAAAGGCTCAACAGGTAGTTATAGCCTTCCATTTTTGTCCATCTTCCCCCTTAAAGCTCGTAGTCATCGCCTGACGCTTCGCCAAGCAATGCGCTGACCTGATGCCGCCATGGCATTGAAGGGTGTGCGCCGATCTTCGTACACGCCAAAGCACCGCAGGCCGATGCGAATCTTGCGGCTGACTTCAGCGGCATTCCCTCGCAGAGTCCAACGCAGAAACCTGCGCAGAATGCGTCCCTTGCTCCTGTGTTGTCGACTGATCGAATGTTGAAAGCATCGAATGAAAAGTTATCGCCGTTCTTTGCGAAAATTGTTCCGCCCTTTGCGCTTTGAGTTACTACAAGGCACTTTATGCCCCTGTTCATAACAGCATTAGCCATTGATGCTATCGAGTCATGCTTCTTTTTACCGGCGTAAAAACTCAATGCTCTTTCGTTCAAAATGAGATAGTCAATGTTCCCCCACGCTTCAGCCGGAAGCGAAAACGGAGGTTCAGCGGATAGAAATGTTCTACAGCCGTGACGGCGTGATAGTTTCAATCCTGTTACTACCGTGTGAGTCGGGCTTTCCATTTGGAATAAAGCAGCGTCAGAGTCTTCAAAAATTTTCGCCGCTCCTGTTACCGCTTTGTCATCAAGTAATGAATTTGCTCCTTGTGAAACTACAATCGAATTTTCGCCCTCATCAGTTACCGTTATGACTGCTGTACCTGTAGGAGCGTCTCTGCGTGTTTGAAGCTGTGAGCAGTCGACACCGTTTTCAGTCAGTACGGCTCTGAGCCGCCGGCCGAAATCATCACTGCCTACGCAGCCAATAATATGAGAAGATGCACTGAGTCGAGCTGCCGCTAACGCCTGATTAGATCCCTTTCCGCCTCCTGCCATTCCGAACGCGCTGCCTATAACAGTTTCGCCCTTCTGCGGACAATGAGGAGCGCGTACAACTAGGTCAATATTTAATGAGCCTACTACTGCAACTGCCGACATAATGTTTTGCCCCCTTTTATTTATAATTTTCGTATAATATCACAGTTCACATATTTTTATACTATAAGGAGGTATTTTTTCATGCAGGGTTTTTCAGAAATTCTAGGTCTCATTGATGACTACATGTACTACCCTGTTTTAATCGTTGTCTTGACTTTTGCGGGAATATATTTCTCGTTCAAGTCAAAATTCGCTCAAGTCCGTTTGTGTTTCGAGTCGATGCGCATCATTGCCGAACGTCCTGACGACAAAAACGCTGTCTCATCGTTCGGAGCGTTGATGGTCTCGACAGCCTCAAGGGTCGGAACAGGCAACATCATCGGAGTCTCAACGGCGATATGTCTCGGCGGTCCCGGTGCAGTGTTCTGGATGTGGGTGCTTGCGATTCTCGGAGGCTCAAGCGCATTGGTCGAAAGCACACTGGCTCAGATCTTCAAGCATAAGGACACGAAGACCGGCCACAGTTACGGCGGACCTGCCTATTACATCGAGGCAGTAATCCACAGCAAAGCATTAGCGGTGATATTCTGTATCTCGCTGATTGCCACGTATGCTTTCGGTTTCAACGCTCTAGCTTCGTATAACCTTCAGTCGACATTCTCTGTCTATCCGTTCTATGACGCTGACATAACGCCGATGGCAATCGGTTTTGTTACTGCTCTTGCTGCCGGTTGGTGCTTGTTCGGAGGAGCGAAGAGAATCGTTAAGGTTACGGGAGTTCTTGTGCCTGTGATGGGAGTAGTTTACGTTCTCGCTTCAATCGCTGTCATCGTGATAAAAATCGACATGCTTCCGTCAGTGCTGAAGATGATATTTTCTGACGCTTTCAACTTCAAGGCAATATTCAGCGGTATAGCTGGCTCTTGCTTGATGTTCGGAATAAAGCGAGGTCTGTACTCGAACGAAGCCGGAGTCGGTTCAGCCCCCAACGCAGCAGCATCAGCTCAGACTTCACACCCGGTGAAGCAGGGACTGATTCAGATGCTTTCGGTTTACATTGACACGATTCTGATCTGTTCGGCAACGGCGTTCATGTGCCTGATGTCTGGCGCACCGATAAGCCGTGAAGCAGCAGGGGCGCAATACGTTCAGCAGTCCATGTTCATGATATTCGGGGACTTCGGGCCCGTGTTCATTTCGGTGATAATGGTGCTGTTCGCTTTCACGACACTTCTGGGCAATCTGTTCTACGTTGACAACGCCATAGCCTACATCAACGGAAAGAAGATGCCCAGTCATGTATTCATGTCAGCGTTCAAAGTGGTGTGCGCAATCGTTGTACTTGTCGGAGCAATGATGCCGATGAATGATGCTTGGGCAATCGCTGATATTCTCATGGGAGTCATGGCACTGATAAACATACCGTGCATAATGATAGCCGGAAAGATCGCTTTCTCCGCTCTTGCTGATTACGAGTCACAGAGGCGTTCAGGGAAGAATCCTGAGTTCCACGCTTCATCAATCGGTCTTGATTCGTCAAAGCTGGCCTACTGGAAATGAAGATTTGTTTTTACGCACTTCGGGAATATGATGAGCTTCATTTCTGCCGTCAGATGAAACAAAAGTACGGCGTTGATTTCGTCTACACTACTGAATACCCGAACGATGACAACATCACGCTGGCTTCTGGCTGCGACGGAATGAGCTGTACGCCCTGCGACATGTCAGCGAAAGTCCTTGAGGCTTTCCACAACGTTGGAGTGAAATATATTCTTCTTCGTTCAGTCGGTTACGATCATGTTGACATGGAAGCGGCGAGGCGACTCGGTCTCAAAGTTGACACTGTAACTTATCCGCCGACAGGAGTGGCAGATTACGCGATAATGCTGATGCTTGCCAGCGTGAGGAGATTCGCTCACATTCTGAAGCGTGCTGAACTTCAGGACTATTCGCTGAAGAACAAACTTGGCCGTGATTTTTCGATGTGTACTGTCGGCGTAATGGGAACAGGGCGAATCGGTACTACAGTCATTCAACACCTTTCGGGCTTCGGCTGTAGGATACTCGCTTATGATGTCCGCAAGAACGAGACGGCCATGAAGTACGCCGATTATGTCGACCGTGATACTATCTTCGCCGAGTCCGACATCATCACTCTTCACATGAACGCCAACGATGACAACTACCACATCATCGACAGGTCAGCGATCGAAAAGATGAAGGACGGAGCATACATCATCAACACTGCACGAGGGAAGCTGGTTGACTCTGAGGCGTTAATCTGGGGGATTGAGACCGGGAAACTCGGAGGAGCCGCTCTTGATGTCGTTGAGTTCGAGAACGGTTTGTATTATTACGATCTTATGGGCGAAGTCATGGTCAACCCTAAACTCGCTATGCTGAGATCTTTTCCGAATGTGATACTGAGTCCGCACACGGCTTTTTACACTGCTGAAGACGTTTGCGACATGGTAGAGGGAAATTTTCGGAGCTGTTACGAGTTCGGAACTGGAAAGAAATCTCACGGCGTTGAGATTCAGTAGCAAACAAAAAGCGGGACTCCCTCAAAAGGAATCCCGTTTTTTTTGGGGGTTTTCTGCGTGTTACTACTTATCTGGCTTGCTGGCCATTATAAAATATGTTGAGCCTTCTCGCTCAATCATCAACACGATTGAATTATCATTGCCGACAGCCTTCTTGAGGTCGTTTACGGTCTTGACCTCCTGACCGTTGACCTCAATAATCAAATCGCCCTCTCGAATGTCTCCGTCTGATGAGGCTCTCGAGTCCTTGTCGATTTCCGTTACGACAAGCCCGTTGCTGTTCGAGTCGATTCTGTACTGCCGTCTTAGTGAGTCATTGAGCGGTGAAACTTCAGCGATTCCAAAATCCTTCAGAGTGTCGACTCCGCTTGAACTTTCCTTTGACTTTTCATCGCTTCTGGAATTTTCAACGCTTCCATCGCCTTTGCTGTTGCGTTCGGCAAGTTTCACGTTGAATGTGAGTTTCTTGCCCTTCCTGATGACTTGAAGTTTTGCCACTGAGTTCGGCGCGAGAGTTCTGACTTTCGACACGAAGTCGTTAGCGTCCTTGACCTTATGCCCGTTGATTTCAACAACAACATCGCCGCGCTTGATTCCGGCTTTTTCCGCAGGGTCTCCCTTGAAGACATCGTTAATCATCGCTCCGTTAGTGCCTTCAACACCGTAAGCCTTCGCCATTTCGGGAGTGATTCCCCTGACGCTAACGCCGAGCCAGCCGCGTTTGACACGTCCGAACGACACAAGGTCGCCCATGATTTCTTTCGCTTTGTTGACTGGAATTGCGAAGCCCAAGCCCTGAGCGTAAGGAATGATTGCCGTGTTGATGCCGACAACTTTTCCGTCCATGTTGAGAAGAGGCCCGCCGGAGTTGCCCGGGTTAATCGCTGCGTCTGTCTGCAAAAAGTCATCAAAGTTCACGTCCTGAGCATGAATGCTTCTGTTCTTCGCCGAAATCACTCCGGCTGTAACTGACTGCTCAAAGCCGTAAGGATTGCCGATTGCTACGACAAATTCGCCGACTTCGAGAGCGTCAGAGTCGCCAAGTTCGAGAACAGGCAGAGACTCATCAGGCTCAATCTTTATGACTGCGAGGTCATACGTTGGATCACTGCCTACGATTTTTGCGGGATAAGTCTTTTTGCTTCCGTTCTCAAGCTGTAATGACACTGTGATTTTGTCTACTCCGTCAACAACGTGATTGTTCGTGAGTATCTGGCCTTCTTTGCTGACTATGAAGCCGGAGCCTCTGCCCTTCATCGGAACTGAGCGAGTGAACTCCTTGAACGAATCGCCGAAAAATCTCTTGAAGAACGGGTCATCATCAAACGGAAACGGCGAAATTGAACGTCTTGCTGTCTTTTCAACGTCAATGTTGACCACAGCAACCGATGCTTTTTTCACGATAGGCACAATAGGATTCGATAACGCTGACGAAAGAGCGAAAGCACTCCCTGACACCGTGAAAATTACTGCAATAGCAAGTGTAAAAGCTAAAAATTTTCTTGTTGTCAAAACTAAATTACCTCCATAAAGATTTTCACGGCCATGTATTTTAGTTGCTAATTGTGAGTAAAACATGAATGTTTTTGCCTATTCCTGACTAAGTGATTTTAACTTATACAGGCTATATATCAGCCAGATTAGCACGAACGGAAGCGCGAACGCAATCGCCGGGTACGTTGTGAAGCGTTCGTAATGCTGTATCATGTAGAGAAGCGATCGGCGTTCCCGAACTGGAGCAACTGAAAATCTCATCAGTGCGTAACATAGCATTCCGAGCGGTGCGATGACGGAGTAATATTTCTTTTTCTGCAACGGTAAAATTTTTCGTTCAACCAAAAGAAGGAAGCCGACAATCACGAAGGCAATCAGCGAGTAATATATCTGTACAGGGTGTCGAGTGACTCCGATTTTGTCGAATGGGAAGTGTACAGCCGTGAAGAATTTTGAGGTTATACCGACACAGCAGCCGTTGAAGAAACAGCCCCATCGGCCTATCGCTATTGAGAGAATTGCCGGAGGCATGGCAGCATCACAGAGCTTCATGAATGAGACTTTGCGCGAGAACAGGCACATCACTAACGCTGAGATGAACGCTCCTAGAATCGCTCCGAACTCACTGATTCCCCAGTTGAAGAAATTGAGAAGGTACGAAGGATTTTCGATCATGTAGGGAATCATGCGAATTTTCTTGAAGAGAGTCGCTCCTATCAGCATGAAGAAAAATGAGACGGCCATGACGCGCCTTGACTCGTATTCGTCAAGTTCGTAAATCTCAAGACGCTTGATGACCCATATTATCGCTATCGACAGAGCTATGAACCAGATTACGCTGTAAGTGTCGATTCTTATTCCGAAGAGGTGAAATAGTGTCGGGTGCATAAATATTGCCTCCGTTGCGTGAAAATTTTACACTGACAATATATCACAAGGCTAAAATTTTTCGTAACTGTAGGAAACTTCAAGCCCTCCCGTGAATATTGTCTTGTCCTTGAGACTTTCACCGCTCATCATCGAACGCTTCAGTATGGTCTCAAGTTCGAGAGCGTTCACGGGGCTTCGTTCCATAGCGGAAATGTAATCGCTGCGTGAGATTTGCCGCCAGTCAACACGAACATTCATCTCACGTTCAAACATTGCGTCAAGCCACAGCCTCATCGCTCTTCCGTTGCCTTCACGGAAAGGGTGAGCGATATTCATCTCGATGTACTTCGCTATGATGTCATCAAAATTTTTCTGAGGCATCTCGCAAATCACAGGGATTATTTTTTCGAGGAATATAACGTTTGCGAATCTGAAACTGCCTTTAGCGATGTTGATTGTACGAACAGTTCCGGCAAAATCAAAAAGACCTCCGAAAAGTTCAGCGTGAATTTTCCTGAGACATTCCCAAGTTCCGGCAGTCTCCAAAAATTTCGGCCATGCTTCCCAAATTTTATCGACTCTCTGAAGTGAAAGCCTGTCAATTTCCATCATCATCTCACGCAGACAAGAAGCAGACAGCCCTCTTTCAGTGAAACAACAGCGTCATTCTCCGGCGATGTTACCTCGTTGCTTATTCCGTACTGAAATTCAGGGGTTATCTCTGCTCCGTCAACGTTGTACTTCGCTCCCGTTATCGTTATTCCTGATGCTTTGCCCGTTATGTTGAGCAGCGAGAAGAATCGCCAGCCGTATTTCACACGCTTCGTTTCGCCTGCTCTGATTAGGCTGATTTCGGAATAGTCGTCAACAATCATGGCCGAAATTCCAGCGTTCCTCAGCATCAAGAGAGCGTAAATGTTGCCGAGCGTCATATCCTCACGGCCTCCAGTTACGCCCGTCATCAATACTTCAGTGAAGCCCCGCCGTATTGCCTCCTTCACAGCAAATATCGTGTCTGTGTCATCTTTCACTACAGGAAGCTCGATAACGTTGCTCATGTCGTCCGGCCTTGAATGCGAGTCAAAATCGCCGACTATCAGCGAAGGTTCAACACGGAGAGAGTCTTTGTGCTTCAGTCCGCAGTCGCAAAAAATGATGAAGTCATCGCTCCTCATGTATGACCTCATCATTTCGTAATTCCTTATCTCAGATCCGCCGATTATCACACAGCGCATTATTCAGACCAGCCCATATCCCAAAATCCCATCTCATAGAGCGAGCATGTTCGGAAAATTTCAGCAAGCCTCTTCATCTCCGACTCGCCGTAATCCTCGCACGCCTTCTCAAAGAATGACAGAAGCACATTGTTGAGATCACAATATTCTTTGCCTGAGTAGATGCTGACCCATGTACCGTAAAATTCATCGTTCACTGACGCAGGGTTGTTCTTCACCATCTCTTTGGCAATGTCCTCGTAACTCAATGCGCATGACAGAATCGCCGCTAAGATTTCAGCCTCTCCGCCCTCGTACGCAACTTTCAGCATGTATGAAGTGTATGACTGGTTAGCAAGTTCACGCTCTGCCCTGTCTAATTCCTCCTGAGTAACTCCAAGCCTGCCCATGTAGCCCTTGTGATTGTTCATCTCAACGTTGGCTATCGCTTCGATTACTGATGTGAAAAGTTTTGCCGTCTCAAGCGATTTTGTCTTCGCTATTCCGAGAGCGAAAACTTTGCTGTACTCGTTCAGATAGTGATAGTCCTGAATGATGTAGCGTTTGAATTTCTCACGGTCAAGTGTGCCCGTCTCAATACCTTTGACGAATGGGTGATTGTTGTATTCAGGCCAAATGTCTGACACTGAATCTGTCAGGAACGCACGAAGATTTCTCCTCTCAGCGAATTTTCCAGTCAGGTTGAATGAGTGCTTCATCGGTCCGCTTCCCCTGCCTAAGTCAAGCATCGCTCCTAGTGCGCCCGAAATGTATTCCTTCGCAAGCCTCACACTGTCGGCGAGCGTGTAACCTTTCGCCAAGTTCGCAGCGATTGCGCTTGAGAGTGTGCAGCCTGTGCCGTGAGTGTTGGACGTTTCGATTCTTTTGCCCTTGAACCACGTGAATTTTCCTGCGCCTTCACAGAGCAGATCATCAGCGTCATTGACTGAATGACCGCCCTTCACGAGGACTGAACAGCCGTATTCAGCGTTGATTTTCTCACCGGCCTTCATCATGTCGTCCCTTGTCGAAATTTTCATGCCTGATAGAATTTCAGCCTCCGGGATATTCGGAGTAGCGACAACAGCAAGAGGCATCAATTCTTCAGCGAGAGTCTTCACGGCTTCGTCAGCGATCAACTTCGCTCCGCTTGTCGAGACCATCACAGGGTCAACAACAATATTCTTCGCCTCGTAACGTCTCAATGACTCAGCGATTTTGCGAATCAGTGCTGAACTTGATACCATTCCGATTTTCACGGCATCAGGGAAAATGTCGGTGAAAACAGCGTCAATCTGTTGTCCGAGAAATTCAGGTGTTACCTCAAAGATTCCCGTTACTCCTGTAGTGTTCTGTGCCGTCAACGCAGTTACAGCACTCATCGCGTACACTCCGTTCATCGTCATCGTCTTGATGTCCGCCTGAATGCCTGCTCCCCCTGATGAGTCGCTCCCTGCTATCGTCAATGCTGTGTTCATCTCAAAGTCTCCTTGAATGATGTAATGTAGTAATCTGAAATTGATTTTATTCGTTCTCTGTCATGCCTGTTTGACTCGTCCTCAACCCCGAACGTTACGAAACCAGCTCTCTTCGCCGTCTCAATCGCAAACAATGCGTCCTCAAATACTCCGATATTCTCAGGCTCAAGCCCCAAAAATTCAGCACACTTCACAAAAATTTCAGGCTCATGTTTGTTAGTGTCAAGTTCGGAACAAGTGAAAATCTCCTCAAAGTAACCGGCGATTTCGTTCCGTTCTAGTGCTGACGATAATAATTCCCTGTCTCCTGATGTCGCTATCGTCATTGATACGCCCTTTGATTTCATGGCTGAGAGAAATTCCTTCACGCCTTCTTTGAGTTTCACTTCTTCACGGTAGAATGAGGCGATTATTCCGAGAATGCCCGACTGAATTTCGCCCTCTGACTGTTTCAGACTGTAATGCTCTTTCAGGTAATGACAGCCCTGTTCAAGGCTCAAAGGGTAGAGCTTCTGCGGTAAATCATCGCTCGGTGTTACGTTCAGCGACTCAAGATAGCGAGTGCCTAGTTCGTGCCAAATGTGCATCGAGTCCAATAATGTCCCGTCGGCGTCAAAAATCGCTCCCTTAATCATCGCCGAAATATTTTTCCGACAATGAGCGCAAGTCCTCCGCTGCTTTGCGAATATCATCTGAGGCAAATATCGCGCTTATCACAGCGATTCCGTCAATGCCTGAGCCTTCAAGCTCGTGAATATTTCCGGCATTGATTCCGCCGATTGCTACGACAGGAATTTTCACCGATGAGCAAATCTCTTTCAGTGCCTCGTGAGTGATGTCTACTGCGTCATCTTTTGAGCCTGTGTGAAATACCGCTCCAGCTCCGAGATAGTCAGCACCTTGACGTTCAGCCAAAATCGCTTCTTCTGCCGTCCTCACAGAGACACCGAGAATTTTCCCTGTGCCTGTCATTTTCCTAACGTTCACGGCGTTCATGTCGCTCTGTCCAACGTGTACGCCGTCAGCGTCAATTTCACAGGCAAGTTCAACGTTGTCATTCACTATGAACGGGATATTATGTTCACGGCACAAGGCTTGAATCTCAAGAGCCTCAGACTTGAAATCATCATAGCCGAGATTCTTTTCTCGTAACTGAATGAGAGTCGCTCCGCCATCTATCGACTCTCTGACAACTTCAAGGAGCGTTCTTCCGTTTAGCCAAGTCCTATCGGTTACAGCGTAGAGCCTGAGTGATTTACTATCGAACTTCATACCTTGCGCCCTCGTTGAGTGTGTCTGCGGTCATGTTGTAGATTGCGTCAATGATTCTGTTTCTGTAGCTTGAATTGCCCTCGTAAGGCTGAAGGTGAGTGTAACCGATTTCGCCAGCAAGCCCCATCATGCACACGGAAGCAGCGCAAGCCTCAAGAACGTTGTCAGGATTGGCAGCAGCAAAAGCGGCCATGATTCCGGAAAGCTGGCAGCCTGTTCCCGTAATCCTTCCCATTTCGGCCCGGCCGTTGCGGATAACGTAGCACTTCTCACTGTCGGCAACAAGGTCAATCGCTCCCGTCAATGCTATCACAGCTCCAGTTGACCTTGCGAAATCCTTGACGAACCACGTCATGTAGTCGAGATTGTCATCGCTCACTGCATCGGCCTTGTCTGCGTCAACTCCGTGTGTAGTCCCTGAACCTTTAACGAGCGTCTTAATCTCCGAAGCGTTGCCCCTGATTACGTCAAAACGAATCTCCCTCATCAAGTTCAACGCCGTCTGTGTTCTGAGTGAACTCGCTCCAGCTCCCACAGGGTCAAGAAGATTCGTGTGTCCGAACTTCTGCGACATTTTCCCGGCTCTGTGCATTGCGTCAATCGTCCGTGAATTTAGCGTGCCTATGTTGATGTTTAGGGCGTTGCAGATTTTTGTGATCTCCTCAGCGTCTGACGGCTCATCGGCCATGATCGGACTTCCTCCGGCAGCAAGTATCGCGTTTGCTACATCGTTGACGGTAACGTAATTCGTGATGTTGTGGACTAACGGCGATTTCTTGCGGACATTCTCAAGACATGTTCCTAACATTTTGACTTCTCCTTTTGATGTGAGAGCGTGCGTGAATGCTTTGAAGTTCCCTACGACGGCATTACCCGTATCAGGTTATGATGGTCGGAAAATTTTTCCCTCTCAGCCTGTTTCGACAAGCTCCCATAATTTTTTGAATAAAATTATTATATCACTAAAATTTTTCTTGAGAACAAATTATTACACGTTAGAATTTTTCTTCACTTGACATATCTTTATGAAACAGGTAATCTAATCTCCGTAGTTTCATGGATATAATTTCATGTTGCGAAATATTTTTTATCAGGAGGCTTTTTTATGGCACAGGGAACTGTCAAATGGTTCAACGAGAGCAAAGGGTACGGATTCATCACCGTAGACGACGGGAAGGACGTATTCGTTCACTTCAGCGCAATTCAGGGCGAAGGCTTCAAGACACTCAATGAGGGTCAGAAGGTAACGTTCGACATCGTAAACGGCGAGAAAGGCCCTCAGGCTGCCAACGTCGTCAAGCAGTAATTCACAAGTCTCCTGCAACACTCCTCAATCACTTCGTAAAGAACAGCAAGAGAATAACGATGAGAGCTTTTCAGAAATTTTGAAGGCTCTCATTTTTTCGTCATGAACAAAAACCTTTCAATGTCCCTCAAAATCGCTCAGGCCGTCCGCAAAAACGGCGGAAGAGCGTTCTATGTCGGCGGTTACGTCAGAGATAAAATTCTCGGACGCTTCAGCAAAGACATTGACATCGAAATTCACGGTCTGTCCCAGCAAAATCTCTCCGAAATTCTCTCCTCTCTCGGTCAACCTGTCGAAATGGGCGCAAGTTTCGGCCTCTTGAGCCTCAAACATTACTCACTCGATATTGTCATGCCTCGTTCGCTGTTGACGGGCGAAATTGACCCGTTTGTTACCGAACGTGAAGCAGCAAGACGGCGCGACTTCACCATGAACGCATTGATGCAGGACGTTTTGACGGGCGAAATTCTCGACTTCTTCGGCGGAATTGACGACATTAACGCCAAAGTTATCCGGCACGTTGACGATGATACATTCCTGCTTGACACTCTGAGAGTCATGAGGGCCGCGAGATTTTCATCTTCTCTGGGTTTTGTTGTTGACGGGGCAACAAGGGCTGTCTGTTCATCGGCGGATTTAACATCGTTGGCTCAAGAAAGAGTTTTCGCTGAGGTCGAGAACGTTATCACAAAGTCCGAAATGCCTTCAATATTCTTTGAGGAACTCGAAAGAATGAAGCAGTTATCGTTCTGGTTTCCTGAAGTACAAAGCGTCAAAAATAACATCATCGACAAGGCCGCTGTCGTTCGCCGAAAATCCGTGTACCCTTTAGGCTTCATGCTCGCTTCGCTGTGTCATGACATGGCCGGGACTGAACGCTTCATTTCACGCCTGACGAATGACGCTAAACTCAACAAGTACGTCATCAACATGGCCGGACTTGCCGACACTCTCGAAGGAATGGACGAAGAAGCACTCATGAGAGCGTTTGATCGGAGCGAATGCCCTGAAGATTTATCGCTGTTGAGTGAAACTCTTTCGGGTAATTCTCACTCTGACATGTTAGCTTTGTACCGTGAAAGAATGAGTCGGCCTTTTGTTACCGGAGCTGACATTCTCGCAATGGGAGTTAGTCCCGGTCCTTTGGTCGGCAAAATCTTGAAGCATGTTCACAACTTGAGGCTCTCAGGCTTGCCGAAGAGTGTACAATTTGAAGAAGTCATGAAATTCATTAGAGGTGAAGAAAATGATTGATGTTACACTTTTGGGAACTGCCGCTCTTGCTCCTATACCTGAACGGGCTTTGTCTTCCGCTTTCTTGAGATGCGGAGGACGTTCGATTTTGTTCGACTGCGGAGAAGGCACTCAGTCAGCGGCAAGAAAAGCAGGTGTCAGCCTCATCAATACCGACATTATCGCCCTCACTCATTATCACGGAGATCACATCTTCGGACTTCCGGGACTGCTTCAAACCATGTTCAGCGCAGGCAGAATCGCTCCCCTCTACGTTACCGGCCCTGACGGCCTCGATGACGTTATGAGTGTGATGCTGCGATTGGCGGGGGATTTGTCGTTTGACGTTGAGACTTTCGAGACTCCTGATGACGGCTTGTGGCTGCGTGAGTACTTCTATTGCTGGCCTGACAGAGCTGTACTATCTTCGTTCCCAACAAATCACAGGGGAAAAAGTCAGGGCTATTCTTTCACTCTCGGACGTGCAGGCAAGTTCAACCCCGAAAAAGCCATCGCTCTCGGTATACCCGTTGAATCATGGCGAACAATCCAAAATGGCGGCTATGTCCTTTCTGGAGACGGTCAGCCTGTTGCGCCGAAAACGATTTTAGGTCCCGACAGAAAAGGTCTCAAAGTCGTTTTCACAGGCGATACGACCATGTACAGCCCTATGACAAAAGCGGCCAAAGATGCTGACCTCTTGATTTGCGATGCAACCTACGGCGATGACGAACAAACCGAACTCGCCGTTGAGCATGGACACATGACATTCTCTCAGGCCGCTATGACCGCTAAATTGTCAGGCTCAAAAACTTTATGGCTCACTCATTACTCTCAGAGAGTTACTAGACCTGAATACTTTCTTCCGGGAGCAAAAAAGATTTTCCCTGACACTGTATGCGGTTATGACGGCCTCTCGGTTACGTTGAGATTTGAAGAGTAGTTGACACGCCAAAACCATAAGCCGCAAGCCGGAACTGTCATGGCCGATTCTGTCCTTTCAGTACCAGTCAACAAACCTTCAAGCCATTCGAGGCTCTCTTTGCCTGACGCTACACGGTCAACATTGCCCACGATTATTCTCACCATGTTGGTCAAAAATGACTGCGCCTTCACGCTGATTATCGACAAGTTCCCGTGTGTCCTGACTTTGAGACTGTCTATCGTCCTGAATGGATCGTCTGGACATTCTACAGCCCTGCAAAAAGCCCTGAAGTTGTGTCGGCCTTCGATAAGTTTGCAGGCTTCACGGGCTTTGTTCATGTCCCAAGTCTTTGCCTTCCTCCACCATACGAAATCGTTGAACACCGGAGGACATACCCAGCCGTGCCAGATGAAATATTTGTACTCACGAGACAACGCCGAGTATCTAGCGTTGAAATCTTCCGGGACTTGATACGCTCTCATCACTCGTACATCGTCAGGAAGGTAGAAATTCATTGCCAGTCTCAATTTTTCGGGCTGAATGTTTTTTTTGAGACTGAATGAGGCCGTCTGTCCCCATGCGTTCACACCCTTGTCAGTTCGTCCTGCTCCTGTTATTCGTATCGGCGAGCCTTCGATTTTGGCTAAAACTTTCTCGATTACTTCCTGAACGCTGACTGCTTCGGGTTGAATTTGCCAGCCTGAATAATTCTTGCCAATGTAGGAAATCTTGATACAGTATTTCATAGTCCAGTAAAAATAAAAATCACTGCCATTACAGCACTAGTCAACAAAATTATCGTGTCAGACATTTTCCACGTCAACGGCTTTCGTCTCGTCCGTCCCTTTCCGCCCTTGTAACCCCTCGCTTCCATCGCCAACGCTATCTCATCAGCCCTGCGAAATATCATCAGCATCAATGGTATCAGTATCGGCATGAACGCTTTGACACGCCGAAATATTCCGCCCTCGTCAAGCCTCGCTCCCCTCGATAGTTGAGCCCGTCTGATTTTGTCCGTCTGTTCCGTCAGCATCGGTATAAATCTCAATGACATTCCCACCATCATTGAGATTTCGTCAACTGGAAAGTCGAAGCGTTCCAACGGCCTCAAGAGCTGGCACAATCCGTCAGAAAGTTCAAGAGGCGATGTCGTCAATGGCATCATCAACGCAAACATCATTATCACAATCAGCCTCAATGATGTGAAAATTGCCGGGTAAATCCCTGTGAATAACATGTTGAATATGAACGTGAATAACACTAGGAACATTAACGGCCTCGATGACTTCATCAGTGAACGAAGAGGGATTTTTGACAGTCCTACAAGAAATATCAACAGCATCGCCCATATTCCAACGCCGAAAAGAGTTTTTGACGGAAAAATCGCTGTCATTATCAGAAACAGTGAAAATAATTTCGCTCTAGGGTCAAGACGATGAACGAATGAGTTTCGGTGAACATAATGGCCTGATGACGTTCCTTTTGCGTGAATTTTTCCGTCCGTCAACGTCAATGTTCGGTCGCTGTATCTCGTTGCCATGTTGAGATTGTGAGTGATTGTGATTACCGTTCTTCCTTCGTCCCTGAGTTTTGAGAGAATTTCAAGAAGTTTACGCTGATAGAAACTGTCAAGACCTGCTAAAGGTTCATCAAGGATTATCACTTCCGGTCTGGCTGAAAGTATTGACGCTATCGCTGTTAATCTCTGTTCACCGCCTGAGAGCTTCAAGGGGTTACGGTCGAGAAATTCAACGCTCAGTCCTACGCAATCAAGACCGTACATCACAGCCTCGTTAAGTTCTTCACCGCTCAAGCCTGCGTTCATCGGGGCGAACTCTAGCTCCTCACGTACAGTAGCCGAAAAGAACTGGTCTTCAGGATTCTGGAACACTAGACCTACACGCTTGCGGAGGCGGTAAACTTCACGTCCGCTTTGAGGCAGTTTATCGCCGTCAAAATCTATCCTCCCTTCCTGTATCTTGTACAGTGCGTTCAGATGCTGCACTAGCGTTGATTTACCTGCTCCAGTCCGGCCAAGAATTGACAGCCATTGACCAGCGAAGATTTCAGCGTTCACGCCTTCAAGAACTTTATTCACTCCGTCAAAACTGTAGCTGAGACCGTCAACCTTGAACTTCATGTTACCGTCAACAACTGTCGATGCTCTCGGTGTCATGTCTGGAACGTCAAAGCCGAGTGTCTCCAAGCTGTCAAAAAATTCAGCAGTCGTTCCCTCCCACGCTACAGCACCTTCAGACAGCACAACAACACGGTCAACATCGTCTAACGCCTCAATCTGATGAGTGATCTGTATCACCGTCATTCCGTCAGCGTGAAGCCGCTTCACAGTCTCCCATATTTCGGAACGTCCTTGAGGGTCAATCATCGCCGTAGCCTCGTCAAGTACAAGACAGTCAACCCTCGCCGCCAACACTCCTGCTATCGCTGTGCGCTGTTTCTCTCCGCCTGAAAGTGCTGACACTGGAGCGTTGCGCTTGCGGCTCATTCCAGTTGCCGAAAGTGCAGTGTCAACAAGAGACTGAATCTCCTCCGGTGAAAGTCCCTGATTTTCGGGCGCAAAGGCTACATCGTCCTCAACGATTGAGGCGATAATCTGGCTCTCCGGGTTCTGGAACACAATTCCCACTGTGCCGAATGTCTCGACAGTCCCCGTGTCAGGTTTCAACAAGCCTGCGATAATTTTCGCCAACGTTGATTTACCGCTTCCGTTACGGCCTAACACCGCTACCCTCTCGCCCCTGTCCACAAAAAACGAGACGTGTTTCAATCCACGTCCCGCTTCGTATCTCAACGAAACTCCTTCCAGTTTCAGCAGTCTATCTCTCAACAAGCTCTATCACTGCCATCGGTGAACCGTCGCCCTTCCTCGCTCCGAGTTTCACTATCCTCGTGTAACCGCCCTTGTCGAAACTCTTGTACTTCGGCGCAATCTCTTGGAATAACTTTGTTGCCGCCGCCTTGTGGGGCATCTTGGCGAATACTACCCTTATGTCGTGGACGCTTCCGCCTCTGGCTCTGGTGATTAACTTCTCGGCTACCCTTCGGAGTTCTTTGGCTCTGGTTACTGTTGTCGTTATGCTCCCGTTAAGGAAAAGGCTTGCGGCCATGTTCCCCAACATCAAACGTCTGTGGCTCCCGTATCGGCCAAGTGTCCTATGGTCTACATGATGTCTCAATTCTCCTCGTCACCTCCCGTTGTGTCAGTATCTTCTTCTGTCTCTTCCTCTTCGTATTCTTCCTCGTCTTCTGTTGACGGCTTTGTTGATGGCTCTGTTGACGGCCTAAGCTCATAACCCAGCGCATCGAGACGGGCTTCTATCTCACGGAGCGAAATTTTACCTAAGTTGCGAATCTTGAGAAGGTCATCTCGTGATTTCTGCAATAGTTCGCCTACGCTCTGTATTCCGCCTCTGAGTAAACAATTCTCGCTCCTTATCGACAGCTCAAGCTCGTGTATCGGGTGCTTGAAGTGTTCAGGGTCGGTAACAGGCTCAGGCTCTTCGGCTTTCGGCTCTTCCTCTGGAGGCTCTTCAACTTCCTTCACTACAGGTTCAGCCGTCTTGACCGTAGCCGCTACCCTTCCGAAGTAGTCCTCAGCTATGCTGGACGCTTCCCTGACAGCTTCTTCGGGCGATATTGCTCCGTTCGTCCAGACTTCCAGTATCAACCGCTCGTAGTCTATGCTCTGTCCGACTCTCGCTGGCTCTATCCTGTAATTCACTCGCTCTACAGGCGAAAACACTGCGTCCGTCAATATCGCGTCAACAGGCAGAGGAGGCTGTGACGGCCTCTCACGTTCTGCTGAAAGATAGCCTACTCCCTGCTCTACGTAAATCTCCATGAGCAAGTGTGCATCAGGTTCAAGAGTACAAAGAACGCCATCGCCGATAAACTCGAAATCATTATCCCATGGCATATCTTTGGCCGTGATTACTCCGGGATTTTCTGAACGTGTGAAAAAATCTTTCGGCAAATCGTCTGAATCCAGCGTTATCACTTTGAAGCCGTCAGCGTTAAGAGCGAAATTCTCTGTCTTGGCCTTTATCGGTATGTGCTTCAAGTTCATGAGAATCTCGATAACGTCCTCGCGTATTCCCCTTATCGTGCTGAACTCGTGCAGAATGCCGTTGATTTTCACCGCCGTTACAGCCGCTCCCCTTATTGACGAGAGCAGGAGCCGTCTCAAACCGTTTCCGAGTGTGTCGCCGTAACCACGTTCAAGAGGCTCAACATAGAGCTTGCCGTAATTGTCTCTTTTGTCCTCAATGTAGACTTTGAAATTCTCCAAACTACACACGTCTCCTCTTAGGGGGTCGGCAGCCGTTGTGAGGGATTGGGGTTGCGTCCTTGATTAGGTTCACCTGAAGTCCTGCGCTCTGCAACGCCCTGATCGCGCTCTCTCTTCCGGGTCCGGGACCTTTCACGATTACGTCAATCTCCTGTACTCCCTGATCCTGCGCTCCCTTCGCAACCTGTCCGGCCGCCATCTGAGCCGCGAACGGTGTTGATTTTCTCGCTCCTTTGAAGCCCACGTTGCCGCCTGATGCCCACGTTATGACGTTACCGGCCGGGTCGCTGATGCACATGATTGTGTTGTTGAACGTTGAGTAGATGTGCGCAACGCCTTTATTGATGTTGCGCTTCTCTCGCTTCTTGCCCTTTCTGGCTTGAGTTGTTCGTTTTGCCACTTGTCTGTTCACCCCTTACTTCGTCGCCATCTTCTTGTTCGCTACTGTCCTGCGCGGACCTTTGCGGGTTCTAGCGTTGGTCTTGGTGCGCTGGCCTCTGACCGGCAGACCGACTCTGTGTCTCTGGCCTCTGTAGCAGCCGATGTCCATCAATCTCTTGATGTTCATTGAGACCTCACGCCTTAAATCGCCTTCAACTTTGTAGTTGTCCTCAATTTCACGGCGCAGTTTCTGCGTGTCTTCCTCGCTCAAGTCCTTAACCCTTATGTCGGGATTAACGCCTGTCGCTGACAGTATATTCTGCGATGTCTTGAGACCTATCCCGAAAATGTACGTCAATCCTATCTCGATGCGCTTCTCTCTCGGAAGGTCAACTCCTGCTATTCTTGCCACTGTGTTTACCTCCTCACGCCTTGACGCTGTTTGTGTCTGGGGTTACGTGAGCAGATTACACGAACTACCCCATGACGGCGGATTACTCTGCAAAATTCACAAATAGGCTTCACTGAAGGTCCTACTTTCATTTCTACCACCTTATTTATACCTGTAAATTATTCTGCCCCTCGTCAAATCATAAGGGCTTACCTCAACAAGCACCTTATCACCGGGCAATATCCTGATGAAGTGCATTCTCATTTTACCGCTGACGTGTGCCAATACCTTATGGCCGTTCTCTAATTCTACCCTGAACATTGCGTTCGGCAACGGCTCTGTGATTACGCCTTTTACCTCGATTACGTCCTCTTTGCCGGAATTATTTGCCATTCCTTACGCTCCTGTGAAAATTTCCCGCATCAATGTCGCTACCTGCCTTTATCTTTTCCGTTAAACTCTCCGCCGTTCTTGACGTTCCCTGCAAGTGTCGGACATTCTTTTTCTTTGGGTGTGTTACGTTGAACTTATCGGGGCGTATCAGCTTCAGTCTTCCGTCAGCCTCAAACCCTGACACAACGTATTCAAGCCCCGTGTCCTTTCCCTGCCTCGAAATCACTATCTGGCCTAGCGTGAACTCTGCCATTTCGTTAAAATCTCCGCTTCTCCGTCAAGTACCGCTACTGAGCGTTCAAAGTGCGCCGCGTCTGAACCGTCAACCGTTAAGACCGTCCAGCCGTTTGTACCTGTCTTCACTTTCTCGCGTCCTGACATAATCATTGGCTCAATCGCTATCGTCATTCCGGCCTTCAGCGTCATTCCTGTTCCCGTCCGATGCCGTGTCCGGTGTAGTCCCGGACTATTCCGTAACCGAGCGGCTTCACGTAACTTTCGACAGCGTTGCCGATGTCCCCTAGAGTGTTTCCTGAGACAGCCTGAGCGATTGCCCTGTTGAGAGCGTCTTCGGTAACTTCAAGGAGCCTCTGACGTTCGGGACTTATTTTGCCGACCGGGTAAGTGCAGGCAGCGTCTCCGCACCAGCCGTTCACGTAAGCTCCGACATCAACGCTGATTATGTCGCCTTCCTCAAGGATTCGGCCGAAACTCGGTATGCCGTGTACGACTTCTTCGTTGACGGAAGCGCAAATCGTTCCGGGAAAAGGTGTCATGCTCGACATTGGGCGGTAATTCTTGAACGCTGGAACGCCGTTGTTGCGCCTGATATGCTCTTCGGCTAGACGGTCAAGCTCTCCCGTAGAAATTCCCGGACGAACTGCCTCTCTCATTATGTCAAGAACTTCAGCGGTAACTCGTCCGGCTATTCTCATCAACTTCAAGTCTTCTTCCGTCTTCAGCTTAATCATGTTCAAGCGTCTCAATAACTCGGTCAAAAATCTCATCAGGCGTTCCGATAGCGTCAATCTCGGTCAAAAGTCCCCTCTTGCGGTAGTACTCTACGAGTGCCTCAGTCTGTTCGTGAAAGACCCTGAGCCTGTTCCTGATGGTGTCTTCATGGTCATCATCACGCTGGTACAGCTCTCCTCCGCAGTCGGGACACTTCTTGTGAGCGTAAACGTTCGTAACCTTTCCGCAATCCCTGCAAGTTACACGGCTGGACAAACGCTGAACGATCTCGTCATCGTCAACCTTGAACAGAATCACAGCGTCAATCTTCGTCAGCATCTCAAGGAACTCAGCCTGTGCCACAGTTCTAGGGAAGCCGTCAAGCATGAAGCCGTCATCGGGCAGTCTCTCTCCGACCATCTCCATAACGATTTTGTCTGGTACTAAGTGGCCGATGTCCATGTACTTTTTCGCTTCAAGTCCCAAAGGCGTTTTTTCTCTCAGGTTTTGACGGAAAATATCGCCTGTCGAAATGTGCTCTAACTTGTATTTCTCCCGAAGGAGGGCGGCCTGAGTACCTTTTCCGGCACCGGGCGCGCCCAGTAATATCAGCCTCATGTCAGCCCCTCAGCAGTCCACGACGGCCACCGCCGGACTTCTTCAGTATTCCGTCATAGTGCCTCATGAGCAGCTGCGCCTCAATCTGATTCACAGTGTCCATCGCAACTCCAACGACAATCAAAACCGCAGTTCCGCCGAAGTAGAAGCTCCGAATGCCCAGCAGTGATGACATCAAGTTGGGTATCAATGCGATCACAGCAAGGAACACAGCACCGCCAAGCGTTATCCTCTCCATCACTTTTGTGATGTAGTCGCTAGTGGGCTGACCGGGCCTGATGCCGAGAATGAAACCGCCATACTTCTTCATATTGTTGGCGATGTCTGAAGGGTTGAAGACAACCGCCGTGTAGAAGTACGAGAAAAAGATTATCAACGCAACGTAGCACAGTGTGTAGAAAAAGCTGTTCGGCGTGAATAGCGTGCTGATGAACCTGCCTACGGAGCTTTCACTGAAGTAGTTTGCTATCGTGTAAGGGAAAATCAGCAGTGAGCTTGCGAAGATTATCGGTATGACTCCTGACTGGTTGACCTTCAACGGTATGAAAGTGCTTTGACCGCCGTAAATCTTGTTACCGACAACTCTCTTTGCGTACTGCACGGGAAGTCTTCTCTGTCCTTCCTGCAGCAGTATACAGCCAGCGACTACAACGACCATCAGGACAAGTCCCACGATGAGGCCGATGACGCTCATTGAGCCGAGTCTGACCATGCTCCAAGTCTGCAAAATCGCCTCCGGGATTCTTGCAACGATTCCGGCGAAGATGAGCAGAGAAATTCCGTTGCCGATGCCGTGATCAGTGAGTTCTTCACCGAGCCACATTACTGCTACAGAACCGGCTACGAGAGTGATTATCACCAAAAGCCAGTCGAAGAAACCGCCCTGCATGATACCGAGACTTCCGAGCCACGCCGTCATTCCGATTGCCTGAACGACTGCGAAGACAACAGCTCCGTAACGTGTCCATTGCGTAATCTTCTTGTGTCCGTCAGCCGAATCCTTCTGTAACTTCTCAAGGTAAGGGAAGATTACTACCAAGAGCTGCATGACGATGCTTGAGTTAATATAAGGAGCCACGCCGAGCGAGAATATCCCGAAACGGCTCAAGGCTCCGCCCGAAAACAGGTTGAGGAAGTCCATCATTCCGCCGCCGGTGCTGAAGAGGCTGGCCATAGCGGCACGGTCAACGCCCGGACTTGGGATATACGAACCGAGCCTGAATATGAACAGAATGAAGAGAGTGAAGAATATTCTGCGTTTCAAGTCGGGAAGTCTGAATATATCACCCAATGAGCCGAACATTTACGCTACCTCATGAGTTCCGCCAGCGGCCTCAATCTTTTTGACCGCACCTGCGCTGAACGCTCCAGCTTTGATTTTGAGTGCCTTCGTGAGTTCACCGTTGGCCAAAACTTTCACGGGAATGTCCTTTTTGCGGATTATCCTAGCATCGTACATGGCCTGAGCGTCAACTTCCGTTCCAGCGTCAAACTTAGCGTCAATCGCAGAGAGGCTGACGATCTGCCAGACTTTAGCGAATCTAGCGTTGTTGAAACCTCTCTTAGGCGTTCGACGTGTCAAAGGCATTTGACCGCCTTCAAAACCGGGTCTTACGCCTCCGCCGGTTCTCGACTTGTCGCCTTTATTGCCTTTTCCGGAAGTCTTGCCGTTCCCTGAGCCTATTCCCTGACCGAGACGCTTGGCTCTGTGGGTTGAACCCTTTGTCGGCTTTAAGTCCTGTAACGTAATCATTCGACTACCTCCCATGTTACCAGATGGCGCACATGCTCAATCATTCCGCGAATCTGCGGAGTGTCATTGTGTTCGACCACTGAGTTCAGCTTGCGGAAACCTAGAGCCTTTATCGTGCGCTTCTGTCTTTCCGGGAAAGATATTGCGCTCTTTACCCATTTCGCTCTAATTTTCGCCATGTGTATCACCTTCCGCTTCAGTGCTGTTCGCTTCGGCCGCTTCATCGGGGATAAGTCCTCGAAGTTTCCTGATTTCGTCTCCTGTTCTAGTGGCTTTGATTGCCTCAAGAGTTGCGTGAGCTATGTTGATGGCGTTGGACGTTCTGCCTGTAACTTTGGTGACAACGTCTTTCACTCCGCCAAGCTCCATGATAGCTCGGACTACACCGCCAGCGATGACTCCGGTACCTTCGGGGCAGGGCTTGAGCAGGACTCTAGCTGCGCCGAACTGGCCGACTACGGGGTGAGGAATTGTGCTTCCGTCGTGCTTAACGCTGACCATATTCTTCTTGGCCTTTTCGATGCCTTTACGGACGGCTTCAGCGATTTCCTTTGCTTTACCGATGCCGGTGCCTACCTGTGAATCTCCATCGCCTACTACTACTAGGACTGCGAATCTGAAACGCTTACCGCCTTTGACGACTTTGCTCACTCGGTTGATGGCGGCTACACGTTCCTGAAGTTCGACAGTTTCGGGTTTAATTTTTGTGGGCATTAGAATACGAGCCCTCCTTCTCTGGCGGCGGCGGCTAATGCCATCACTTTACCGATATAGGCATGGCCGCCCCTGTCGAATACAACGCTGGTTATGCCTTTAGCGATGGCTCTTTCGGCTATAGCTTTGCCGATTACTTTGGCGGCTTCAACGTTGCAGTGTCCTTTGAGTTCCGGCTGTAACGACTTATCGAGCGTTGACGCTGAAGCCAGCGTATGACCCTTGTCGTCATCAATTACCTGAACGTAAATATTCTTGAGGCTTCTGAACACGCAGAGACGCGGTCTTTCGGCAGTGCCGTAAAGCGTTCTGCGTAATCTCTGATGCCTGATTACACGCAAATCATTTCTGCTTTTGTTCTTCATTTTGATATTATTTCGCCCCCGTCTTGCCAGCCTTGCGGAGGATATATTCATTCTCGAACTTGATGCCTTTTCCGTGATAAGGCTCAGGCGGTCTAAATTTCTTTATCAGGGCGCAAGTCTGACCGACCAATTCTTTGTCTATGCCCTTTACGTGGAACTTTATCGGGTTCTCTACGACTATTTCAATTCCTTCGGGGGGCGTGAACTCTATCGGGTGAGAGTAGCCGAGATTCATGACGAGCTTTTTGCCCTGAAGAGCTGCTCTCCAGCCTACTCCGACGATCTCCATTGTCTTTGAGAATCCAGCCGTTACGCCTGTTACCATGTTGGCGATCAACGCTCTTGTCATTCCGTGCCACGCTCTTGTCTGTTTCTCTTCGTTAGTGCGTGAAACTTTGACCAGTCCGCCGTCAATTTCAACATTGATTCCGGGCATCAACTGAGCGTGAAGTTCGCCTTTCGGGCCTTTGACAACGATGTCAGTGCCTTTGACTTCAACGCTTGCGCCCTTTGCGATTTCTACTGCTTTTCGTCCGATACGAGACATGATTTTTCCTCCTTTACCAGACGTAGCAGAGGACTTCTCCGCCTAAGCCGAGTTTGTGAGCCTCAGTGTTAGTCTTGAGTCCTTTTGACGTTGAGAGAATAGCCAGACCCAAACCGCCCATTACTACTGGTAGCTTGTCTCTTCCGACATAAATACGCCTGCCGGGCTTGCTGATTCTTCTCAGTCCCTGAATGACTCTCTCCTTGCCTCCGCCGTAAGAGAGATAGATGCGAATCTCTGCGTAAGGCTTTGCGGGGTCAGTCATCATTCTGAAATTCCTGATGTAGCCTTCCTCTTTCAGTATGCGGGCTAGTGCCAGTTTCATTTTGCTTGACGGGACATCAACGCTCTCAGCGTACGTGAGATTAGCGTTGCGTATCCTTGTCAGCATATCTGCAACAGGATCATTTACGTACAATCTAACCCGCCTCCTTTACCAGCTTGACTTGACTACGCCCGGGAACATTCCCTCGCGTGCCATTTTCCTGAAGCAGCAGCGGCACATGTCAAACATTCTGATGTAACCGTGAATCCTTCCGCATAGCGGACACCTGTTGTGCTGCCTTGTGCTGAACTTCGGGGGACGAACTGCCTTTAACTTTAATGCTTTTCTTGCCATTTGATTTACTTATGCCCCCTGATTTGCTGTTCTGAACGGCATTCCAAGTCCCTTCAACAGCTCGAACGCTTCTTCATCTGTCTTTGCTGTTGTTACGATTGAGACATTCATGCCTCTTGAACGAATAACTTTGTCATAACTTATTTCCGGGAATATCAACTGTTCTTTCAGACCTAAATTGAAGTTGCCGCGTCCGTCAAAACCTTTTCGGCTAATTCCCTGAAAGTCTTTAATGCTCGGCAGTGCCAATGAGATCAGCCTGTCGAGAAATTCCCACATCTTCGCGCCTCTTAGAGTAACGCAGCAGGCTACGGGCATATTCTGCCTGACCTTGAAGCCAGCGATGGACTTCTTTGCGCGTTTCAACAAAGGCTGCTGACCCGTAATCGCTCTGAGTTCCGCTATAGCTGCGTCCATGAACTTAATATCGAGTTTCGCATCTCCAACGCCGATATTGACAACGATTTTTTCGATCTTGGGCATCTGCATGACGTTCTTGTACCCGAACTCACGGAGCAGAGCGGGAGCCACTTCACTTTTGTATTTCTCAAGCATTCTTGGTGTCATGGCTTAAAGACCTCCACGATCAATAATTTCTCCGCACTTCTTGCAGACACGGACTTTCTTGCCGTTCTCCAAGAACGATGAGCCTACCCTAGTAGCTTTTCCGCACTGAGGGCATACGAGCATGACCTTGCTTGCGTAAATCGGAGCTTCCTGCTTGACTATGCCTGACTGCGGATTACTCTGATTCGGTCTGACATGCCTTGAGACGATGTTCACGCCCTCAACAACGATTAGATCTCGTTCAGGAACTCTGCGGATAATCTTGCCTTCAAGACCTTTGTTTTTGCCTGAGATGACTTTCACTCGGTCGTTTTTCTTTAATCTAACTGACATGGCTAAAATCTCCTAAACTACTTCAGGAGCGAGGGACAAAATGCGCATGTACTTTTTTGCTCTCAGCTCTCTTCCCACAGGCCCGAAAATTCTCGTTCCTCTGGGTTCGCCGTTAGCGTCTATGAGTACAGCGGCGTTGTCATCGAACCTGACATAAGTACCGTCCCTGCGTCTGACTTCTTTTTTTGTTCTGACTATAACGGCCTTGACTACGCTTCCCTTTGGTATATTGCTGTTGGGTATAGCCTCTCTGACGGAAGCAACGATTACATCGCCTATAGTGCCGTAACGTCTTTTGCTGCCGCCCATGACCTGAATACAGAACAATTTTCTTGCCCCTGAGTTATCAGCAACATTGAGTACACTGGTCAACTGTATCATTCTTCGCTGACCTCCTCTAATGTTTCGTTACTGCCAAACACAGGAGCTTTCCTCATGATTTCGACCAGTTCCCAGCGTTTCGTTTTACTGAGCGGCCTAGTCTCACGGATTTTGACTTCATCGCCCACAGCGCAGACATTTTCGGCGTCATGAGCGGCGTATTTCTTAGCGCGTTTAATTCTTTTACCATAAAGCGGGTGTTCAGCCATTCTCTCGACACGAACTATTATAGTTTTGTCCATTTTGTCGCTGACTACTATACCCGTTCTCACTTTACTCGGCATTGTCTGCTTCCTTTTCTGGCTTATTAGCTGCTTTTTCGCTTGCGATGGTCATCAGCCTTGCGATAGTTTTCCTGACTTCGCGTATTCTGCTTGTATTCTTGAGATGACCTACGGCATTTTGAAAACGCAGATTGAATAATTCTGTTTTGTACTCTTTGATTTTCCCGGCAATCTCATCGCCGTTTAATTCTCTGAGTTTTTCCGGTTTAACGCTCGCGTCCATCAGGTTAATCACTCCCTCCGCTTCTGACAAAACGAACCTTCAGCGGCAGCTTATGACTAGCTGTTCTGAAAGCCTCCTGTGCGATTTCCTCAGAGATGCCTGAGAACTCGAAAAGCACGCGGCCTCTTTTTACGGCGGCTACCCAAAATTCCGGCGCGCCTTTACCCTTACCCATACGAGTTTCGAGGGGCTTTTTAGTGTACGGTCTGTCAGGGAAAACTCTAATCCAGATTTTACCGCCCTTCTTCATCTTACGTGAGATAGCGACACGAGCGGCCTCAATCTGTCTTGCGGAGAGCCATACATTTTCGAGAGCCTGAATACCATAATCACCGAAAGCTACAGTCGTACCGCCTTTAGAGATGCCTCTGAGCGGCGACCTGTGGGACTTTCTGAACTTAACACGGCTAGGCATTAACATGATGATTACGCCCCCTTGTTAGCAGGTCTGTTTCTGGCCGGACGAGCAGGAGCGGCTGATTTTTCGTTCTTCCTGTCTCTGTAAATCCAGACCTTGCAGCCTATAACGCCGTACATCGTCTTAGCCTCAGCGAAGCCGTAATCAATATCGGCTCTTATTGTCGACAACGGGAGCTGACCTTCGTTGTACCATTCAGTACGAGCGATTTCAGCACCACCGAGACGACCGGCAACCTGAGCTTTGATGCCTTTAACGCCTGCTTTTGTAGCTCTGAAAATCGACTGCTTCATTGCACGCCTGAAAGATACTCTTCGTTCGAGAGAGCTGGCGATGCCTTCAGCTACGAGCTGAGCTTCAACGTCAGGGTTCTTAATCTCATGAACGTTGACCATAACTTTTCCGCCTGTCATAGCCTGAAGCTCGTTCTTGATGTTCTGAATTTCGTTGCCGCCTTTACCGATAACAACGCCGGGTCTAGCGGTGTGAATAGTGAACCTGACGACGGGTCCGACACGTTCAATCTCAATCTTAGAGATGCCTGCGCCCTCCCATTTTTTCATGATGTACTTGCGAAGTTTGATGTCTTCATGGAGCTTCTTCGCATAATTTTTCTTGTCGGCGAACCATCTTGACTGACATTCGCTTGAAACGCCGAGACGATAACCGACTGGGTGAACTTTCTGTCCCATTATTTTGCCTCCTGCTGACGTTCGGCGAGCTTAACGGTGATATGGGAGAGCCTGTGAACATAGGGGTGAGCCCTGCCCATTGAGACCGGACGAAATCTTTTCATGACCGGTGCTTGGTCGGCAAAAGTCTCATGGACATAGAGTTTGTCCAAATCCATACCGTAATTATGCTCTGCGTTAGCCATTGCGCTGTTCAGGACTTTGAGTATCAAAGCTGCTGCTTTTTTGTCGCTGAACTTTAATATTACCTGAGCTTGTTCGGCCGACTTCCCTCTAATCAAAGCAAGTACCTGACGGACTTTATAGGGGGAAATTCTGGCGTTTTTAGTTTTTGCCACTGCTGTTTTAATCTCTGCCATAATTTATCCCTACTTCTTTTTGTCCTGACCTGCGTGATGACCGAAGCGTCTTGTCGGAGCGAACTCGCCCAGCTTATGTCCCACCATATTCTCGCTGATGTAAACCGGGAGGTGCATTTTCCCGTTATGAACAGCGATAGTATGTCCAATCATCTGAGGGACTATCATTGAACGTCTTGACCAAGTTTTGACGACTTTTTTCGCGCCTGAGACGTTCATAGCTTCAATTCTGTCTAGGAGCCTCTGTTCAACAAAAGGCCCTTTCTTACTTGAGCGCATAATGTTTTCAGCTCCTTTTACTTGTCATACCTTCTGCGGATTATCAGTTTATCTGAAGGCTTGCGCTTTCTAGTTCTGTAACCCTTAGCAGGAGTGCCCCAAGGTGATACGGGGTGTTTGTTCGACTTAGACTTACCCTCGCCGCCGCCCATCGGGTGGTCAACAGGGTTCATGACCATTCCGCGAACGTGAGGTCTTCTGCCTCTGTGGCGAGTTTTGCCAGCTTTGCCCCACGAGATATTGTCGTAGTCTTCATTGCCGACCTGACCGACTGTAGCCATGCACTCAAGGAGAACAAGTCTCAACTCGCTGCTGGGCATTCTGATGTAGGCGTATTTACCCTCTTTTGACATGAGCTGCGCTGAAGTTCCTGCGGATCTGACGAGTTTTGCGCCTCTGCCGGGCTGAAGCTCGATGTTGTGAATGACTGTACCGACTGGAATATCTTTCAGCTTCAAGGCATTACCGGGAGTAATATCGCTCTCAGGGCCTGAATAAATCAAGTCGCCTACATTGAGGTCTTTCGGCATGATGATGTAACGTTTTTCGCCGTCAGCATAATTGACAAGACCGATGCGGGCGTTACGGTTAGGGTCATATTCGACTGTAGCGACACGACCGGGCACGCCGATTTTATCGCGCTTGAAATCTATAATTCGGTAAGCTCTTCTGCTTCCTCCACCGATATGACGCATGGTGATACGGCCAGTGTTGTTACGGCCTCCATGCTTCTTGAGGTGAACGACGAGCGAGCGTTCCGGTTTGTCTGCCGTAATATCCTCACGCCCCTGAATGCTCATATGACGGCGTGCGGCGGTATACGGCTTGAACTGTTTAATTGACATGCTATATTCTCCTGTTTATATCGATGCGCCCTCGAAGAACTCTATATGCTGGTCAGGCTTCAACGCTACGATAGCTTTCTTCCACGAACGCGTATAACCTTTAGTGATGCCGCGTCTGCGGAGCTTGCCTTTAACGTTGATTGTGTTCACCGAGTCTACTTTAACGCTGAAAACTTCCTCTACAGCCTTACGGATCTGGATTTTGTTAGCGTTTTTGTGAACTTCAAACGTGTACTTATTCAAGGCCATGAGCGAGCTTGATTTCTCCGTGATTATCGGGCGAATGATGATGTCATGGGCGGATAAATTCATTTTGAATAAACCTCCTCAATTTTTGCGACAACTTCGGGAGTTACAATCAGGTTCTTAGCGTTGAGAATGTCGTAAACGTTGATGCTGGCGACATTGATGCTCTTAGCGTTAGGAATGTTCCTGACGGAGCGAGAAACGTTGAGGCCGTTGTTGTGATAAATTACGAGCGTCTTTCCTGCGCCGATAGCGTCAAAAAGCTGCTTCACTGCTTTTGTTGACGGCTTCTCGATAGCGTCAAAGCCTTTAACGACCGCCATTAACTCCTCGCGCACCTTGTCAGACAAAACGCTCCTGAGTGCGAGCCTCATAACCTTTTTATTGACCTTCTGATGATAGTCTCTAGGGTGCGGACCGTGAGCAACACCGCCGTGTACCCAGATGGGCGAACGTGTGCTTCCCTGACGAGCCCGGCCTGTGTGCTTCTGCCTCCAAGGCTTCTTTCCTCCGCCTGAGACATCGCCGCGTGTTTTAGTGCTGTGAGTACCTTGACGGCAATTCGCCAAGTGAGCGACAACGACCTGATGAATCGCTGGCATGTGTACAGGAACATCAAAGACTGCTGACGAAAGCTCCATTTCACCTGCTCTATCACCGTTGAACTCGTATACTTTTACGAAAGGCATAATAATCTTGACCCCCCTTTAGGCTTTCTTGTAGAGGGCAAGCAGGCTGTTTTTCGCGCCCGGAACTGCACCTTTTACCAGAAGTAAATTATTCTCAACGTCAACGGCCATGACAGTCAAATTCTTGACGGTAACTTTTTCGCTTCCCATGTGGCCGGGCATTCTCTTTCCGGGAAATACTCTGCCGGGGTACGATATAGCACCGCTTGAGCCTCCGTGCCTGTGTTCGACCGAAGTACCATGACTGAACTGCTGACCGCCGAAGTGATGACGCTTGATTACACCAGCGAAGCCTTTACCTTTCGAGATACCTTTGACGTTAATTTTCTCACCGGCCTCGAACAAGTCAGCTTTCAACTCTTGGCCGACTTCATAGCCTTTCACGTCATCAAGCCTAAATTCCCGAAGTGTTTTCTTGGGTTCAAGTTTCAATTTCTCGAACATGACCCTTTGCGCTTTGGACAGCTTATGAGCCTTAGCGGCCCCGAAGCCGAGAAGAACGGCGGAATAACCGTTCTGTTCAGGGGTTCTCAGAGCGACAACGGAACAAGGCCCGGCGAGGACGACCGTAACGGCTACGGCCTGTCCTTCTGAGTCATAGATCTGTGTCATTCCGAGTTTTTTCCCCAGAATCCCGATTGACATAATGCTAAATCTCCTTGCTAGAATTTAATCTGTATGTCCACGCCTGACGCTAAATTCAGCTGCATCAGTGCGTCCATAGTTCTCTGTGTCGGATCGATAATATCTATGAGTCTCTTGTGAGTTCTCATCTCAAACTGCTCTCTTGCGTCCTTGTCCTTGTGAGGGGACTTGAGGATAGTAATCCTGCCGACATGAGTCGGAAGCGGTATAGGTCCTGAGACCCTTGCGCCTGTGGACTGAGCCGTCTCTGCAATCTGAGCCGCTGAAATGTCGAGAACTCTATGGTCAAAAGACTTGAGACGAATGCGGATTTTACGTGCCATGATGTTATCGCCTGATTACTCGATGATTTGAGTTACAACACCTGCGCCGACAGTATGACCGCCTTCACGTACGGCAAAGCGGAGACCTTCTTCCATCGCTATCGGCACGATGAGTTCGACTTCAAACGTAGCGTTGTCGCCGGGCATGACCATTTCAACGCCCTCAGGGAGCTTGATGTTGCCGGTAACGTCTGTCGTTCTGAAGTAGAACTGAGGCTTATAGCCAGCGAAGAACGGTGTATGACGGCCGCCCTCTTCCTTTTTGAGTACGTAGACCTCGCCTTTGAACTTAGTGTGAGGAGTAACTGTGCCGGGCTTTGCGAGAACCTGACCGCGCTGAACCTCGTCTTTGTCAATGCCGCGAAGGAGTACACCTACGTTGTCGCCTGCTTCTGCGCTGTCAAGAATTTTCCTGAACATTTCGAGCGATGTAGCGACTGACTTCTGAGTATCTCTTGACATACCGACAATCTCGACAGGCTCGCCAGCGTTGATTACGCCGCGCTCAACACGTCCGGTAACGACTGTTCCACGTCCTGAGATGGTGAATACGTCCTCAATGGGCATAAGGTAGGGCTTGTCGATTTCACGAACAGGG
>CAJODC010000016.1:0-7232 GCA_905233215.1 uncultured Synergistales bacterium
TTAACGCCTTTGGAGAGGACGTAAGACACTGGCAGAACACCGCGGTGCTACCTCGTTGAATTAGGAAGCCTCCACCTCTATAGGTGGATGGTAGTTCACCCGTTAAACCCTAATCTGCGCAGGGAACTTTCACAGTCTCAACTTGAAGACGTAATATCAGTTTATGACGCTCACGATAACTTGAGACTGATTGAAATTTTGCTTGACGCTGATTTGTTTCCGCTGAAAGACTCGTATGTTCCTTTTCTGAGACATGACAGAGGAGCGTTGAAGCGCAACCCTCAGACGGTGAACAGGATAGCAGGGAATCTATATCAGATGGGAATTGACACGATAATTGAGAGATGCACAGCCCCGAAAGAAACTAACAGGCAAATGGGGCCTCTGTTCAAAAACTGGATAGCAAGAGACGTTTTAGGCGTTCCGATTTTCAGCAGCCCCGATGATTTTCTCGCCATGAATGATGACTGCGTACTCAATTCATCGGACGCAGTGATGCAGGAATTTTCACTAAAATTTCTGGGCTTCAAGAGGAACAAGGGTATTGATTTTCTTGCAAAGTTCAACGGAAAATATATTGCTGGCGAGGCAAAATTCTTGACGGATTTCGGAGGCCATCAGAACGCACAATTTGATGACGCTGTGAGCAGCCTTCACAGTTTCAAGACGTCAAAATTTGAAGTTATACCCATTGCGATAATTGACGGAGTGATTTATATCAAGAATCGTGGCAAGCTGCACAGCTACCTTCTTCATCACCATAAGGATAATATCATGTCTGCGCTTGTACTCCGTGAGTTTCTCTATTCTCTGTGATGCTCCGACTTTCTTTTGACGGGAAATTACTCCGTGATGATGTTCTGCATAAAGCCTTTAACATTGCTGGAAGGCTCAATGTGACTCTTGACACTGCTGAAAATTATCTGTTCAGAGCCGAAAATTTCACCGCTTTGTCGTTAATCCTGAAATATTACCGTGAGAAAATTGACCTTGTTTACGCAGATCCACCGTTCAACACGATGCAGGATTTCTATATTTCAGATAGCAGGGCTAATTCAGTGAGTGCCGTAAAATCACGCAAAGCATACGCCGACAAAATGCCTCTCGAAAAATTCCTCGCTTTTATCCGTGAGAGACTCATAATCATTCATGAGCTTTTATCCGAAAGAGGCTCGCTGTATCTTCACATTGACTGCAAGACGGGACATTACGTCAAAATTATTCTTGATGAAATTTTCGGTGCTGACAACTTCCTCAATGACATCGCCCGAATAAAGTCAAACCCTAAAAATTTTTACCGCCGTGCTTGGGGAAATGAACGAGACATGATTTTATTTTACGCGAAAAATTCAGGCCTCAACATCTGGAACGACATCAAATCACCGTTGACTGACGCAGAAATTTCACAACGATTCCCTAAAACCGACTCCAACGGAAGACGTTACACAACGATTCCGCTTCACGCTCCCGGCGAAACTCATGGTGTTACTGGTCAGTCATGGAGAGGGATTCCAGTACCTTCGGGACGGCATTGGCGCACGGACCCGGCACAGTTTGACATTCTCGATGCTCAAGGTCTCATCGAGTGGTCATCAACGGGCAATCCGAGAATAAAGAAATTCGCTGACGAACACGAGGGCAGAAAAATTCAAGATGTCTGGACGTTCAAAGACCCTCAGAATCCCGTTTACCCTACAGAAAAGAATCATGACATGCTGAGACTCATCATCGCACAATCTTCGCTCCCTGAAAGCGTGGTACTTGACCCTTTCGCAGGAAGCGGAACAACATTAACCTGCGCTCACGAACTCGGCAGGAGGTATATCGGGGTTGACCGATCCGAAGAGGCAGTGAAGGTTATGCGTGAGAGACTGACGGGTGATTACAAGTTCATAGATTTAACTGTGTGACACTGAATGTAACGAAAGAGCTATAGACTTTCACGCCGTTTCTGGTAAAATTCTCATCACTTCAGCACGTTAAAGCGTTGAAGAATTTACTTGCAGGAGATGTGTTTTCTCAATGAAAAAATTACTGCTGGTACTCGCCATCGTTATGGCTCTTTGTCCGTGTGCGTTCGCTGAGACTGACTCCGAATACGTCAAGGCTAAAGGCGTTCTCGTTGTCGGCATAACTGACTTCAAGCCTATGGACTACAAGAACGAGAAAGGCGAATGGATCGGATTTGACGCTGACCTAGCAAAGGCATTCGCTGAGAGTCTCGGTGTCAAAATCGAGTTTCAGGAAATCGAATGGAACAACAAAATTCTTGAACTTGACGGAAAGAATATCGACTGCGTTTGGAACGGCATGACCCTCACTCCCGAAGTCAAATCGTCAATGAGCTGTTCAAATCCCTACTGCAACAACGCTCAAATCGTTGTAGTTCCAGCAGGCAAAGCAGCGCAGTATGACAGCATCGAAGCCATTAAGGGACTCAGCTTCGCAGTCGAACACGGAAGCGCAGGTAACGAAGTCGCAAAAGAAAACGGCTTCAAGTGCGTTGAAGTTCAGGATCAGGCATCGGCACTCATGGAAGTAGCATCGGGAACGGCTGACGCTGCAATCATAGACTCGCTCATGGCCGCCGCTATGGTCGGAAAAGGTACAGGCTACGAGAACTTGACTTACACTGTCGCCCTCAACAGCGAGGAATACGGCGTAGGCTTCAGGAAAGGCTCGGATCTTGCGTTCTCGTTAAACGCATTCTTCGAGGCCGGTTACGCTGACGGCTCAATAGCGAAACTTGCCGACACTTACGGAATACAGGCAGCGTTAATCAAACAGTAACAAATGGAAACAGTAATTCAACAGCTCCCGGTAGTCATCGGCGCACTCAACGAAGGTTTCATTCAGACGTTGAAGCTCTTTGCCGTAACACTGCTGGGGGCTTTCCCTTTGGGACTGGTCATAGCGTTCGGTTCACTGTCGAAAATAAAAGCAATAAGCCTCACAACACAGTTCATAATCTGGATCATCAGAGGCACGCCCTTAATGATTCAGCTTTTGATCGTCTACTACTTTCCCGGACTCGTTCTTCATAATCCCATCTGGGGAGGCGGTGAACACGGAAGATTTCTCGCGGCTTCATTCGCCTTCATCATCAATTACGCCTGCTACTTCTCGGAAATTTACAGGGGAGGAATACAAAGCGTTCCAATCGGACAGACTGAGGCCGGTTTAGTTTTGGGAATGACTAAGGGACAAATATTTTTTCATGTAACGCTCCTTCAGATGATAAAGCGTATCGTTCCGCCAATCTCAAACGAAATTATTACTCTCGTTAAAGACACTGCGCTTGCCAGAATCATTGCTCTTCAGGAAATTATCTGGGCAGGTCAGGCATTCATGAAGGGTTCACACGGAATTTCGGGAGCGATTTGGCCGTTGTTCTTCACAGCATTTTACTATCTTGTGTTCAACGGTATCGTTACGGTATTGCTTGCCAAGTTTGAACGTAAGCTGGATTATTTCAGGTGATATGACATGAAAATTCTTGAGGTAAAAAATTTACGGAAGACTTTTGCCCGGACTGAAGTTCTCAAAGGTATCGACTTCACTCTTGAGAAGGGTACGGCGTTGTCGATCATCGGCTCATCGGGAAGCGGTAAGACAACATTATTGCGCTGTCTGAATTTCCTTGAGACTCCTGACGAGGGAGCTATAACGGTGAACGGTGAGACATTGCTTGACTGTTCAGACCCTTCAACGCTGAACGAGAAGCAGATACGTCAAAAGAGACTGCATTTTGGGCTTGTGTTTCAGTCGTTTAACCTTTTTCCGCAGTACACGGCTATACAAAATATAGTGCTTGCGCCTCGTCTCCTTGCTAAAGAAAATCATACGTGGGACAAAATCAAGAATGATGTTTACGAGGAAGCGGTCGAGATTTTCCGTAACATCGGACTTTATGACAGAATGGAAAATTACCCTCATCAGCTTTCAGGAGGTCAGCAGCAGAGAGTAGCAATAGCAAGAGCGTTGATTATGCACCCTGATATTTTGTGCTTCGATGAGCCGACAAGCGCGCTTGACCCGGAATTGACCGGCGAAGTCTTGAAGGTCATCAGAAAATTATCAGAGCAGAAAACAACGATGATAATCGTAACGCATGAGATGGAATTTGCCAGAGACGTATCGGATCACGTTATCTTCATGGACAACGGGGTAATCTGCGAACAGGGAGACCCTCACGAAGTTTTCAGCAACCCTAAAGAGGAAAGGACAAAACAATTCTTAGGGAAATATATCGGTTAATGAGCGCAATATCTCAGGGGAAGTTCGAGACCGTTGGCTTCAAGGAGATTTTCATCAGTGAAAAGCTCAGGCAGTCTCCCTTCTCCTGTGATTTTTCCTTCTGAGAGTATCACGGCTCTTTCGCAAACGTCTAAGGCCATGTCCAAGTCGTGAGTGGCAAGAATAACCGTTTTGTCAGTCCCTCGAAGAAAATTTATCACTCTCCGTCTTCCTCGTGGGTCAAGTCCTGCTGTAGGTTCGTCAAGAAGTAACGTATCAGGATTTGAGACCAGCACTCCGGCAAGTGAGACCATTCTTTTTTCACCGCCTGAAAGTTTGTGAGATGAACGAGATGATAAATGTGATATTCCCAAGTCGGCAAGAATTTTCATCGCTCTTTCGTTCGCTTCAGCCCGCTTCATTCCTGACGCTATGAGACTGAATGCAGTGTCTTCAATTACGGTCGGCATTAGAATCTCATCGTCAGCATTCTGGAACGTCAAACCGATTTTCCCTCGCTTGATTTTGCCCGACTGAACGTCAAACGCTCCGGCCATGTTCAACAGTAACGTTGATTTCCCTGAACCGTTCGCACCGACAAGGGCTATCTTCTCGCCGTCATTCACTGTGAGATTTATTCCCTTTAGTGCTTCATGGCCGTCAGGATAGTTATAACTCAGGTCAACGACTTCCAGCATGATTCATGAATCCTCTGAAACCTCCTCGAAGTTTCACGGCTCTGGTCATATTTTCAGAGTGAATGACGCTCTGTAACAGCACAGTTCCCAACACTGACGCAAAGATTTTCAGCCTCGTTACGCTTGTAACATCAGGGGCTCTAAGGCGTGCCGAAATCAAAGCGGTGTCGAAACGTTCACGCAGTATCTCTATTCCCCTGACCGTCAACACGAAAAGAACGCACAATTTCACGGGAAGCCTCATCGACAGCAAAACGCCGTAAAGCCCTGACACGCCGAGAGCCTTCATCGTTACGAAAAACACCGTGTATATCATGTTCACACGAGCTGCTATGATTGCTCCAGTCTTCAGTCCGTCAGAAAACACTGGCCATGTCAACGATAACGTCAATATCATCACGGCGTTCATGATGTTTATCTTGATTAAACTTTTCGGCGATATTTTTCCAGTCAACAAAAACATCATCGGCAAAATTGACTCAACAGCCAGCAACGAGACAGAATGAGTCAGTGATACCGTCAGAGCGTATATCAAAGTGGCAATAACTTTACACATCGAGAAATTCAGGAGCGACTCTTTTCAGCCACAAAACAAGGAATGAAGTTACTACGCCTTCTAGGCATGACAACGGTACATGTATCATCAGCAATAATTTCACAGCTCCGAGAAAATTACGGTCAGTGAGTCCCAAAAGTGTTCCAGTCAACAATGCTCCCGTCATAACTGCAAACGCTCCGGCCAAAAACGAGAATATCACCGCTGATTTGCCGGAACTTTTGCGAATCATTCCTGCGAAGATAAAGTATGTCAACAGCGATGACAACGCCATTGTCAGAGTGTTAGCTCCGAGTACAAGAAGTCCTCCGAAACCGAAAAGCACCGCCTGCAGCAACAGAGCAACGAAGACAGCCGGGAATACCGAGCGACCGAGTATCAATCCCATCGGAGCGAGTAGCGTCAAGTGAGTCGATGAAGGGCCTATCCTGACGTTCACGAGAGAGGCAAGAAAGAACGCTGACGAAGCCAACGCCGTTTTGATGATTCTTTCGGAGCTTGTGTGCCTCAGTCCATATGACACTCCAGCGACTGTTCCCGCCCATGTTACCGCAAGCATTGAGCCGGATAATATCCCCTCGCTAATGTGCATGATGCCTCCTGATGATTAACGCTATGTTGAAGATTACGCTCACTCCGAGCAATGCCCTCACGAGTAATTCTGAGTTTGTCTGAGACTGTGAGGAAGCCGAAGCGGTAACGGAAGCATCACCGCTGGCTTCGACTTCAGCGACACATTGATGGACTTCCTCATCTCTGACGATTACGCGCCATGTTCCCTGTGTGTCAGGAGTGAAGGCGAAACGCCCGTGTTCGTCCGTCCTTCCTGTCTGAAAGGCGAATTTCTCGTCATCGGGCGAAAATACTTTCGCTTCCCTGTAACTCATGGCCTCGCCTGTCGAGTACATGAACTCAAGCGGAATTGCCTTGAGTGTTGACTGACGATAGCCGGTGCCGTGAGCGAATGCTTCTGTAACAAAAAGCAGAAGGAAAATTACAGTCTTCATTTGACTTCAAACAACAAGAACGAACGCAGATTCAGAGCGTCATAATCGCCCTCAACGCCGGGCAAACCGTTCTGTACCGCTCTGATGCCCCAGTAGCCGGGCGATGTGATTTTGACGTGAGCTTCTCCGTTCTCGGCTTCTGTGTAGTAGGCGTATGTGTTCTCGTATTCCTTCACGAAACCGTCATAAGTCGCCCACACCGGGCCGGTGTAAGGCTGGCCGTTGAGGAGAATTTTCACGTCGAAATATTCGCCGACCTTAGCGTCTGCCGGGTTTGTCAAGGGGATTATCTCAAGGGGAAATCCGACAACGACAGAATAATTCTTGTCATCATGGGACGTGTTCAAGATGGCTTTTGCGAACTTGTCGTATTTGTTCGCTGAGATGACTTTCAATCCCTGCGCTTCAAGTTCCTTGCGTGAACCTGTCTTTCCGCCCTCATTGGTTACACACCATGACTCGCCGTCCTTAGTGGCAAGAAGTATCACTGACTTTGAGAGGTCTTTCGGTGTTACGGTGAAATCAATCCAGAGCTTCTCATCGTTTCCGCTTATAGGTGAAGTGATGAATTTTCCCTCATCGAAGAGACCGGCCTTGACACGTTCGAGGACTTCAACTTCTTCGGGGACAATGAACTTGTGGGCTGACTGTACCGTTGCGTGGAAAGGCTCGCCTGCTTTCATGGCGGAATCTTCCGGCCTTATCGTGAGTTCGTGTGAGAAGGTCGGGACTGCG
>CAJODC010000016.1:7320-32741 GCA_905233215.1 uncultured Synergistales bacterium
CCATGTCCCATCGCTTCACTTGCTGATTTTATCGCCGTGTCTGTCTCGCTGCGGTAATCCTCATCGTTGAGATAGCGTTCAACTTCACGGGCTATGTTGGAGGGCGTTGCCTTCTCGCAAAGTAACTCAGGGTATATCATTCGTTTTGACAGCAAGTTTGGAATCGAGATGTATTTCACTTTCACTAAGCGTTTCAATATCATGTAGTTCACTCGATTCATGTTGTAAATCACAGTCATGAAGCGTCCCAGTAACATCGCTTCAACTGATACAGTCCCTGACACTCCGACTGAAGCAAGCGAGCCAAGCATCAATTCACGTCCGCTCCCGTCCCAGTAATCACAATTCTTGAGACGTTCGCGCAATTCTGACGCAAGATCGGGGCTTAACCCTTCAGCGATTGAGAACACCGGCGAATATCCGCCCGACTTCAAGATTTCCGCCGTCTTAATCAGCGTATCAAGATGAAATTTTATGTCGTACCTTCGGCTTCCGGGCATCAGTGCTATTATTTGTCCGCCTTCGAAACGTTCACGGAATTTTTGAGACAGTCCAACGCTCTCAATCTCCTTCACCAATGGGTGAGACTGCCACAGCGATTTCACGCCGTGTTTCAGCAAAAATTCATGTTCAAACGAAAACAGAGGCAGGCAAAAATCAAAGTCCCTACGAAGATTTTTCACTCTCCCTGAACGCCATGCCCATACTGTCGGCGGTATCAGTGAAATTATTTTGCCGTTGTAACCGGACTTTCGGAGACCTTTAGCCAGCATCAAGTGAAAGTCGGGGCAGTCAGTCAAAATCACAGCGTCAGGATTTTCGCTGAGAATTTCACGGGTGATTGTCCGTTTCAGTTTCAACAGTCTCGGTATTGACGGGATTATCTCAAAAAGTCCCATCAGCTTTAACTCTTCGTAGCTCCATTTCGCAAAGCCTCCAGCGTTCACGGACTTTTCACCGAGCATTCCCCATATCTTGAGAGAGGGATTGAGGGTCAACAATTCTCGGATTATTCCGCCAGCGTAAATATCACCGCTGACTTCACCGCATGAGATAAATATATTTTTCACGAAGCAATCCCCCACACTGCAATCTTGTACTTCTCAGAGAGCGCAAAAAATTTCTCAGGCTCCAAAATCAACGTCTTCCCGGCCTCAACAGCCAAGCACGTCAGCCCAGCTCTTTTCATTGTCTCAAGAGTTGACGTTCCAACAGTCGGAAGATCGTAGCGCATATCCTGCGAAGGCTTCATCATCTTCACGACCACTCCTCGACCGCAAATCTCTCCGGCTCTAGCTATCGTTGCGTCTGTTCCCTCCATAGACTCTATCGCCGAGACTGAACCGTCCGCAACGCAAACGCTCTGACCGAATGAGCAGGGCAATGTTACACGCAAAATCTCACGGCCGTAATTCACATCATTGATTTCTCGTTCTGTCGGCTGACGGGTCGATAATTTCCCGGTTGACGCTAGGAAATCGGGCAGTATCTCCCAGTACGGAAGAACTTTTATTCCGTTGGCTTCAAGTTCACTCACTATTGAGCCGAGCAATGAATGATCATCTCTCAATGTTTTTTTCAAGACTTTACGATTCGTTCGGTCAAACAACACTCCGACACTATACATCAATCTTTTTGGAATCAGTCCGGCCATTATCACACTGTCGCAGGAATACGACTTCATCAGCTTTATCGCTCGTCCCAAACTTGGCGTGCTGAGTTCGACAAGTTTACCGGCGTAACGTGAAAGCTCTTCATCTCCTCCCAGCGACAATATCAACGGCTCGTCAAGTCTCCGGGCAATCTCTACAGGAAGCAATCCCCTTCCCGCTATCAGTGCCGTGTTCAAACCCTGTCAACCCTCCGGGCAAAATATATCCCTAGCACGAAGAATACTATGTTCGGCCCCCAGCCTGCCACGAACGGCGGAATGTTCCCTGCTTCGCCCAAAGCACGGCAAAGCGACATCACTACATAGTACGCGAACACTATCACAACGCTGATGCCGAAGCCCACGCCGCCGCCGGAACGCCCTCGCCTTGTCGCCCCAAAACCGGCACCAAGCAACGCCATTATCACGCACGCCCACGGTACAGCCGTCTTCAGGTGGAACAATACCCATAACTCCGGCAGGTCCGCTCCGTCCTTGATGTACTCGTAGAGTTCGTGTGCGCTCATGTCGGCAGGTCTTCGGGTGCTGCGCTGAAGTTGAGCCGGAGACATTCCGAGCGATAATCTCTGGGACTCAAAACGTGCAAGCAGTCTGACTTCTCCGTCTGCGTCAACATCATACATTCTGCCGTCTTCGATCTTCCACTGAGGAGCTTCCCACTTACCACGAAGAGCGTTCAGCGTGCTTACGAGTCGGCCTTCATCGTTGAACTCATGCAGCATTATTCCCGATAACGTTCCTTTGTCAGCGTCAAGTTCATTGATGTACACTACACGCTTTAACTTGCCGTCCTTTTCGTCCCGCAGGAACACTTTTTCTTGAACCGCGCTAGCCTGATTCTTCATGATCTCGAACTTCATCAGCTTGTCAGCCGCTTCAGCCCCGAAAGGTACTACAGTCTCATTCAGCAAAAATCCAGTCAGCGAAATCAATACCGATGTCAAAATTACAGGTCTCAATATCCTCGTGAAAGGTATTCCCAAACTCTTCAAGGCGACAAGTTCGCTTCCGCTTCCCAGCGATGACATTCCTAAGAGTGCCGACAATAGCGTTGACATTGGTATTGTCATCACTATGACTTCGGGAAGACGGTAGAAAAATAATCTTGTTACCACTCCTAACGCTACGCCCTGTTCGATTATCAGCTTGACGGCTTGGAACATCAAATCTCCGGCAACGAATATCAGCACAAATATCATGATACCGAACACAAAAGGCCCGGCGCATGATTTCAGTATCAGTTTATTCAGTAAACTTCTCATTGTGTCAAAGCAGTGGCCGAATATTTACGGGTCATCATCGCCGTAAGTTTGTCGATAAGTTCCTGAGCTGTCGGTAAATTGCTTCCTGACTCGTAACTTTCGCTCACCGTCATCACTGTTACTTTCAGGAACTCCTCAAACGTCGCAGCGAGTTCATTCGTTATCGCTCCGAGTCTCTCTGTTACTTCGTCTACCATCTGATACGGGCATTCGCTGAACACTGCTATAACTTGGAACTCTCCGGCCTGTATCACTGTATCGCTCTGTCTCACGTTCTTCATCACCGAGTTACACCACGCTCTGAACGGCCTGATGTATCTGTCCATGTCGTCATCGGGCAAAAGCTGAGGGAACACTAGACGTATCAAGCAGGCTGACAAAGGCCGGTTGTACCTCGCTACCCTGTAGAGTTCGTCAGAAATTCTCGTCGAACCGTAAGCGAACGAATGAAGAGCGGTATCGCTGTCGAAGAACGAGACATTGCCAGCAGTCTGTGATGATGTCGCTGCAACGTTGTCCGTCAGAGTCTTGGGTGCCAGCATGAACAGAAAGTGCTTATTGTCGCTGAAGGGATAACGGCTAACGTTGTAGATTTTGTTGTTGATTTCACACGTTGTTGACACGGGGCTGAACCAGTCTGTGATATTTTTGCCGATCGATTCTTCCTGCGTTATTTCAAGAATATCAAGGAACGATTCCGAAGCCTTGAGTATCAATCCAGTGTCATCAGTTACAGTGCAGGTGATAGGAAATTTGCTGACATCATCGGAAATAGGGAGGATTGATTTTTTCGCCCGTTCTCTTTCATCGTTGTTATACGCCACAACAAGCGCAGCAGCACCGCACACAGCAATTATCACGCCAAGCCACTGGAACATTCTCGCACCGTACGTCAACGCCATAGGGCAGAGCAGTGCGCCCTGACACAATGCGTTGAGGGGGATTAAGCCAGCGTTGAAGCCGTGAATGATGAATGAGCCGTAAAGGAAGCTCAACACTATGAACACAAGCCACACTAAGCCCCAAATTGACAAGTCAACTTCGCCGACAACGCTTCCCGTTCCCATTGAGCGGGCCAGCATTATCGTCAAAATTGCGACAACAGGAGGAACTGTTATCCACTTAAAAAAATTATTCTGTCCCATTATTTATATAACAGCTCCTCGCCTGAAGGATAGCTCAAAGTGTAATCAACAATGACAGGAACTGTCGCACCGGCTGGAACTGTTATTTCCCAAGTGAGGCGGTTTTCCTTGTCGCGCTGTTTTTCTTTCGGCTCAATACGTTTCACATCGAGCTTGATTTTATCGTCTGTCGGTATCGGGAGTCTGTCTTTGACTGTTACAACTTGTTCGTCTTTCGTGCCGTTGGTGATTTCCAGTTTGTAACCGCTGGTGAATACTCCGCTGAACCATGACACGCCCGTTTTTTCAACGAGGGATTCTTTCTTGACCGTGATTTGATTCGCGTAACCGAACGGAACTTTCTTTTGATGACTTTCGCCAAACTCACCGATGAATGTTTTTCCTGACGGGTGATTATCTACCCTGAGTTCAGCCGTGCCGGGTATCAAATGCTCGTTGCCTTCGTCCATGCTGGCAATGATCCAAGCGTCATTTCTCTGTTCGGGAATCAGTATCAGCTCAATTCTTCCGGCGAGTTTTATCGGCCTGTCAACAAAAAAGTCTCTGTCCGTTCCGTCTCCTGTCAGAACGTTATCGTCTTTGCAGAAAATTTCTATCGTCCTGTCGGCTAATGTCTCCTCAACTTTCGGCGATGGGATTTCGGCTTCATCGGCCATCATGGGAGCTGAGGCCATAAACGCTTCCTCTTCAGGCATGGGAGAGGCGGCACGTGCTGACTCGTACATTTTGTTAGTCCTTGAGACCCTCAGCATTCTTGTTGATACTACAGTTTCCTCTTTCGGTTTTATGCCGACTCTCAACGGCTCTACCGAAGGTGTTGAAACGCTCTCATCAGGTGTCTTTGTGTGGAAGGTAATTTTTCCGGCGTAATCGAGTCCCGTTCTCTGTGATGCCGTGATGAACATTTGAACATTCACATTGCTTTCTGTCGATGAGAGGTCAAGAATGTATCTCGGCTTCCATGACGCATAACTGGTGAACGCCTCAATCAACACCGTACCTTTTGCACGGCCTTTCACTGTCATGAATGTGTCGGCATATCTCGGACTCTTTTCACTGAGTTCTGAACTCATCAGCTTGTATTTATCCTGCTCATCTTTGAGGAGAATTTTCAGCTCTGCGAGTTCGTCTTCAGTTTCTTTGCGGAGTTCCTGAGCCCTTACGATGTAGTCAAAAAGTTCTTGAGGCTTTGAACTTTCCGGGACTGATGCTTTCAGCAATGACAGCGTTTGTTCGAGGGCTGATTTTCTCGCGCTGATAGTGTTGACATTCCTGAGCTGAATTTCTGTTTGACGGCTCAGTGATTCGAGAGGTGAAGGAATCCATTTTACTCGCTTGTGTGATGAAACGCTTATATCGCCGTAAACGTTCTCAGGATTTGCCACTCTCACTGATTCCGATCTGAACGCACCCGGAATGACGAGGGAAAAATCGCCGCTGTCATTTTCGGGCTGAACAGCGAAAGTGAATTTCGCGCCAGTCGGGAAAAAGTCAACAGCCTGCACATCGGCAGCAGCCGGAAGCGTGAACGACATTAACACGAGAGACATTAACAGAATTTTTGCTGACATGAAGAAACTGACTCCTTTCAGAAAATCGACGCAACTATTGTTCCGATAATTATAATGTATAATGAAAAATCTCGTAAAAAAAAATCAACTTCGGGATTTTAATGTATAATTTAAGAGAATTTCGCACCAAAAGTATTTTTGTTTTAGGTGTACAATTAGTGCCGGAAAAAATTTTAACATACCGGTTACGTGTAGTGCTAGGAAGATTAAAACATGTCGACGGAGCGAGGATAATAAAATTCGGGAGGCCAGTTGTAAAAATGGAGCGTCTGTTAATAGATTTTTCACAAGTATACGAACAGAACGGAACTAAAGCAGCTCAAACAAGAAGTGTATACAGCACTTACCATACTGACAATCAAGTTCGAGAAGCTCCCAAAGTCTCATTTGAAACCTTGCTGACGGACTCAATCAAGAAAGTTAATGCCCTTCAGATAGATGCTGAGAAAAAGATTCATGCTCTTGCCATAGGCGATGCAGATGACATTTCGGAAACCGTGCTTGCCTCATCGAGAGCTGATACTGCTTTGCGCCTTATAATGGAAATCAGAAACAAATTCCTTGACGCTTATCAGTCTCTATCCAGAATAACCGGATAAATCATGGAAGCTCTTAAATCTTCGTTAGCTAGTTTGGGAGCGTTTTGGGCTTCGTTAAAACTGTGGCAGAAAATTTCTGTCATTGTCGCAGCTCTGACAGTTCTATTGGGTTTATTTGCCCTAGTTTTCATGACAGGCTCAACGAGTTATACGCCTCTTTACGCCGGGCTTGATGTCAACGATCAGGCCTCTATTGTCGATTACCTCAAGGAAAATAATATCCCCTACAGGTTAGACCCGTCATCAAGCGCGATACTCATGCCCGGTGATGCAGTCTACGAGACAAGACTTGCACTCGCTCAACTCGGACTGCCGAAGGGAGGCTCATCAGGCTTCGAGATTTTCGACAACGCACCGATGGGAATGAGCGAATTTCAACAGCGCATCAATTACACCAGAGCCATTGAAGGCGAACTCGCTCGAACAATCTCTCAAATGTCTCAGGTCGAAAACGCTCGAGTCAGTGTCGTAATTCCTGAACAGAGATTGTTCCTTGAACAGCAGAAGCCCTCAACAGCTTCGGTCTTGCTTCGTCTCAGACCCGGCACACAGATCACGGCGGTACAGGTGAAGTCGATCATTCATCTTGTTGCGCATTCGGTTGACGGACTCGACCCTGACGCTGTTACAGTTGTTGACACTGAAGGCCGTATACTTTCCGACATGGTATCGGACAGCATGATAATGTACAATCATGACGGCACTAACTCAGTTACCAGCGTACAGCGTGAACTTGAACGCCAGCATGAGCGAGAACTTGAGAACAAAGTCAGGGCCATGCTCGAACAGGTTTACGGACCCGGCACGGCGGTAGTCAGAGTCAGAGTCGACTTAGACTTCGACAAACGCACAAGCTCATTCGTTGAATACTCTCCCAACCCTGAGACAGGAGTCGGAGTTCCTCGAAGCAATGAGCGTCAAGAGGAAAGTTACACAGGTCAGGGAAACCCCGTCAACGGAAATCCCGGAACAACGACAAACATACCCGGTTACGCTATAAACTCAACACAGGTACAGAGCGAATACAACCAGACCCGAAGCACCACCAACTATGAAATCACAACACGAAAAGGCGATCAGGTAGTAACGCCCGGAGGCATTCGCAGACTTTCAGCAAGCGTCTTGATTGATGACAAGTACAACGAAATCAACGAGGAAAGATTAGAGACATTGCAGGAAGTAATAGCCTCGTCAATCGGTTTCAGCAAGGAACGTGGAGACAGCTTGGTGGTACACGCTATGAGATTCTCGACAGCATTCGCCGACTCTATGGCTGAACAGATGAGACAGGATAGAATGTGGCGTTTGATCTTCGGTTCAATTTCTGCCGGAATTTTGCTGCTTGTAGTACTCGGAGCTTTATACGCATGGGTCAGAATGAAACGCGCAAGACTTGCCGTTGAAGAAATCGAAGCCGAAGGAAAGAAAGTTCCAACGATTCAGGAAATGTTGACATCACCGGATCTTTTAGCGTTTCAGGGTGAGATGGCAGTGTTAGAGGAACAGTTGAAGGCTTACGCAAGGAGTCACCCGGAAGAGATAGCGACTCTGGTGAATGAATGGCTTTCAATGGACAGTTAGGGGGAATGAGCGAAGATGCCGCCGAAGGACAAGAAAGATGACAGTTCCGGCAAGGGCTTGACCGGACGAGAGAAGATAGCAGTGTTGATGGTCTCGCTAGGGAGCGACATAGCCCCCGAAATTTACAAGAAGCTCGATGATTCGACGATAGAGTTAATCACACTGGAGATAGCGAACCTGCGCAAGGTAACGCCTGACGTTAAGCTGACGGTATTGAAGGAAGCGCAGGAAATTTTGATGGCGCGTGAGTTTATGGCACGTGGCGGAGTCGAATACGCACGTGACGTACTGGAAAAGGCGTTAGGGCCTGAGAGGGCGCAGACGCTTTTAGCGAGGATAACGGCAAGCCTACAAGTAAAGCCGTTCGATTTTATGAGACACACGGACGCAGGACAAATTTTGAGCTTTATACAGAACGAACACCCTCAGACGATAGCGTTAATATTGTCATATTTAGAGCCTCCGCAGGCAGCGATGATATTGAGCGGATTGAATCCCGTAATGCAGGCTGACGTAACAAAAAGAATCGCCAACATGGACAGGATAACGCCTGAAGTTTTGCGGGAGGTTGAGAGAGTTTTGGAACGCAAGCTGAGTACAGTAATGGGACAGGACTTCACCGTTGCCGGAGGAATTGACGCTGTTGTTGCAATCGTGAACAGTACAGACAGAGCAACGGAACGCAACATCATGGAATACTTAGAGGAGAATGACCCCGAATTAGCCGAAGAGATCAAGAAGCGTCTGTTTGTGTTCGAGGACAGCATGAGGTTAGACGACAGGTCGTTACAGCGAGTGCTTCGTGAAGTTGACATGAAGGAGCTTTCACTTGCCCTCAAGGGAGCGACGGAAGACCTCAAGACGAAATACCTCAAGAACATGTCGAAGAGAGCCGCCGAAATGTTACAGGAAGACATGGACTTCATGGGGCCTGTACGAGTGAAAGACGTTGAAGAAGCTCAACAGAAGATAGTGAACGTCATAAGAGGCTTAGAGGAACAGGGCGAAATAGTGATAGCTTCCGGCGGAGGAGACGATATGATTGTCTAGCGGACTGTCTCATCAGCGGGTATTGCGAACGGTCAGGCTTCTTCCTCAAGCCGTCAAGATCGGTATACTTGAGACCGAGATAAAGAATGACGGCCAGAAGCCAGAGCCTAAGCCCGACAAGCCTATAACCCCGGCAAGGAATAACACACGCGATGCACCAAGCGTGAAGATGCCCGCTGTTGACAGTAAAGAGCTTGCAGAGTTGACAGCTCAGGTCAAGATGTTGACGGAGAAACTGAGTAATATCGAGGTTGAGAACGCTGAACTCAGGGAAGCAAAAACGAGGCTTGAAGGTGAAATTTCCGGCATCAGGTCTGATTACGAACGCCGAAGAAAGCAGTTAGAGTCCGAAGCCAAGAGCAATGCCGACAAGATAGCCGAGAAGGCGCGAAATCAAGCCATCAGTGAAGGACAAGTGAAAGGTTACGAAGAGGGACTGTCGAAGGCACATCGTGAAGTTGAGCAGGAATACCGGGAGAAATTTTCACGCTTGGCCGGATTGATTGACACTTTCGGCAAGAAACTTGATGAGAATTTCAACGAGCTTGTGAAACTGAATCAGCCTCGATTGATACGGGTTTGGACGGAAATGTTGAGGCGAATGCTTTACAGGCAGGTTGAATTAGACCCTTCAACGATTGAGTCTGTTTTGTCTGAACTTTTGGGGAAATTGAGCGATAAGAATCAGATTTTGATTTATGTTTCGCCCGATGACATGAAGCAGTTAGAGGGAAGCCTTGAGGGAAAATTCCACGAGGCTCTTCGAGGTGTCAAAAAACTTGAGCTGAAATCCGATCCCAATATAGAGAATGGAAGCTGCATAGTTGAGACCGGACTCGGCGTTTACGATGCTCGCTGGAAGACTCAAATGGGACAGGTTGAAGCGGTAATTGATGAGATATTCCAGCAGTCAACAAAAGAAGAATCATGAACGATGTAGATTTATTCCAATTATTTGCCGTTGACCTTCTTCAGAAACCGTTAGTGAAGATTAACGGAAGGATAGTTAAAGTTGTTGGACTCGTTGCGGAGTCGCAAGGGCCTGACGTTAGAGTCGGTGATTTGTGCCACATTTGTTTTCGGGACGGTTCACACGAACTTGACGCTGAGGTTGTCGGCTTCAGAGATGACAGAGTTCTATTGATGCCTCTGGGAGCGTTGCAGGAAGTGGGGCCGGGCTGTGATGTTGTGTCAACAAACAGACCTCTTGAAGTCCCTGTAGGCGATGCTCTTTTGGGGCGTGTTCTTGACGGTCTCGGCAATCCCATTGATGACAAGGGCCCGATAGCGGCGAGTGATTTTTACCCTTTGTACGCAACGCCTCCTCACCCTTTGAGGCGCAAGATGGTTGATACTCCCTTGAGCGTTGGAGTCCGTGTTGTTGACGGAATGCTGACGCTAGGCAAGGGACAGAGAATAGGAATATTCGCCGGTTCAGGAGTCGGAAAGAGTACACTCTTGGGAATGATGGCACGTTACACAACAGCTGACGTGAATGTTATCTCGCTTGTTGGCGAACGAGGGCGTGAAGTCCGTGAATTTATCGAACGTGATTTAGGCCCTGAAGGCTTGAAGCGTTCAGTTCTAGTCATTGCCACCAGCGATCAGCCAGCTTTGATAAGATTGAAATCAGCGATGACTGCCACAGCTATTGCCGAATATTTCAGGGATCAGGGCAAAGACGTTCTCTTGATGATGGACACAGTAACACGAGTCGCCCGTGCCCAGCGTGAAATCGGGCTTGCCATCGGTGAGCCTCCTGCTACGAGGGGTTACACTCCGTCAGTGTTCGAGATGCTTCCGAGACTTCTTGAGCGTGCCGGAGCCGGTGAAGTCGGAAGCATAACGGGAATATACACGGTTCTTGTTGACGGCGATGACATGAATGAGCCTGTTGCCGACACTGTAAGGGGTATTCTTGACGGTCATATAGTGTTGTCGAGGAAAATTGCCGCAAGGAATTTTTACCCTGCCGTGAGCGTCTTGGACAGTGTGAGCAGGGTAATGCCTGCGTTGGTTTCACGTGAACACTTGGACGCTGCCGGAAGAGTGAGAGATTTGCTTGCCACTTACGCAGAGTCGGAAGACCTGATCAACATCGGTGCGTATAAATCGGGAAGCAACATGAGAGTTGACTGGGCGTTGGCGAACATGGAGAATGTGAGGAGCTTCTTGTCTCAGAGGGTACAAGACCCTACGAGTTTTGAGGAGACTGACAGGAGATTGTTGGAGCTTGCGCCTTATCCTAAGAAAGGGGAATAACTATGAGTGCAGCGGTAATAGATGACCTGACAGATTACGAACTTGATGAGCTTTTCCTTGTATTGACTCGATGATTTAGGCCATGAATCAGAGACTAGCCACTTTCAACCGAATACTGAAAATCCGTGAGGACAGCCGAAAGGACGAACAAGCTATCCTCGCCTCAGAACGCAGCGAAGAACGTGAAGTCCTCGCCAATCTTGTACGCCTCGAAAACGAGAGAGCCCAAGCCATCAGCGATTTCTCTTCCACCGCCGGAACAAAAGCTGTCTCAGCAACTGAACTCTGGTTTCAGCGTCAGTTCATTGACGCAATCAACACCGATATTGTTCATGGCAAGAACGATTTAGCGGACGTTCAGAACCGTATTCAGGCAACCGAAGCGAGACTGGTCGAAAAACACAAGGACGTAAAAATTATGGAAACATTCATCGACAAGTTGAAGGCAGCAGATTTTCAGGAACAGTTAGGTATAGAACAGAATGAACTTGATGACGTAGCGACAATGCAATATTCACGCAAAGGGGAGATTTAGAATGGGTCCGAACATGACTAGCATAACGAGAGTATTGACGAGAATTGACGAGATTAACCGCCAGTTATACCCGAATTTTTCATCACAGCAAGCTAACCCGGCGAAAAGCAAGTTTGTTGACGTTCTCAATGATGTAGAGAAAATTTCCCGAAGAAAGAGCGATATTTCCGGCAAGACAAGTTACAGCGAACTCAAAGACGTTATCGACGACTGCGCCGAGAAATATAATATTGACCCTGAGTTGATTCGTGCAATGATTCAGGTTGAGTCGGGCTGGTCGACAGATGCAGTGTCCAACAAGGGCGCACAGGGTTTAATGCAGCTCATGCCGAGAACGTCAGCGATGTTGGGGGTCGATGATCCTTTCGACCCTGTGCAGAATATCGAAGGCGGTGTAAGGTACATATCAGATCTCACCGATAAATACAGAGGAGACATCGAGAAAGCATTAGCAGCCTACAACGCCGGACCGGCAAGAGTAGACAGCGGAAATATCCCTGAAGTATCAAAACGTTACGTGAGAAACATAATGTCAATATACCGAAGATTGAGGGAGGCGGGCTAAAATGGCCGAAGAACGTCCAGCACCTGCGCCACAAGCAGAATCAACACCAACACCAGCACCGATAGTACGCCGTAAGAAAAAGAAAAAAGGCATGGGGAAATTCACATTCTTCCTGTGGCTTTTATTGCTTGCTCTTGGTACTGCTGTAGGAATGCACTTGAGCGGAATTTGGGACGGCCGTCCGCTTTTTTGGGAGATTGTGCCGAGAGTACCTTATGTCGGCCCACAGCTTGCGGAATTTTTCCAAGTGCCGGAATTTTACGCTCTCAGTGCAGAAGAAAGACGAGCCGTTGAACTCGAACAGTGGCAGAGAAGGCTTGACGCTCTTGAACGTTCGCTTGAGAGCCGGGACATTGCCAGACTCGAAGTCTACGAACGCAGAGAACTAGCACTCACTGAACTTTCCAGAGATGTTGCCAGAAGACAGCGAAGACTCAGGGCGCAGGAAGCCAGCATGGCCGCCGATGAGAACGCTAACGGGCCTACGGAAACAGAGCAGGAGCTTATGAATCAAGTAGCCCGTACCTATCAGGACATGTCAGCAAGAAACGCCGCCGCAGTCGTTGAACAGTTACGAGACGCGATGGCCGTAGAATTGCTGATGAGACTTCCCAATGATGTCAGAGCCTCAATTATGGGTAAAATTAAGCCGACAAAAGCAGCTAGGATAACCGAATTGATGGCTCACCCACAGACGAGATGAACGGGAGGTTTTACGGTGATGATGACAGAAATATTTTCTTTGCTACAGACAAATACACAGCCTCAAATATCAGGGCAGGTTTCAACAGGCAATAACAATAATGCTTTGACACTCGGAATGTTTGACGCTCTCATTGCTGAATATAAGTTTCAGGCAGAAGCGGAACAGGCACAATCTTATTCACAGGAAAATGAAACACCGCAGGCCGATTTAATTTTGACACCGCCGGAAAGCAGTCAGCCTTATTTAGTGCCTTCACCAGCGTTTCAGAGATTTATTCCTGAGCAAAGTCAGGTAAAAATTAACATTCAGGAATTTTCACCGGAAGAAAATGAAACTAATCACGCAGAAAATGAAATCCCTTTGAGGAATGTAACGCAGGAAAAATCAACAGACTGGAAGAGTCTTTTTTCTGACACTCGAATGGATTTTACGTCAGCAAAAAAAGTTATTGATGATGTCAGAGAATTTGATGAAGGCGTATTTTCACCTGATGAAGTCCCTATGACTGATGAAGCCGTAACCGTCAAGCCTGAGCAGACACAGCACGAAGTTACAGCGACTCAGGACAAAGTTACACAGTTGGAGCAAAATTTATCCCTGCAAGATGACACAGCACCAATCATCACAGAAGCTGAAATCCCTGAGAGCGATGAGCCTGTGAGAGTTGATACTGTTGACATACAAGCAGAAACAGAGCCTCAACAGCGTAAACTTGACGCTCCTAAAACTAACGAGGCCGAAATTGATACTGTCGACACACAGACTGACACAAAGCACGCAGAGACTCCACAACGTGAAACTGATGAGCCGACAGAGATTGAGACCGTAGTTCACGAAAATGATAACGAGATTGTTACCGATGAAGATGACAAAGACGTTGAAACTGTTACGGAAGGTTCCGACAGAAAAGTACTCCCCAAAAATGAAAAGCCCTCAAAGCCTCAATTCATTTCACACGAAGAAGCACCAGCAGTAACAAGACCAGTTGAAGCCTCAAGCACTGATCACGAGAATGACAGCGTTGCGACTGAAGTCATCGTGAAGTCATCGCCTGAGCTTGAAGTTCAACCCGTCAAAGCTGAGACAGTCGAAGAGTCCAAAATCATTGATGACGAAGTGGAACAGGAGAAAAATATTTTGACGCTTCCGCCCGATGATTTTCCTGACGACAGCAAAAAGCCTGAGCGTAAAATTAACCGTCAGGAATCTTCAGCAGATGTTACAGCCTCTTTCGCCGGCATTCATGCAGCTATCGTTGAAACAACATCAGACACTCCGAAAATTTCACGGCAGGAACGTTCAGAGCGTCCTCAGCGTGTTACGACCGAGAAAGCCCGGACTCCTTCACGTGAAATGCCTCAAGCCGTCAACGTTCAAGCCCCTGTTGAAACCGAAACAGAAAAACCCTTCGTGCCGACTCGTAATATTTCCGTTCAAAACGAAAACGTCAGCGATGATTCCGTCAACACAAAAACGACTCAGCCTTCATCATTCGAAGAAGTCAGCGAAAAATCAACGCCAAAAACTTCACAGTCAATATCACCGAAAACTACGACAAAGACTGAAGCGAAACAGACAGAGTCATTCAGCAGCTTCCAAGCGTTTTTTGACGGAGTAACAAGAACTCGCCGAACTCCGTCAGCGTCAAGGGTCAACACTCAGCCTTTGAGCCTCAGAACAGGAACATACGAGGCCGGAAATGTTCAGACTCAGGGTCGAACAATCAGAAACGGAATAGTCAACACTGTGAGATTCATCAGGGCTGACGGCGTGAGGAAAGCGAATATTATTGTTGACCCTCCGGCACTGGGCAGAATCTCGGTTGAATTGACTTCCGGGACAGGCGGTGTTGAAGCGTCCGTTAAAGTAGCGAGTGAGCAAATCCGACAAATAGTTCAGGATCAGATAACACAGCTCAGGGATAATTTGCTTCAGCAGGGAGTGCAGGTGTCAGAATTTACGGTAGACGTGCAGCAGGATAACAGCCGAAGCGGTCAGGGTCAGCAGGAACAAAATCAAAGGAGCATGTATGATTTCACAGGCTCGGAAGATGACGAAGATACGGAGAATTTCAGAATAGATCTCGAAGAAGGGCTGTTATACTGGGTAGCATAAAAGGAGTGATTAAACGATGGCGGTAACAGACGTAAACAGTTACACGAACTTAGCGAACATAACGACAACAACGAATACATCGAGTACATCAGCGGTAACAAACGCTACTAATGACACGCTCGGCAAGGACGCATTCTTGAAGCTGCTGATTGCTGAGCTGTCGAATCAAGACCCTTTGAATCCTATGGAAGACAGGGAATTTATCTCACAGATGGCTACGTTCTCAAGCCTTGAACAGATGCAGAACATGAACAAGACTCTCGACAGCATGGCCGAGTCCAACAAGTTCAGCGCGGTTCAGTACATCGGCAAGGCAGTAGCGTTCACGGCAGGCGAGGGCGAAGAGGCTGTGCAGAAAGTAGCGGTAGTTAATCACGTATGGTTCGACAAGGACGGCACGATATTGGACACAACAGAAGGCGAAGTGCCGCTCGACAAAGTTGAAGGCGTATCGGTAATAAGCTAGAATTTTTACCCGAATTGCTCAAGGAGGAGGAATTTAGTTTTTTCGGGGAAGGACACCCGAGACATAAATCAAAGCAGGAGGGAATAATAATATGTTAAGGTCATTGATGACAGCTGTAACGGGTGTTCGCGCTCACCAGACGATGCTTGACGTAACAGGCAACAACATATCCAACGCAAACACGACAGGCTTCAAGAAAGATAACACGATATTTGCGGATTTGATGTATCAGGCGAACAAGTACGCAACAAACGCAGACGGCAACAGAGGCGGAATTAACCCCTCACAGGTCGGACTCGGCGTTAGCGTTGCGGCAATCGAGACGATACACACGCAGGGATCGAGTTCATACACAGGCAACGCATCGGACATGATGATTCAGGAGCGAGGATTTTTCGTCTACACAGACGGGAATAGTCAGCTTTTCAGCCGTGCTGGAGCCTGCACACTTGACGGCAACAGCGACTTGGTACAGTCAGGATCGGGCTACAAGATGCAGGGCTACAAGATGGAGGAGACCGGGCTTGAGGGTTATCAGCAGGCTGCGGAGCTTTCCACGATAAATATTCCTCTCGGTCAGAAGATAGAGGCAAAAGCGACAACGAGGGTTGACTATCAGTGTAACTTGGACAGCAGAAGCAGCGCATTCTTGAAATACGGTTTCGCAGACATTCCTTTTAACTCTGTGGCAAGCGCAAACGGTCTCAACGCCGGAAACGCTCAGGTAACCATGAACGGCACAAACTACGATGTAGGCTTCACAACAATAGGAGTCGATAGTACCAATACTGCCTCTAGTTTGCTCAATTTGACAGGTACAGGCACAAATTATCTTTCTCTCCAGCTTGGCAACGGCGGAGAAACAGCAACCATCACATTCGATTTCGATTACAGCACCAGTGTTGACAGCACTAAACGGGGAATTAACACAGAGACAGGAAAACCAACGCTGAGTCTTCCGAAACTTGTAGCAACAACGACAGGCACAACAACAACCGTTGCAACGTCAGCCACTGTAGTGGACTCAGCAACAACAGCCACAGCCGTAGCCAATGCGGGAACAAACTATCTCGTCGGTTACATCAACAAGGAGACTCGCGCAGTTGTAGATTCATCAAATCTGGCCAACGTACCATCAACTGAACTTGCCAACTATATTCCCGTCTACCAGTTGCCCGGACAAATGCCTCCTCAGTATGCCGCAGCTGAATACGACGATAACACAGGGGTGTTGAAACTTCGTAACATCTCATTGCTTGACGCCACCAACAACACCATGACAGCAGTAGCCACAAATACATTCACAGCGAATATGGCACTCGGCACAGTCAGATTAGACCCGGCCATGTTCACTTATGACGTGAAAAGTAAAATGAATTACACCAGCTTCAAACTTGAAGGTTCTCCGACAGTTCCGACAATACAGACCGGCTCAACTGCAACAACATACGCGCCAACTTCGGTGTCCTATAACTTCCTCGTTGAATTTGACGAGAGCATAGAACGCCAGCAGAATACACCATCAGAACTCGGCAAAACAATGTCAAAAATGACGCTGTGGTACTACGGTTACAGCAATGCGGACGCAACAGCAGACGCAGCTGGAGTCGCAGCAGGTACAGCAGCCAAGACAATGCACAAACTCGAAGCCAACGTAGCATTCAACGCTGACGGAACGTTCGATTATATCGATTGGGTAGACACTACGAATGACAACGCACCAATGGGCTATCGTATCGTTGACGGAACAATTCTCGGCGGAACTACATCAGCAGGTCCTAACTTACAGATCGTCGCGGGAACTTCAAGCAGTCAGAGCACCAAGAAAGACGCTATCAACTTCATGCAGGCTCAGAGCCTCGATAACCCAGCTTCAAAAAGCACAGTAGCTTCATGGACAACCACAGGCGCAATGGCACAGGGCGGTTTCCACGCAACAAAGGCGACAATCTATGATGATGACGGAAATTCACACACTCTCGAAGTTACGTACAAGAAGGTTACCGAAAACCGCTGGAGATGGGAAGCGTTCATCGTTGAACAGGACGAAAACGGCAAGGACATAATGTCAAACATCGTTCCAGAACCGAGAACAGGCGAAATCGAGTTTGATGGTTCCGGCTTGATCGACAACGCTGTAGCTTACAGCAACGGCGCACTCCGTTCAACCGAGAACGCTGAAGTCGAAATCACAATCCCCTTCAGCCTCAACGGTCAGCCCAACAGCACTGTGAGACTCAATTTCGGCGGAAGCGGCGATCCCCTTCTCGGCGTAACCCAGTTCGCTTCAGAGACAACAACTAAACCCGTCTATCAGGACGGTTACACAATGGGCATTCTGAAGAGCTACTCGGTCGCGGCAAACGGAACAATCACAGGCGCGTATTCAAACGGTGTCAGCATTCCGTTGTACAGAGTCGCAATCGCTACATTCGCTAACGAACAAGGTCTCGAAAAAGTCGGCAACACAATGTTCCAAGCCTCCGTCAATTCAGGTACTGCCAACATTGACGGCGCAGGCTCAAACGGTAAAGGCACCATCATGAGCCAGTATATCGAGATGTCAAACGTTGACCTGACTGAAGAGTTCACTCACCTCATAATCGCTCAAAGAGGCTTCCAGGCTAACACAAGAGTCGTAACAGTCAGCGACCAGATACTCGAAGAAGTCGTCAACCTCAAGAGATAATCCACAGCTCAACACGAAATTTTTTCCTCTGTCTCAAAAAAGGGCAGAGGAATTTTTTTACGCTATAATTATGTCAATTCCCAAAAATTTTTGACGAAAAGGAGTCAATCTGTCATGAATGAATTTGAGAAAAGGCTCGCAAAACATTATGATGAATTGAAATGGCTCTACTATGAGCTATACGGCAGCGATAAGCAGGCGTTCGATTACTTCTGCTCAATGCTCGGTAAATGCTGGGCGGAAAGAAACGATCTCCTCCGTGAACTCGATGAGGCACGCGAAAAAGTCCCGGACTGGTACGCTGGAAATGACATTCTCGGAATGATGATGTACACCGAATGTTTCGCTAAAACCCTCAAGGGAATCGAATCTCATCTCGATTACATTCAGGAATGCGGCGTAACTTATCTGCACCTCATGCCGCTTCTTGACACTCCGAAAGGACGAAGCGATGGAGGCTACGCAGTCTCAGACTTCAGGAAAGTACGCCCCGATTTAGGCACAATGCAGGATCTCGCTGAACTGTCCGCAAAATGCCACTCACTTGGAATCAGCGTCTGTCTCGACTTCGTAATGAATCACACAAGCGAGGATCACGAATGGGCAAAACGTGCCAGAAAAGGCGAGAAGGAATTTCAGGATCGTTACTTCTTCTTCGACAACTGGGAAATTCCCAGACAGTTTGAACAGAATCTGCCCGAAGTTTTCCCGACTACAGCTCCGGGCAATTTCACGTTCTGTGAGGAAGCTGGAAAGGTCGTAATGACGACTTTCTACCCGTATCAATGGGACTTGAATTACCGTAACCCCGTCGTGTTCAACGACATGACGGAAAACATGCTGTATCTCTGCAATCAGGGAATCGACATCATCAGGCTTGACGCTGTGCCCTACATCTGGAAGACTCTCGGCACTAACTGCCGTAACCTTCCGCAGGTTCACACACTCGTCAGGATAATGAGAATGGCCGCTGAAATCGTCTGTCCGGGTACGCTTCTTCTCGGCGAAGTCGTTATGGAACCGTCAAAGGTCGTGCCTTATTTCGGAACTGTCGAAAAACCTGAGTGCAACATGCTCTACAACGTTACGACAATGGCAAGCACTTGGCACACTGTAGCGACACAGGACACACGCCTGATGAAACACCAGCTTGAGAGCGTCTTCGCACTGCCGAAACAATATGTCTTCCTGAACTACCTCAGATGCCATGACGACATCGGCTGGGGACTCGATTACGATTTCTTGAGGTCGTTCGGAATTGACGAGGTAGCGCACAAGAAGTACCTCAACGATTATTTCAAGGGCGATTTCAAGGGCTCACCGTCAAGGGGCGAAACATACAACGACGCTCCCGAACTCGGAGACGCTAGAATGTGCGGAACGACCGCTTCATTGTGCGGACTCGAGTCGGCCGACAAAGACTCTGCCGTGAAACTCGACATCATGTTACACGCTTTCCTTTTCACACAGAGCGGAATACCAGTGCTTTACAGCGGAGACGAGATCGGACAGCTCAACGATTACAGCTACCATGACAGCCCCGACCCTGACAAGGCAGCCGACAGCAGATATGTACACAGAGGCGCGTTCCATTGGGAGGACGCAGAGAAGCGCGGCGACATGAACACTTCGCAGGGGAAAATCTTCAACGCCGTTCATACTCTTATGACGCTGAGAGATACTCAGAGCGTTTTTGCGAATGAGGCTGACACGTGGCTTGTTGAGACCGGAAACAATCACGTTCTCGGAATCGGACGCTACTACGGTGAAAAGACTCAGAAAGAAAAAATGCTGGCGTTCTTCAACTTCAGCAGCGAGGAACAGACGTTCAAGACCAGCGAGAATCTCACGGGGATTTTCGAGTACAACGACATGATCAAAGGCGAGAGGTTCACTGGAGACGCTGAAGGCAACATCAGGCTTGAAGGCTACGGATTCCTGTGGCTTCTTGCTGACCTGTAACAGAAAAAAATCACAACCACCGGCGCAGTCAAAAGGCCGGTGGCTTTTTGTGTTTACTCTCCGGCCATCATCAACGCGAAAACTTTAGCGTTGTTCACAAGATAGCTGATTTCCGTGTATTCGTCAGGCTGGTGAGCAACAGCATCGCATTCCTGCGCCCAAACAACGGCAGGTATTCCCTTCTTCCTGAAGAACACGGCGAAAGTCCCTCCGCCTATTCCGCCAGCTTTCGGCTCAACTCCTAGAACTTCAGCCGCACATTTCGTCAGCATTCGGCAGACTTCAGAGTCAGGGCTGGTCGGCTGGGCTGCGTCAGTCCGTTCAATCTCAAGCTCAATCTTCGCTCCCGTTCTGCGTTCGACATCAGCGCAAATTCCCGTAACAAGCTCTGTCATCTCATCGAGAGATTCTTCAGGCAGAACACGACAGTCAAACTCGAAAACTTCACGGCCCGGAACGATGTTGACCGCCGGAACATTAGCGGCTCTTCTTGTCGGCTCAAACGTTGAGAAAGGCGGCGAAAAAGTATCGTTCCTCGCTGTTGACTTAGCGTGTAAAGCCTCGTCAACCTCGTGAGCGAGAATATTCGCGGCTCTGCAGGCGTTTATTCCCAACTGAGGGTGAGCAGCGTGAACTTGTTTTCCTGTTACTGTGAACTTTAACCGCCAAACTGCTTTTTCAGCAATCTCGATGAAGTCCCCAGCGTCATTGCCTGAGTCAGGAACAACAACGAGGTCATCAGCCCGGAAAATATCACGTTCTATCAACTGTTCGAGGCCGTAATGACTTCCCATTTCTTCATCGGCAACGAACGCGAGAAATACGGTGTATTCCGGCGTTATGCCAGCGTCCTGAAGTGCTTTCAGCGCAAAAAGAGATGAGACAAGGCACGTTCCGTTGTCGCTGACTCCTCGTCCGTAAATCCTTGAGCCTCTCACTTCGGGTTTGAACGGGTCAAGAGTCCATGCTGATCTGTCTCCTTCAGGCACAACGTCAATGTGACTCAGTATGCAAATACGCTGTGATTTCCTGCCCGGGTACTCAAGGAACAATGACGGCCTTTTACCTGACGGGGCTTTTTCGTCGTCAACGTGTTCAACTTTCAGTGTGATGTCTTTCAGTCCAAGTTCATCAATGATTTTTGCCAGTTCGAGAATTTTAGCGTCCTCGCCTTTTCCGCCGTTATGGGGCGATACTGCCGGGACACTGCACAGCCTGATCAGTGTGTTGACCATTGAGTGTTCTAATTCTTCCGCTGACTTTATGACTTCTTCACGCAATTTGTGTCAGTCCTCCTAAAATTTTTTGCTCTATTTTACACTGCTCTGCCTTTGTTACTTTTTGTACACATCGCCACGATGACCGATCCTAATAACTTCTATCGTCAGTACATCATCGTGAAGAGAGCATATTACACGATACACACCAACACGGTAACGCCAACGCCCCGAGTAGTTCCCGGTCATGGCCGCACCATATTTGACGGGGAGATTCTGCCGCTCGTCCTTCCATGTACGCCACGATTCGCAGGGACACTTCACGGGGCAGCTTGTCCAACTGATTACGCGCTGCTTTCGTGTATTCGACCTTCCACTTCAAAATATTAGCTCCCGGCTATAGGGCGTACATACACGATGTGTCAAATCCCTCTTTGGCAAAGAAACTCTCAGAGTCACGGCAATCCTCTACATACTCCTCAATCAGCCTCAACGCAAGTTCAGAGGGAGTCTCATGACTCTTACTTGCCCAAAAATCTACCTGCTGTTCAAGTTCAGGCGATAGATCTATCTGCATTCACATCACCACTTTTACGCTAACTTTATTGAGTTCAGAAACTCGGCGTTATTCTCCGTCTGTCTCAGCTTGTCGAGAATTAGATTTAACGCTCCGGCCTCATCGACTCCGGCTATCCTCTTGCGGAGAATCCATAACCTTTTCAGCTCGTCTTCAGGAAGCAATAGCTCCTCTCGTCTTGTCCCTGAACGTGTTATATCAATCGCCGGGAAAATTCTCTGTTCTGAAAGTTTCCTCGACAAATGAAGCTCCATGTTGCCGGTGCCTTTGAACTCTTCGTAAATTACATCGTCCATTCTTGAGCCGGTGTCAATCAAGGCAGTTCCGATTATTGTCAAGCTCCCGCCTTCCTCGAAATTCCTCGCAGCTCCGAAAAATCTCTTCGGGAAATACAATCCTGAAGGGTCAAGACCTCCCGAAAGCGTCCGTCCTGACGGCGGTACTGTCAGGTTTGACGCTCTCGCAAGCCTCGTGATCGAGTCAAGCAGAATTACAACGTCCCTCTTCGCTTCGACAAGCCGCTTGGCCTTCTCAAGTGCCAGATTCGCAACCCTTATGTGTTAGCGCGAAATGTCCGTAACTTCTTCGGGGCGTTCGTCAATCAGCAACGCCATTATGATTATGTCGGGCGAACTTGCCGCTATTGCCCGGGCTATGCGTTTCAACAGAGTCGTTTTTCCTGCTTTCGGAGGCGACACAATTAACGCTCTCTGACCGAGTCCGATCGGCGCAAACATGTTGACAAGCCTCGTGATCGAGTCAAGCAGAATTACAACGTCCCTCTTCGCTTCGACAAGCCGCTTGGCCTTCTCAAGTGCCAGATTCGCAACCCTTATGTGTTTCGTAATGTTCCTGATCTCTCGGTGGACGTATAAGCCCCCAGATTACATCGCCGTTCCTCAGTCCAAACCGCCGAATCTGCGATGACGAAAGATAAACATCGCTGTCAGTCGGCAGCATTCCTTTCGGTCTCAGAAAACCAAAATTCTCAGGCAGTATCTCAAGCGTTCCTCCGCCAAAACGGTAATTCATGCTCTCTGCCTGCACTTTCAGTATCGTTATTATCAGGTCGTCTTTTCGGATTGATGCAGGTAACTGAATGTCAAGACCTTTGGCGAGCTTCTTGAGATCCGTGAGATTTTTCGATGACAGCATTGCGTATGTGTATTTCGGTTTCGGGTGCTGAACTACATCGTCCCCCTTTGACCTGTCATCTGACGGCTTGCCGTTCTGCTCAACTTCCGAAAATTCATCGTCAATGTCAAAATTATCGGCTTCGTCATAGTTTTGAATCTCTTGGACTTCCTCGCTTAATTCTTCCGGTGTCAATTCAGAATTGGGTATATTAGGTTTCGTCATTTCATCCTTCTTTCTGCGTCCGACTGCGTTGCGCTTTATGTCTGATGTTATTTTTCTCTTTTGCTCCTGTCCTGTTTCTGATGAATCTGATTCTTGTGATTTTGCTTTTCTGGGCATTGGATTTTTCCTTATGATTTATATTGATGAGATGGGAACGGGGAAGATTTTTCACCCTCCCCGCTTGGTACTTTAGTTCATTTTGTTGATGAGGCTTAACATCTCCGGGCTTAATGATTTATGCTCGCTCCACGCTCTCTCAAGAGGGCTCAATGTGAGCTTGTGATTGATATTGCCGACCATCATTCCTGACTTGCCGATCATGAGGCTCTCAGTTGCGAAAGCTCCCATTCTCGTGGCAAGCACCACGTCAAACGATGTCGGGTGGCCTCCTCGCTGAATGTAACCCAGCACCGTAACTCTCGCATCATATCCGCCAGCGTCCTGTAACTGTTCGCGCATCTCAGCGGCTGTCATAACGCCTTCAGCGAGAATGATCAGAGTGTGGCTTCGGTGTTCAGCGTATGAACTCTTGAGTCGTTTCGTCAACTCACCGATACTCAAGGGCAGTTCCGGGACAACAACGTATTCAGCACCTGTAGCAACAGCGACTTCAAGGGCTAAGAATCCTGCGTTTCGTCCCATGACTTCAACGACAAAGAGTCTCTCATGGCTTGACGCTGTGTCTCTCAGCTTCATTATCGCTTCAAGCGCAGTGTTCACGGCTGTGTCAAAACCGATCGTCTCATCTGTGCCGGTGATGTCGTTGTCGATCGTTCCGGGAATGCCCATCGTAGGGAATCCCAAATCATGAAGTGCCTTAGCTCCGTGAAAAGAACCGTCCCCGCCGATGACTACAAGTCCGTCAATTCCGGCCTTCTTCATCTGCGCTAGGGCTTCTTCACGGCCTTCGGAGGTCTTGAAGCGTTCGCTTCTTGCTGTCTTGAGGATAGTGCCTCCGCTGTGAATTATTCCGCCGACAGCGGCTCGGTCAAGAGTAACGAAATCTCCCTCGATTAAACCCTCGTAACCTCGCCTGACTCCGATGCACTCTTTATCATTGAACATACAGGTTCTGGCGACTGCTCGGACTGCTGCATTCATTCCGGGCGAGTCTCCTCCGCTTGTAAGTACAGCGATACGGTCCATCTTGATCATAACTATACTTCCTTTCTTGTCTTTTTTGGAATGCCGATATTTTAACTAATTTGACTGTAATTCGTCTATGCGTGAATTTATGTCTTTGTACTCTTTGTTGAGTTCGTCAAGTTTTTTCTGTAACTCGGCTCTCTCATCGTCAAGTTTCTGTGAACGCTTAATCAGCCTGTCAGCCTCAAGCCTGTCAGCGGCACGGCCTCCGGCGATTTTGCCTCTGTCTTTTGACAGGTCCCAGATCCAAACGACATCTTTTTTCCCGGCAAGAGCGTGGCTGATTGAACTGTCGAAAATAACTCGAATGTCTTTCGCTCCCGTGAGAATTTCCTTTCCTGTCTTCTCATCATAACGGGGGAAATAAATCATTCCGTCCCTTCGTCCGAGAAGTTTGAAGTTAAACCTCTTGTCGTAGTCCATCGGAGCGTATTTCTTCCCGTTCACCATCATCGTTATGTGCTTGTCGAAGGGCTGGGCGTACATCGGAATCCCTCGAACGTACATGTCAAGATGAAAGGGAATAGACTCGCCCAAGTTGAGATTCTTCAAGAGCGTGTACTTGTAGTTCTCTGTCTCGTCTGATGTCCATAGATTCCGTTCCGCTTCGGCAGCTACAAGAGCGTCAACATATTCGTTCGAGAAGTAAGTGATTCTGAGTGTGATGTCTTGATCTCCTTCTTTCGTTGCGCCTTTAGCCTCGTGAGACCACTGATTCAGAATCGAATCGTACTGATCCGCAAACGATGCCGAAACTAACGCTGATAACAGAATCATCAATGACACTGTGAATTTTTTTGCTGTCATTCTGTTCTGCTACGTAAAAAGTGTAATTTTGTGTTATTAGACACTTTTTCGATTATTCCTCGTTCAACCTGTCCCCTTTCGCTAATCTACTCAGGTTTGTCTGACAGTCCAGAGGCTTAACTTCCCGCCTAGCCA
>CAJODC010000017.1:0-13365 GCA_905233215.1 uncultured Synergistales bacterium
GTAGCTACTATAGTTTTGCAGACAATGGAAAAATATGATATAGAAGTGAAGACCGTCGAAATGCTGAAAACAGTGTTCGACCCTGAGATACCTGTTAACGTCTATGATCTTGGATTGATTTACAAGATAGACGTGACAGACGACTTTATTGTCAATATTGACATGACCCTCACTGCCCCATCATGCCCTGCTGCCGACTTCATCATGGAGGACATCCATCAGAAAGTCAGTTCGATTGAAGGCGTGAAAGAGGTAAATATCGAACTGGTCTACGAACCCGAGTGGACAAAAGACATGATGTCGGAAGAAGCGAAACTAGACCTTGGATTCCTATAACAACACAGCTCGTAACAGATTATGGTTTACTTTATCTCTGATGCCCACCTGGGCAGTCGCGCATTCGAACATAAGCGGACACAGGAACGCAAACTGGTCCGATTCCTCGATAAAATCAAAGACAAAGCCGATGCAGTATATTTGCTGGGCGACATGTTCGATTTCTGGTTCGAATACAAAGAAGTGGTACCCAAAGGCTACACTCGGTTTCTTGGCAAACTGAGCGAGCTGACTGATAACGGCGTAGAGGTACACTACTTCATCGGAAATCACGACATGTGGATGGGCGACTATCTAGAGAAAGAATGTGGTGTATTCCTGCATCATGAGCCCTGTCTGCTGGAAATCTACGGAAAGGAATTCTATATGGCTCATGGACACACGATGGACGTGAATAAAGACGACACGATGACCAAGATCATGCTCTGGTGCTTCCAAAACAAGTTCCTGCAACGTATGGCCCGTATGATTCACCCACATTGGTTCATCAACTTCGGATTGAACTGGGCGAAACACAGTCGTGACAAACGTGCCGCTTCAGGCGAAGACCCATATAGGGGCGAGGAGAACGAAAACCTAATTGCATTTGCGAAACAATACCTTGCAGAGCACCCCACCGTCAACTATTTCATCTTTGGACATCGTCACATCGAATTAGACTTGATGCTTAGCCATGATTGCCGCATGATGATTCTCGGGGAGTGGTTCAGTCTGTTCACCTATGTCAGTTTTGATGGGAAGAATATCGTCATGGGAAACTACATCGAAGGAGAGACGGAAGTATAGGATTCACTCATAGTTTGACCTTTTATCACTCGACTTTCTGCATCTTTGCATTATTTCATTCCTTTATGCAACATTTTTTGCATAAACGCATTGCCAATTGCATAAAAAATAGTAATTTTGCACCTCGAAACGAATAAATATACAAACATGAATGCAAAATCATCAAGATTAGAGGTAATACGACTGATCATTTCAAGTCAAGAGATTGCTAATCAAGACGAACTTGTAAAAGAACTGGCAAAAGAGGGCTACAACATCACACAAGCGACATTGTCACGCGACCTCAAGCAGTTAAAAGTCGCAAAAGCTGCATCCATTACTGGTAAATCATTCTACGTGTTACCAAACAACACGATGTATAAGCGTATCAGAGAACACATGCCGATTCAAGAGATGATGCTCCATAACGGTGTGAAATCCATCCGATTCAGCGGCAACCTCTGTGTCATTCGCACACGTCCAGGATATGCCAGCAGTGTTGCATACGATATAGACGATGCCAACATACCAGAGATTATTGGCACCGTAGCAGGTGACGACACAATCATCATTGCTCTCGAAGAGAAGTGTTCGAGAGAGGTGGTTCGCATGAAACTAGAAAACATATTTGAAAAATAGAAATGGAATACGAAGACGGAATCAAGGTCATCGTTGCGGATACTTCACATGAGAAGTATGTTGACCTTATCAACGACACAATAAGAGATGCTGCACGGAAAAGAGGCTCAGGAATTGCAGAGCGTACTCACGAATACGTTGCAGCGAAGATGAGAGAGGGAAAAGCAGTATTGGCACTCGATCCAAGCAAGCAAGGAGAACTAGGCGATACGTTTGCCGGATTCAGTTATATAGAAACATGGGGCAACAAAGCCTATGTCACCACATCAGGACTGATTGTACATCCCGACTATCAAGGACGCGATATCTCAAAGCGCATCAAAGACCATACGTTTACGCTGGCTCGTGTACGTTGGCCACATGCTAAGATTTGCTCACGCACCAGCGGTGATGCTGTCATGAAAATGAATACCGCTTTGGGATATGTACCTGTGTCATTTAAGCAACTCACAGACGATGATGCCTTCTGGCACGGATGCCAAGGTTGTATCAACTACCCTATCCTCGAGATGAAAGAACGTAAGTTCTGTATCTGTACAGGTATGCTCTATGACCCCGAAAAACATAAGGGAGAGCCTACCCCTATCGAGATTTTCCAGGAAATCATGAAGGAGATGGTAAAACGAGGATATATGTAAAAAGTTAAGAATAAATAGAAAAAAAAATAAATATTATGACAGAAAAGAAAAAAGTAGTAGTCGCATTCAGCGGTGGTCTTGACACAAGCTACACCGTGATGTATCTTGCAAGAGAAAAAGGTTATGAGGTTCATGCTGCATGTGCCAATACGGGAGGTTTCAGTGCTGAGCAGCTGAAGACCAACGAAGAGAATGCCTACAAATTAGGCGCTACCAAATATGTAACCCTTGATGTTACTCTGGAGTATTACGAGAAGAGTCTGAAATACATGGTTTTCGGCAATGTGCTTCGTAACAACTGCTACCCCATCTCTGTCAGTTCGGAGCGTATCTTCCAAGCACTAGCTATTGCTCGCTATGCAAAAGAGATTGGAGCTTCAGCCATCGCACACGGTAGTACAGGTGCAGGAAACGATCAGATTCGTTTCGACATGACCTTCTTGGTGATGGTTCCAGGCGTAGAGATTATCACCCTTACTCGTGATGGGAACCTCTCACGCCAAGAGGAGATTGACTACCTAAACAAAAATGGCTTTGCAGCCGACTTTGCAAAACTCAAATACAGCTACAATGTAGGCCTTTGGGGAACCAGCATCTGTGGAGGAGAGATTCTTGATTCTAAACAAGGATTGCCAGAATCAGCCTACCTGAAACATCCTACAAAAGAAGGTCCTGAACTACTGAAGTTGGGATTTGAGAAAGGTGAGTTATGCTCTGTCAACGGTAAGCACTTCGATGATAAAGTGAAAGCTATTCAGGCAGTCGAAGAAATCGGTGCTGCATACGGCATCGGACGCGATTGTCATGTGGGCGACACCATTATCGGTATCAAGGGACGTGTTGGTTTTGAAGCAGCGGCACCTATGCTCATCATCGGTGCTCATCGTTTCTTAGAGAAATACACCTTATCGAAATGGCAGCAGTACTGGAAAGACCAAATCAGTAACTGGTATGGTATGTTCCTCCACGAGAGCCAGTATTTGGAGCCAGTGATGCCCGATATGGAAGCTATGCTCACCAGTTCACAACGCAACGTAACAGGCGAAGTTACGCTCGACATCTCACACGATGCCGAAAAAGCTGTCGAGTCGATTCAGTCCTTCGTCGACAACTACAACGATCTCATGACGTGGATGAATACCAGAATGACCGAGAAACAGCTTGACGAGGACACAGCAGCAACGGTCGACTCTGACGACTTCAGAATGAGATGGGGACTCCTTCACGGAAATTCTCTGTTACGTCAGACAAAAAGTCAGATGAGAAGTTTGACATCAAAGAATTTCACTTTCACTTTCACTCAGAGAAAAAGCAGTGAGGAAATTTACGGCTCAATGGCTTTCAACGGTCTCAAAACTGCGTCAACTCTCCGTCTCAGAATCGGCTCAAAATATGTCGACATTACCATTGACCCGTCAGACACTCTCGAAACAATCGTTGCCAAACTCAGCGATGACACAAAGAACGGACCGATGCACGATTTCTACTACGATGAGAACGGACAAAAATTACAGTCTCCTCTCATCAAGGCCAGTGTCGAGAATGACAAGCTCGAAATTCATTCGACCGACAATCAGGAAATCACAATGTCAGGCTCGGCTGCCATGAACGCCCTCAAGATGAATTACACCTACAAGGGCCTCTATCAGATCGGCATAGAGTCAACGTCTGACGATTACGGCAAGAGCGGTGAACTTGTTTTTGACACTGACGAGTTCATGACGGCTCTAGAAGATAACCCCGATGAAGTTCAAGCATTGATGACAAGTTTTGTCTCGGAGTTCAGCGCATGGACAAGCTCAATGTTAAGCACTTCATCAAGCGGTGAGACAAAAGGCACATTGACCCGTGAGATCGATAACATTCAGAGTCAGATTGATACGATTAACGAATATTTAGAGAGGTATCAGGAAAGACTCGACAGAATGGAGGAGAATTTGAGAACGAGATACGGCAACACAGAGACTCAGTTCTCCAAACTTTCACAGCAGGCGAACTCAATCGCGGCTATTCTGAACCAGCTCAACGGAACAGCGAGCGGCGGCGGTTACGGTCAGGCAAGCTCATAAAAATTCCGGCACTCCCTGAGAGATTCGGGGAGTGTCATTTTTTTTGCGTAAATCTGCTACAATTATTCAAAAATTTCTATCTTTTCAGGAGTGATAAACAATCATGTTGGCTCTTGTTAAACTAAGCCCAGTTATCGTTCTCGGTATTCTGATGAACTCAACTGTGGGATTCGGACTCGATATTCTTCTTGCTGCTCCTCTAGCATTGGTCTACGCGATCATCATCGGAATGATTTTCTCTCACGTAAAATTTTCTGACCTCATGGATTCCGCTATCGAAAGCATGAAACATATCGTCTTCGTTTTCCTGATTCTTCAGATGGCCTACGCTGTAGCTACATGTTTCATGGAAACAGGAGTAGCCGCCGAGATCATCAGCATAGCGTTATCGCTGGGAATAACGGCAAAGCTCATAGCTGTTACTGCGCTTGTTGTTACGGCGATACTGTCAATAGCTACTGGAACATCATGGGGAACTTTCGCGGCCTGCGCACCGATATTCCTCTGGCTGAATCACATCGTCGGCGGAAGCATGATTCTCACTGTCTCTGCAATCGCTGGAGGCTCATGTTTCGGCGACAATATCGGCCTCATCTCTGACACAACGGTAGTCAGTTCATCGCTTCAGGGTGTCGTCATAACTGACCGTGTACGCCATCAGGGCGTGTGGTCATTCCTTTGCTTGGTGGGCGGTGCTGTAGCGTTCTACTTCGCAGCCGTGAACATGGGACTTCCTGACACTGTAGGCAGTGCCAATGACGCAATCGCTCAAGTGCCTCAGTCAGTGTGGGCAGCCCTCGAAGAGAAGAGGCCCGCTGCTGTTACTCTGTTGAAACAGGTACAGGCCGGAGGTCTTTCGTGGTACATGGTCATTCCGCTGGTGGCAGTTCTTGTTCTTGCTGGTGCCGGTGCGAACACTCTGATCTGTTTGGGAGCTGGAATAGTAGGAGCGTTGATATGCGGTTACATTGCCGGGACTGTTACGAGTGTCTCAAAATTCCTCGAAATGGTACAGTCAAGTTTTGCTGACGCTGGAAGCTGGGTCATCGTCATGATGTTGTGGATAGGAGCGTTCGGAGGAGTCATGAGACGAATGGACGCTTTCGGAGCTATTGCGACTCTTGTCATGAAATGCGTTCACAGTGTCAGGCAGTTGATGTTCGCTAACGGTCTTCTCTGCCTCATCGGTAACGCTGCACTTGCTGACGAGATGGCACAGATAGTAACGATCTCGCCTATCATCAAAGACTTGACCGAACGAAACATCAAGGGCAGTCAAGAGGCCATGTACAAACTTGCGCTGAGGAACGCAACGTTTGCTGACGCAATGGGCGTTTTCGGGTCTCAGTTAATCCCGTGGCATGTATACCTTGCGTTCTTCGCTGGAATCACTGAGGCTGTCTACCCTGTAGCAGAAAACTCAGCGGGCGTAATGGATATTATCATGCACAACTATCTTGCGTGGATTGCTGTACTGTCTATGCTGATTCTGACTCTCACGGGGCTTGACAGGTTTATACCGTTGTTCGGACTTCCGAGAGAACCTGAAGTTCAGCTCGTCAGAGAGTAATCACTGGTATAATTTCGGCAGAGCTTGATTTTTCGGCTCTGCTTTTATTTTTCTGATAGAGGCATAGACAATGGTAAAAGTAAAAATCTGCGGTATCTGCCACGAAGCAGAAATAGGAATAATGAATGAACTTACTCCCGATTTTGTCGGCTTTGTGTTCGTCAAAAAGAGCCGTCATTTTATTTCACCAGAACACGCCGGTTATCTGCGCTCAAAACTTCGTCCCGGAATAAAATCAGTCGGCGTATTCTCGAACGAAGCCCTCAAGAATGTAGCACTAACCGTTGAAGTAGCCGGTCTCAACATGATACAGTTACACGGCGATGAGACTGGCGAATACGTTGCCGCTCTCCGTGAATACGTGCGATGCCCGATCATGAAAGTCTACAAAGTCGCAAAGCCTCAAGACGCTGAGAAGGCGTTATACTCAACGGCCGATTACGTCATGTTGGACGGAGGCAACGCAGGAGACGGAAAGACTTTTGATTGGTCAATGCTGGGACGAATGAGAAGGAAATTCTTTCTTTCCGGCGGACTTACTCCCGAAAACATGACTCAGGCTCTCCTCCTTGACCCTAAGCCCTACGCACTCAACGCAAGCTCAGGACTCGAGTCAAGAAGAACGAAAGATTACAGGAAGGTCATGAAGTTCATTCTCGGAGTCAGGAATTTCAAAAAATCGAATGCTTAATATTTTTATTGCCGGGCTTTTTTGGGGGACTATCGGTATTTTCGTCAAGAGCCTTTCTTCACTTGGTGCTGACGGATCATTGATTGTCTTTCTGAGAATGTTCTGGGCGTTTGCTGTGATGTTCGTTGTGTGTGCTGTTCGTCATGGCCGGGAGATTGTAATAACCGACAAAAAAACTTTGCTGTCCTGCGCTGTTCTCGGAATTTTCTGTAACGGACTGTTCAACGTTTTCTACACTTCATCAATCAAAATAAACGGAATGGGTATAGCCTGTGTACTGATGTATACTGCGCCAGTTTTCACGGCGGTAGAGTCGGCAGTAATTTTCCGTGAAAAATTCGGGCTTCTGAAAATTTCTGCTCTTGCCATGAATATTATCGGCTGTGTTCTGACTGTAACAGGCGGAAATTTTTCGGTTGACGCTCTCAATCTCACTGGAATACTTGCCGGCTTAGGTTCGGGCTTGTGTTACGGTACTGCTGCCGTTGCCGGTCGTATTGCCGGTGAAAAAATCGATGCTATGACCGTGAGCATGTACAGTTTCTTTTTCGCTCTGATTTTTGTTGTCGTAACAATAAGACCTGATGTATCGATTCTTTTTGGGAGACCTGATATTTTGGGAGTGGGATTTCTTTACGGACTGATTCCGACATCGCTGGCCTATTGTGTTTATTACAGGGGGCTGAAAGCTATGACCGACACCGCGAAAGTTCCCGTCATAGCGTCAATCGAACCTGTAGCAGCCGTAGTGATAGGAGTGCTTCTGTTCGGTGAGAGTATGAGCGTCGGAAACTTTGTCGGAGTCGCTGTTGTCATAGCGTCAATCGCTGTTACGGCTTTATTGTGATATTATACGTATGAATGAGAATAAACTTTAAATACAGGTGATAGATAAGATGTCGAAAATTGCAGCGGCAGTTCTCAACCGCAAAGGCGGAGTCGGAAAAACAACAATAGCTGTTATACTCGCTGAAATTGCACTGGTGAGGCAGAACAGAGTTCTTGCGATAGATCTTGATCCCTCACGAAATTTTTCGGACGCATTAGGCTTCATGAAAAATTATTTCCGGAACTCACTGCGCGTGAAAGATACCCTCGAAGATTCAGACGCTGATTCACCGGAAGAATGGATCGTTATTGACTGTCCTCCTAACCTTGACGATGACTCAAAACATGCGATTGATTTCGCTGATATAGTCGTTGTCCCGGTCAGGCCTGACTTTTTCTCGCTGTCCAACTTGGGCATAATGTACGCGTCAGCAAAGAAATCAGGCAAGGAAAAATCACAGCTTCCTCTCGTGAAAGTCGGCTATGACAATTCAGTGATGACGAAGATTGCCAATCAGCTCATCGCCGAACGTGATTACCCTGTAGCCGAAGAACTCCCGTTACACAAGCACATTCCCTACAACATCACATCGGGCCGTGTCTGGTCAACAGGCTTAATCGCACGTTCACGCCAGCCCTATGAACGCCTCTATGACAAGATCATTACAGCCGTAGACAGACTCAGCAACGGCGTAACGGGAATCAATGACGTTTGGACCGACAGAAAAGAGGACGGAGAATCAGAAGATGCGGATATTTAGGGGACTTGAGAACATTCACTCAGTGATTGACCGCCACGAGGCTGAATGGCGCAAGGATCAGGGTGAAGAGCCGAATTATCACGATGCTGTGAGCATTGAAGAGGCAGTCAGACGAAGATTGACCGCACAGCCTGAAGGGAGCGGAAGATTTGATGCCGACAGATTTTTGGGCGGAAAAAATGAATCAGTCAACAAAAAAAAGAAAGACACTCAGCCCGAAGCAGTCGAGATTATTCCAAGCAAAGAAGGCCGTCATTCGTGGCTCTACAACGAAGTCATGAAGGCAATCAATGACGCAGCAAAAGGAAACAAGAACACGAAAATCATCGCCGTATTCGTTCCTGTCGTTCAGAACGGAAAAGAGCTCGAGGATCTTCCAGCCGACGAAAAAATTACCGTATCATCAATCAACGAAGATGACGTGAAGATTGAACCGCTGATTGAGACAGAAAGCGAATCAGAAGCGGTTGAAGCACTCCCCGAAACTGAGACATCAGCGGAAGATTTCGAGCTTCTTCCGGAGGCAGTAACGGAGGAAATCGAGACTGACACGGAGCTTGCAGAGGCTTTCAGGGAGATGGAAGAGAAACTAGACGAGGAAATTCAAGAGGAACATCAGCAGGAAGCAGAGACAGAGTCCAACGATGAGCCGGAAGAGTCCGCAGAGCCTCAGCCCGAAGTTGTCGAAACCGAAGCAGAGCAGACCGAGTCTGAATCGCCTGAAGCATCAATCGCAATGTCCGAAGAATTTGAGCCTGAACCCGAAATCACTGAGACCGCTCCCGAAGCTGTCGAGACCGAAGCAGAACAGGCCGAGTCTGAATCGCCTGAAGCGTTTGAGACTGAGCCGGAAATCACTGAGCAGTTTACGGAAACAGACGAACAGAGCGAGCCGATTACGTTTGACGAAATCAGCGAAGAGGCCAAAGAGATTGCACTGCCTGAACCGCTTGATGATGACGAAGTTGTTGACGAGTCTCAAAAGCCGGTCGAAAACGAAGACAACGAAGATGGAGAAGCTATCATCATTGATGGAACTGATGACGAAATAGAAATTATACCTGATACAAAAAATTAGACTGTTCACGGGGAATAGGGTTATTTGACTCTATTCCCTGAATATATTTCTGTCCATTCAGTGAAAGTCAAATCTTCAGCTCTCTTTTCACCGTAACAAAAAGCATCAGCAAAATTCTTCAGATTATTGGCAAGCGTCTTCCGTCTGTGTGAAAATCCCCTGTGAAGAATCCCGCTCCAATAATCATCTCTTGCTATCTCAAAATTTCTCTCACATACGATTTCAGCAAGAACAGAGTCTACATTAGGCACAGGGCGGAAACATGAACGTGAGACACTGCGCACAATCTTAGCGTGTCCCATCGCCTCAATCGTTACGCCCAAAGGGTAACGCTCTCTGGTGTCAGGCGGAGCAATAAGCCTCATTGCCGCTTCCTTCTGCATCATGTACAAATGATACGTCAGCCCCCTGTCGGCAAACTTCAACAGCTCGGCAATCAATGGAGTCGTTATGTTGTACGGTATGTTTGCGACGACCTTGTTGGGGAATGGCGACAGAGACTCGTAATCGAACTTCACGGCATCGCCCCAATGAAGAGTGAGCGAATTGTTGCCGTCAGCAAGCGACTCAAGTTCCGGCCTCATTCGTTCGTCAATCTCGACACAATGCAGGCACTTCACGCCCTCGTCAAGAATCGCACGTGTCAAAACTCCATGACCGGGCCCGATCTCAAGCACTGTGTCATCACAAGTCAGATCAGCCCTTCGGATTATTGCCGAGAGAATATTTTTGTCGACCAAAAAATTCTGGCCGTAACGTTTCAACGCCCTCATGAATGCGACAACACTACAGCGTTACCGCCCGAATTAACCGCCTCCGTCAATGCGCTGAACGCCGCCTCTATGAACTCTCCCGAACTGGCGTAAGACCCCTCCGAAAAGTCAGCGACTCCAGCACTCATGACTATATCTTTTGACCTCCCACGAAGCTCATTCGCCACAGCAGCTGCCGAAGCTCCCGAAGAATCTGACAGTAAAACAAATTCATCATCGCTCCATCGTCCGAGAATTATTCCCTCTGCCCTTTCCGTCAAAAATTTCCGTGTACCCTTCACAAAGTCCCGTATTATTCTTCTGCCTGACAGCCAGCCCTTTGTCTCGTGTATTATCCTGAAGTTCTCAACTCGAATCATCACAAGGCTCAAATGTCCTCCCTCGTGAATTGCCTCGTGAACTTTCCGGCTCATGACGTGTTCGAGTCCCATTCGATTCAAGATTCCTGTTGACCTGTCAAGCGTTAGAAGCCGCCTCAACTGTTCACGAGTCCTCAGAGAGTCTGTGATGTCCTCGAACGTGAGCATCACAGAGTCTTCAGCGTTCCATTCTGACGGCGTAGCGTGAATGCGTATGTGCCTGATGTTGTCAATCTCAGTGTCGGGCGGAGTCTCGTTCATTTCCTCGTCAAGGCATGGCGATATGTCTGACTGCGAAAAGTTCGAGGCTGCTCTGATGTCCGGCATCGTGCATTCGACAGAGCCCGAACGTGTCATGAGAATGTGAGTCAAATCCGAATCAATTTCAGGCGAAACTAGTTCGATTATGTTTCTTCCGATGAGGTCGGCACGTACGCATGAAGCGAGATTTTTGTTGACCGCTAGAAATTTGCCCTTAGTGTCGGTTATGGCCGCTCTGAATGGTACTGTGTTGAGAATTTCAGGGTTGCTTTGAACAACTGGAGGAAGGGCGTTATTTTTCTCTGATGAAGATTCGGACGAAATTTTCAGGACTATTCCCGATATTCCATGACCCTCAAGCCTAAGCGGTGAGGCTGTAATTTCCCAGATGTTGCCCTTCTCTGTGAACTCAACGGCGTTTGTTGCTCCGAGACAAGCGGCGGTCAAAGCCTCGTGAATGGCTTTGTCATTCTCGGTGATTAGCGGCGGATAATTCCTCCCTTCCTCACAGCTATGACCGAAGAGCCTCGAAGCTACAGCCTTGTAACCGTTCGTAGCGTGAAGTAATTTGCCCTTAGTGTTTATGACACAGCAAAGAAGTCCCGGACATGAGTCCAGAACTTCTCCCCATATAGTTTTCGCCGTCATGACTAATCAGCGTAACCGTTAGGGTGGGACTTGTGCCACTTCCACGCAGTAGCGATTATGTCCTCCATGCGTGTTATTTTCGGCTGCCAATGAAGTACTTTGCGTGCCTTCGTGCTGTCAGCGATGAGTCGGGCCGGATCGCCTGCTCTGCGTTCGCCGATTCTGGCTGGAATCTCATGGCCTGTTACGCTTCGTGCAGCCGTCAGCATCTCCATGACCGAGTAACCGTCTCCGCTTCCCAAGTTGAAGATATTGCTCTCACCGCCTGAGCGCAGGTATTCAAGAGCGAGAATGTGAGCGTCCGCTAAGTCCTCAACGTGAATGTAATCTCGTATGCACGTTCCGTCCTTTGTTGGGTAATCATTGCCGTAGACCGTAACAAATTCTCTTTTCCCCAAAGGAACTTGAAGTATTATCGGGACTAAGTGAGTCTCGCACTTGTGGTCTTCGCCTATTGAGCCGTCATGCCAAGCTCCTGCAACGTTGAAATATCTCAGCGAAACATATCGTATGTCGTAGCGTCTTGATACCCAGTTCATCATTTTCTCCATGATTCGCTTGCTCTCGCCGTAAGGGTTTGTCGGCTCTGTCGGGTCAGTCTCAAGAATCGGGACTCTCTTGGGTTCGCCGTAAGTCGCCGCTGTTGACGAAAAAATTATCCGCTTAACGTCAAATTTCTGCATGGCCTCAAGAAGGCTAATCATTCCGCCAACGTTGTTATCGAAATACTTTAACGGCTGTTCAACGCTCTCACCGACAAGAGAGTAAGCACAGAAATGAATCACTGCCTCTATTTTGTTCTCTGTGAAAATTTTGGCTAACGTCTCGGAATTTCGTATATCTCCCTCGTAGAACTTCACGTCCGCCGGAACTGAAGCCCTGTGTCCTGTCTCAAGATTATCGACAACAACAACGTCCTCGCCGTGCTGTGAGAATGCTCTGACGTTGTGCGAACCGATATAACCTGCTCCTCCGCAAATTAGTACTGACATTTTTTCTCTCTCCTTCTGTTCACCTTGACTCCTGACCGCCTACACGGACTCCGGGTCTGAAAATAACATCGCCCATTTGGCGTTCTAGGTCGTCCTCAAAAGTTTTCTCTCGTTTCGTGTGAATGTCGGCCGGTTTTCTGACTGCTGACGGTCTGACCTCATTGTAGATGCTTCTTGCTGCTCCTTCGGGGCGGTGGAGGCCATTTTCGTTTTCGCCGTAAATCTTCATGACTGACACGGCGGTTTTCCTTGAGAGTTCAGGGTAAGAATGCCACCATGAGTCCTGACCTCTTGCGCTGAAGAAAAGAATATTTGAGTCCTTGCCTTCACCGTATGAGGCTCTGATTTTGACTGGTACAAATTTTCCGTTCCAGAACTCTCCTGCTTTTAGCCACGCTAATTTTCCTGATACCCAAGATTTTCCGCCTGGCTTGTCCGATATTCCAAGCTCCGAAGAATGTGAGCGCAAAAAATTTTTTGATGACGGTGATGTTTCGACTGACACGCCTACCCACACATCATCTTCGACTTTTTCGAGTGTTACGCTGTCCGCCCATTTTGACGGAACATCATCAAAACATTCTCTCAGGCTTTCGGCTTTTTCCGGCACTGAATCGCTCACTGCCAACGCTGAAACGAGAGCATACAATCCGCCAATGGTCTTGTGAAGTTCCGTGTCGGGATTGATTTGCACAGCCAGCGAGGAAGTTGACGCTGCAAGAACTATGATTAAAGCAACGAGAATTTTACGCATGAATTTTTACCTCACTTCTATTGATTACTCAGTAACAAAAGCCCTTCGCCTTCCGCAATGTGATAGATGTTCTGCGGAAGAGGTGCATCAGGCTGAAAATCCGAAGGCGTTACGAGAAAGACTCGATTTTTTCCGTTCCATAATGTATTGATTGCCGACTCTTTCGAGATGAATTTCTTTTCGGCGACTCCGGGCGTTAAGTC
>CAJODC010000017.1:13418-35477 GCA_905233215.1 uncultured Synergistales bacterium
TGCCTTTGACAGTATCTCTCAGTTTCAATCCTGCGCTTCTCACCGAGTAAATATCCGCCGTTAGGTTGAAGACTCCAGCCAGAGGCATCAGAGCTATCAGAGCGGCAGCCGAGACATTACGAGCCCATTTCATCGGCTGTCTTGTCTTGGTGTAATACCATGAGGCAAAGAGGAACAATCCTTCAGCTAGTCCCCAAGGAATCAATGACGCTACAGTTTCCTGAAGCATATCGAAGTTGTGAAACGTGAACGGCATTACCATGTACAGGAACGGAACAACGGCCAGTAAGTTAAAGATTACGGCGTAACGCATTGACTTGAAACTGCTCTGTGTCAGCCAAATGTCGATCTTTCGTCCCAAAAGTGCCGACAACGCCGGAACACATGCCGACAGCGACAGAATATCGCCCGAAAAAATCGCCGCTAATCCGAACGTCAACGCCCACACTAACATGAAGAGATCATAAGATTTTTTGGCAGGATATTCACGTGGGAAGACCTCGTAAAATGCCCTGATGATGAAGCCGTGAAAGGGTATGAATCCAGTAAACAGAAAAGCCAAGATACCAGCTATTCCGCCGAACGTGTAAGAATGATTCTGACAGCCCATGAAATATATTACTTCAGGGTTAGAATTTGCTACTGCGACAAAATAAGCGCACGACAACACGAGAGTGATGACGATACCGCCCGGCCATGTGAAGAACGCTCTCATTATGTCCCAGTCTTCTGAGATTATGCAGTAAATCATCACCGCAAGCAGCGGAAGCATAAGCCCCTCAAAACCGTGAACGATAAAAGCAAGCACTATGGCAAAATGAGAGAGAGCGAGATTTATTTTTCTCTTCTCGGAAAGAATCACGCCAGCCATCGCAAGCCCTGTCAAACAAGCGTAAAGAGCATGTGAAGAAGCTATCTGAGAGACAGTGAAACACAGAGTCATTCCTGCACATATCGAGGCAGAGAGCCATGATTTACGCACTGAGTCATCTTCGTAGGGACGCGCTGATTTTGCGGAGATCAATATCATTCCGAGTCCTGCGAGGGCGGAAAAGAATCTCACGGCGAACTCGCTCCAGCCGAAAATCTTTAACGCAAGAACAGAAAGCCACCAGTAACCCATCGTGCTTCCCGAAGCCAAAGCGGTTCCGATTTTTGGGACGAAATAATTTCCTGCTCCTGCCATGTGAACGGCGACAGAAGCGTTGACACCCTCAACGGGATCTATCAGGCCATGATCGCCGATGCCTCTGAAGAATATGTAGAACAGTAACAGAGCGAATAACAGCTTGGTACGCATTGAGTTACTTGAACAACGGCAGCAGGGCTTTGAACTGAGGCGTTCCTGCTTTCTTGAGCATGTGGTAAATTACTGTCTCAGTCGGTACAACGAAACAGCCCATTGCCCTCATAGCTTCGAGAGCGAGCGAATGATTCTGGCTTGTACGGCTTCCGCATGAGTCGGCGGCGACAACGACATTGAGATTATATTTTTCGATGAGGTCTATTGCCGTGCCGAGTACGCAGATGTGAGTCTCAATCCCGAAGAGTATCGCTGTGTCTTTAGTGCCTGAGTTGAAACGGAGGTTGAGAAAGGCATCGCCGAAGCCGGGATTTTGACAGCAGGAAAATTCTTTCTTCTCGATGAACGGAGAGTCTTCCGGGATTAGGGCTTTCAGTTCCGGGACGGTTGAGCCAATGCCTTTCGGGTACTGCTCCGAGATTATCGAGGGAACTTGAAGCTCACGGGCAGCGGTGAGGAGTTTAGCGGAATTTCTGAGTACTTCATCTTTATTTTGAATAGCAGGAAGCAGACGCTCCTGAATGTCTATCATGAGGAGGAATGATGACATTGCCTCTATGGATTTACGCACTGTTGAACAGCCTCTCAATCTGTGAAAATTTATGTCAGATTATTATATACTATGTAAAAAATGAAAGGAGATACGGTTATGAAGAAAGTTACTGCGTTTTACATTGAGGGCTGTCCGTACTGCAAGCAGGCAAGGGAAGCATTGAAGGAATTGTGTGAAGGCGATGAAAAATATTCGTCAGTGGAAATTGAATGGGTTGATGAGAATCTGCACCCTGAAATTTCAGAACGCTATGATTATTATCATGTGCCGAGTATGTTTGTTGACGGTGTGAAAGTGTATGAGGCTCATCGCGGTGAGAAGTACGAACAGTGCCGTGAGAATGTGAAAAGAGTGCTTGAGGAGGCATTGAAGTAGTGGTGGAACAGACGATGAACACGCTTCCTGCCGAAGATACTTTCTACAGTGCTGTGAATATTCGTAGGCTTGATAGTGCTGTTGATGATATTCGGTCAGGAAGAGCAGTGCTGACTGAACATGAGCTGATTGAAACAGAATAAGGCTTGACGTGAATGGTCAAATTGATTAACAAAAGTCAGTAAAATATAGTAAGGGTTAATCAGACATTTTGCTGATATGGTAAATAAAAGTCAGTAATATAATTCTCTGCGTTGTGAGGAAATGAACCAATCCTCACCAAATAATAAAAAGGAGATTGATTACTATGGCAAGAGAAAGATTTTACCCGATGATGAGAATGATGGATCCTGAGAGCATACTTGATACATTCACGAGAGGATTTTCAGACCCGTTCTTCACGGAAAATTTTGCGGACTTCGGAGCGAAAACTGACCTTTACCGCAAGGACGGCAAGATTTACGCTGAGGCAGAGCTTCCCGGAATCGATCCTTCAGATGTTGAGCTTCATGTTTACGGCGACAGACTCACGCTTTCAGCCGAGAAGAAGTCAGAGACCAAAGAAGGCGGAGACGGTAAGAGTTATTTCCGAAGCGAGAGACGTTACGGAAAGGTTGAGAGAGTGATTTCGTTCCCTGTCGAGGCAGACCCAGAGTCGGCAAAAGCATCGTTCAAGAATGGACTGCTCACCGTTGAAGTTGCTGAAAAGAGTCAGGATAAAGCACACAAGAAAGTTGAGATTACCAGCGATTAGCGATCATCGTTTAGCGTTGAGGGATTAGGGATTAGACCCTGATCCCTTTTTTTGTGGTACTATACAAATTAGGAACAGGAGATGTATAGATGAAACAATACATAGTTGACGCTTTCACAAACAAACCTTTCTCAGGGAATCCGGCGGCTGTCTGCGTTATGGACAAGTGGCCGGACGAAAATTTCATGATGAAGATGGCAATGGAAAATAATCTCTCAGAGACCGCATTTATCGTAAAGGAAAAAGAAGGTTATCGTCTCCGCTGGTTCACTCCCGGAACAGAAGTTGAACTTTGCGGACATGCCACGCTCGCTTCGTCTTTCGTCATTCTGAATTACTATGAGCCGAAAAATAATTCCGTCAAATTCAATACATTGAGCGGTGTTTTGACTGTCAACCGCAACGGGAATTTTTACGAAATGGATTTCCCGACATATGAGCTTCAAGAAATCCCCGTAACTGACGACATGGAAAAAGCGTTCGGTTTTCGGCCGATTAAGGCTGTGTTGGGGCTTGACCTTGTGTGTGTCTTTGAGAATGAAGAGCAGGTGCGAACTATGACACCTGACCAGAATTTATTGACAAAAATTGAAGGCCGTATCCAAAATGCTACGTCAAGAGGCAGGGAAACAGACTGCGTATCACGGAGCTTTTGTCCGAAACTGTCTGTCCCTGAAGACCCTGTATGCGGTTCAGCTCATTGTCAGATTGCCGATTACTGGTCAAAGGAACTCGGCAAAAAGATTATTCACGCTTATCAGGCATCGAAGCGGGGCGGATATTTACGCTGTGAGATGAAGGGAAACGGACGAATTACAATCAGCGGTGAAGCTGCTCTCGTAGCAATTTCGGAAATTTTTGTTACTGCATGATTGACATCAAAAATTTATCCCTCTCATTCGGTGAACACGTCATATTTCGAGGTCTCAACCTTCAAATCACCAACAACGCCCGTGTCGGCATTGTAGGCGCGAACGGAGCTGGAAAAACTACACTGCTCCGGGTCATCATGGGCGAAATCGAACCCGACTCAGGCTCCCTCGAACGCTCAAAAGGTCTCACAGTCGGACACTTACCGCAAGACTTAGCCGAACTTGAGCCAGTCCCGTTAATTCAATACCTCAAGGACAAAGCAGGAATATCGCAAATCGAGTCAAAATTGCGGAACGTTGAGGAAAAATTATCACGTTCAACGGGGAATCATGAGGAACTTTTGCGAGAACACTCAAGGCTCGAAAAAAGATTTGAAGACTCAGGCGGATTTTCTTTCGAGGCTATGGCCATGAAGGTTTTGCACGGACTCGGATTCAGGAAGGGCGATGAGTCCAAAAACTGTCATGACTTTTCAGGCGGCTGGAAAATGAGAATCGCTATGGCCGCTCTGCTTCTCTCATCTCCTGATGTGTTGCTTCTTGATGAACCGACTAATCATCTTGACACCGAGTCGATGGAATGGCTTGAAGGCTGGCTCAGGACTCACAGAGGGGCAGTCGTCTCAGTCTCGCACGACACACGATTTCTTGAGAACACAGCCGACACTATCGCTGATCTTGAACACGGCGTGATCACTCTCTATCCTTGCAGTTATGACGAGTACACGGCCATGAAGGAACAGAACCGAGAACTCCTTGAGAAAGCGTTTTCACGCCAGCAGGAGCAAATCCGGCACATTGAGTCCTTCGTCAACCGCTTCAGATACAAGGCAACAAAAGCCGCTCAAGTCCAAAGCAGAATCAAACAGCTTGAGAAAATCGAACGCATTGAAATTTCACAGGGCATCAAGTCCGTGAAAATCACAATTCCTGAAGCACCTCCGAGCGGACGAGAAGTTTTAAGAGTTTCCGGCCTCGCTAAGTTTTATGACGGCTTGAAGGTTTTTGACGGCGTTAATTTCGTCATCGAACGAGGCGAGAGAGTTGCCCTTGTCGGCGTGAACGGTGCTGGAAAGTCAACACTGTTAAGACTCCTGAGCCTCACGGAAGCCCCGACATCAGGAACGGTCAAGCATGGCCACAACGTGAAATTCTCTTACTATTCACAGGAAAGCGCACAGAACATCAACTACTCGAATACCGTTTGGGAAGAGGCTCGCTCAGTTTCATCAAAACTGAATGACGTTGAACGTAGAAACCTGCTCGGAGCGTTTTTGTTTTCGGGCGATGAAATCTACAAGTCAGCAAGCGTCCTTTCAGGCGGTGAGAAGGCAAGACTCGCACTCTACAAACTCATGCTTGAGGAAACGAATTTCTTGATACTTGACGAGCCGACGAATCATCTTGACGTTGACACAAGAGAGATTGTTGAACGGGCTTTGCTCAAGTATCAGGGAACGTTGCTGATTGTATCGCATGACAGACACTTTCTTGACGCTCTAGCCGAAAGAGTGCTGGAGATTCGTGAAGGGAAGCTCTACGATTATCCCGGTAATTACTCGTGGTTCTTGGAGAAAAGAGAGCAGACATTAGCGAACGATGACGTGATTACGGAAAAGCCGGCGGCAAAAGTCAGACCGTCAAAAAATAACAATGAACTTCGTGAAATCAAGAAATCAATCTCACAGTCAGAAAAGAAAATTTCCGAAATCGAGTCAAGAATCAGCGGGATTGATGAGTCGCTGTGTCAGCCTGAAACGATGAAGGACGGCGCGAAAGTTCAAGCCCTTATGACGGAACGTGCCGGGCTTGAGCGTGAACTTCAAGAGGCTTATTCATTATGGGAAGAATTGAGCCTGAAACTTGAGGCCGACAGCTTGCGGAAAAGCTGATACTGCGTTAAAATTTCATGCGTTGAATTTCTGCGGACGTAGTTCAACGGTAGAGCGTCAGCTTCCCAAGCTGAATGTTGCGGGTTCGAATCCCGTCATCCGCTCTCAAAAGAGACCTTGTTTGACGGCAGGGTCTTTTTGTTTGTACAATCAGCCCTCGTTGTTATATACTTTTATAAAGCAACTCGAAACAGGAGGAATTAAATTCAATGCGTGCAGTGTTAGCAGTAATACATATCGTTGTGTCAGTCATGATGATTTTCGCAGTCTTAATCCAGCAGAGAAAGCAGGGAGGATTCTCAGGCGTTTTCGGCGGAGGAACTCAGGCAGATTCAGGACAGTGGCAGAGGTTCACAGGTCTCACAAAATTGACTGTCATTCTTGCGATTGTCTTCATGGTAACTTCATTCTTCATCGTCTTCCTTAATTAGTCAAAAACAAAGGAGATATTACAGTGTTAAATTCCCTCAGAGATGCAACAGCCCTGAAGGTAGATTCAAATCGTCTTTACAGTGCAAACAATGACGAGATCAAAGCGGGTGCAACAACGGATATTTACTTCATCAACACCCGTGATGTATTAGCGTCAGTCAACAAACTTGACACGGAAGTTACAGCCGAAATTTTCTCGCGTTCTACGGGAATGTTCGCCGGACTTGCCGAAGTTCTCGAACTCCTCAGCGATGCTCCCGTAAAAATCGAAGCGTTGACCGAAGGAGAATATTTTTCACCGAAAGAAGTCGTCATGAGAATCACCGGGCCTTACGGTGCGTTCGGCATTCACGAGACTAATTTGCTCGGAATGCTCGCAAGTTCCTGCGCTTGGGCGAGTGCAGCCCGTGAGTGTGTCGAAGCCGCTGACGGAAAGCCCGTGCTAGTCTTCGGAGCTAGACACTTACACCCTGCCGTTGCTCCAGTAATGGAGAGCATGGCCGTGAAGTTCGGAGGCTGTTCGGCTGCAAGCTGCATTCTCGGCGCGAAGCTGGCAGGTCAAGAACCTAAAGGGACAATCCCTCACGCTGCGGTGTTGATCATGGGCGACACGCTGAAACTCGCTGAGGCTTACGATGCGGTTATGCCGTCTGAAGTCGGAAGGACGTTTCTTGTTGACACTTTCCACGATGAATGCGAGGAGGCTTTGAGGCTTGCTCATGCTATGGGCGAAAGGCTTGACGCTGTGAGGCTTGACACTCCCGGCGAAAGGGGAGGAGTTACGGCTGAATTAGTCCGTGAAATGCGTTACCGTCTCAATCATGAGGGCTTCAATCATGTCAAAATAGTAGTCTCAGGCGGACTCAATCCCGAAAGAATAAAACTTCTTGCCGGAGCCGGAGCTGACGTTTTCGGTGTCGGAAGCTATATAGCTCACGCTGTGCCGATGGATATGACGATGGATCTGAAAGTCGTTGACGGTAAGCCGGTAGCAAAAAGAGGAAGATTACCCGGCATTCTTGAAAATAAGAGGCTGGTTAGAGTAAAATAGCTCTCATTGCGGGCAAGCCCCCGTCCGCAGAAAGAATAAATCAGGAAGGAATATCACAATATGACAGGCAGCAGTTCATACTTGGCCAAACCGGGTCAGGTTGAAAGAAAATGGTACGTAATTGATGCCGCTGACAGGTCAATCGGACGGCTTGCAGCAGTAATCTCACGAATATTGACGGGCAAGAACAAGCCCACATACACTCCCCACGTTGACACGGGCGACTATGTTATCGTAATCAACGCAGGAAAGGTCAAACTGACAGGCCACAAAGCATCACAGTCGACATGGCATTACCACTCAGGACACCCCGGCGGTTACAAGTCTCGGACATGGGGCGAACTGGTGAAGTCGAAGCCGGAAGAGTTATTCCGCCACGTTGTGAAGGGAATGTTGCCGAGAAACAGACTCAGGTATGACAGCAAGCTGAAAGTCTACGCAGGCGCAGAACACCCCCACGCAGCACAGAATCCCGTAACACTGGAGATCTAAGGAGGAATAATCATGGCAGAAGACAAATACATATGGGGAACAGGCCGAAGGAAGAACGCTCTTGCACGAGTGAGGATTTGCGCAGGAACGGGCGAGATAAAGATTAACGGCCGTGAAGTTGAGGAATATTTCCCTCGCTTAATGTGGCAGACTCAGGTTTACCAGTCGTTGAAGACAGCAGGCGTTGAGGGAAGAGTTGATGTTTTCGTGAACGCTTCCGGCGGCGGCTTAACAGGTCAGGCAGGAGCGGTGAAACTCGGAATAGCGAGAGCGTTAATCAAGCTGAATCCTGATTTCCGCCCGGCACTCAAAAAGGAAGGATTACTGACCAGAGACCCGAGAATGGTAGAGAGAAAGAAATTCGGCCAGAAGGGCGCAAGAGGAAAGAGACAGTACTCGAAGCGTTAGTGTTGAAGGAAGAAACATTTTCCCCCTTACCGTTACGGCGGGGGAATTTTTTTTTTGCGCTCAAGCTGGAATTTTTTTGTACGATAATCTAGGTGTGAAGATATTGACAGGAGGAAAATTTTATGAAAACGTTGAAAATATTTGCGGCATTATGCTTAATCATTCAGGCATTCGCGGTGTTGGCGGCAGGCACAAAGAACGGGGAAGTCCTTGCGGTACTCAAGGCTCCGGCAGGAATTGAACTGACTGAACAGAGCCTGAAGGACGGGAATTTACGCAAATTCATCGAGGTAACAGCAGAGTCGGCAGGCGGAAAACTTGCTGGAATGTTCGATGCTCTTTCGCTTGTGAACGAGGAAGGAAATATTTTCGTGTTCATAAAGTCAGACAGGCTTACATCTCATGAATTAGCATCAGCCCTCAAGCAAGACCCTAATGTAGTTTCAGCATCGCCGAACAGGGAAGTAAATCTGTACTGAGGCGGAGAGCTTGACAGAATTAACATTGCAATGTAAAATGCCTAACTTGTTGAGGCCGGTGTAGCTCAGTTGGTAGAGCAGCTGACTTGTAATCAGCAGGTCGGAGGTTCAAGTCCCCTCGCCGGCTCCAGAGGGTAACGTAAGGCGGAATGGCCGAGTGGTCAATGGCAACAGACTGTAAATCTGTCGACGGGAGTCTACCATGGTTCGAACCCATGTTCCGCCATAAAGCAATAAGCCGATTTAGCTCAGCCGGCAGAGCACATCCATGGTAAGGATGGGGTCTTCGGTTCAAATCCGAAAATCGGCTTTAAGGAAATGAGAGCTTCGGAATGAAAATTTCGAGGCTTTTTTTGTGTCAATGAAAAGGGAATAGGGGTTAGCTATTCCCTTTAGTTTCGTCAAGCAATATCGACTCTTCCGCAGCAGACAAAACGTCCGTTGACTCTTGAGAACAGAACAGCCCCATTGCCAGCGAACGACAATCTGATTTTTTGGCCGATCTTGTACAGCACACCGCCGAACACAACGCCCGTCAGAAGGTAGTTACCGACTCTGATTCTCACTGTCGTCTCCATTCCTGTAGGCATCGCGGAGAAGATTTCGCCCTCAATCGGTCCGTCATCGGAAATCCGAATGAACTCAGGACGAACGCCGATCACCCAGTCTTCACGGTCAAGTTCACGCTGTTCTTTTTCCGTGTCCGAAACCGTAGCGACAGGATAGTTGAAGGGGAGATCTTTGTTGATCTTCTCGGCCGGGCGTTCTTTCGCTTCAAATTCAGCGATCTCTTTTTCCGCTGATGAGTACCATTCAGCCACGTTGATTTTCTCTGTCGGAACAAATTTTGCCTCGTAACTGTCCAAAATTTTTACGCTGAAACTTCCATCGCCCTGTTGAGTTCCTCGAGCGTTGATGAAATTGATTGCCGGGTTCCCGACAAAGTCAGCGATGAAAGTATTGTTCGGCCGATTGTAGACCGTTAGAGGCTCATCATACTGCTGAAGTACTCCGTTGTTGATTAAACAGATTCGAGTCGCAAGCGTCATCGCTTCCATTTGGTCGTGCGTAACGTAAACGAAAGTGCTTCCTGTCGACAAGTGAAGCCTCTGAAGTTCCGAACGCATTTCCAGTCTCAGCTTCGCGTCAAGGTTAGAGAGCGGTTCGTCCATGAATAGCACTCTCGGTCCGGGAGCTAGCGTTCTGGCTATTGCGACTCTCTGCTGTTGACCGCCGGAAAGTTCGCCGGGGTATCTGTCCATGAACGGCTGAATCTTGACGATTGCACTGACACGGGCAACTATCTTGTCGATCTCTTCCTTCGTCAATTTCCTTGCCTCGCCGCCTGCTGAAGGATTGCGGATTAGTTCGCCGTTCTCGTTCACTGACAGTCCTGCCTCGTTGATGTTGCTGAGGCCGAATGAAATATTCTGGTACACTGTCATGTTAGGCCACAGGGCATAATTCTGGAACAGGAAGCCGACTCTCCTCTTGTTCGGCGGAATGTTGATACCTGCATCGCTGTCGAAAACAGTTACGCCGTCAATCACAATCTTTCCCGTTGTCGGTGTCTCAAGACCAGCAATCATTCTCAGCGTTGTAGTCTTTCCGCAGCCAGAAGGCCCCAGCAGAGTAACAAAAGCGTTGTCATCAATCAGCAGACTCAAATCATCTACCGCGTAAAATCCGCCCCATCTCTTTGTAACATGTGTTAATTCAATTCTTGCCATGTTCGCCAATCCTTTCTGTTATGATCGTCCGCCGATTCCTGAGTCAATGCTTGCTCCCGTCAATTTGTTCACGATTGTGTTGAAGACGAGAATCAATATGATCAGTATCAAGTTAATTCCGCTTGAGAAAGCATACAGTCCCATTTCATCGAAATAGCCGAGCATCGTTGTTATGATTTTCCCCTGTCCGCAAAGAAGCATAAACAGTGTCAGTTCACGAAGGCATGTCATGAATGGAAGAAGAAAGCCGCTGATTATTGACGTTTTCTGAATGGGTATGATTATCTGCGTCATTCTTTTCCACCATGGAATGTCCTGAATGATTGCTGCTTCTTCGATTTCTCCTGACAGCTGCATCATTGAGTTCAACGCGCTCCGGCTTGCGAAGGGAATATATTTCACCGTTCCGGCCAAGACCAAGAGAAGGAACGTGTTGTAGATTCCCACGCCTGAGCCGAAAACGAAGAACGCTACGCCCACAGCCAATGACGGCATCAGGTAAGGCAGGAAGGCCATGTTGTTGACGTAAGAAGCCCACTTGCTTCGTCGGTTTTTGCTGACACAGTAGCCGATTAACGTTCCGATTGTACCGGCAAGCAACGCACAGCATACAGCAACAAAGAACGTTCCGCCGAATGCCCGCCATATATCGCTGTTGTACAAGATACCTTTCTGTCCGTACATTCCGTTTTCCGTAACATTCTCAGCAGTCAGCCACCATTTTGTCGTCGTATGTCCTGCGATACCGTAAGTCAGGAACGAATAATCTCCAGGGTTAGGCAGGAATGTTTCAACGGCAAACAGTACGATCGGCATTATGCCCGTGAACAGCGTGAAAATTACGAACATGAACGAGAAAACATACTTCGCCGCTCCCAAGTTCACCAAACTGCTCTGGCCTGATTTCCCCGTAACAGTCGTGAAATTCTTTCGGCCTGAAGTTATGCGCTGGTTGACTATCAGAATCAGGAAGCCGAACAGCATCATGATGACGGCAAGAATACTGGCCTGTCCTGCTCGGTTTGAACTCATGCCGACATATTGAGTCGAGAGCGTGCTGAGTTTCAGGTAATGCGGAATAGGGTAAGAACCCATTGCGCTTGAGAAGACCAACAAGACAGTACTCAAGATAGCAGGCTTCACCAATGGAAGAGTGATTCTGAAAAATGTTTTCCATCTCGGAGTGTCCAAGATAGTCGCTGCCTCTTCGAGGTTAGCGTCCATGTTTCGGAAAATACCGCCGATCAGAATATAGGCGAACGGTGCGTAGTGAATTGCAAGAACAACCGAGACAGGAAATATTCCCTCACACCACCATTTCGGCATGAAGACGTTGAAGAGAGCGACAAAAAGTCCGTCATTGCCTCCCGTAACTGCGTTTGAATTGAAGAGATTTTGCCACATTACAGCGAGTGTCCATTGAGGCATGATGTAAGGGAAGATGAAAATTGAGCTGAGATACTTTTTGAACTTCAAATTTGTACGCGTTACAAGGTAAGCAAAAACACCGCCGTAAAGAATCGCTCCGAAACAGGCAAAAATACTAATCAAGACGGAGTTAATTAACGGTGTCCAAAGGTAAATTGACGCAACGCTTCTCGTAACCCGTTCACGTCCGACACGTGTTGTGATTTTTGCCGTAAACAAATTCTTCCAGTTGTATGTCGTCAGAGTCTTGCCCATAACTTCAGTCTGAGACTCCAATGCCGTACCCTGTGAGTCAATGCTTCCCGGGTGCAGTCTCACCGTGTCCCTCACGATTGTGTACATAGGGAACAGAGTCGTAACCGTCAGGATAATACCGAGTGCAAGCAAAATAGCGTTCTGAGGTTTTGTGATGTAAGTGTGGAATCTGTTCCACGTCCGCCGAAATCCGCTGACACGGTTGTATGTTTCATTGGCCATGAATAACCCCCCTTTATCGTTAAAGAAAAGGGCAACACAAAGAGTCTTTCTCTGTATTGCCCTATGTTAGCAATCAGTCTGTTACTTTCCGGCTACGATACCGTCAATCCAGTCGCTCATTTGAGCCGAGACTGAAGCACAGTAAGCGGGATCCTCAACGACTAATTTGCCCTGATTGATCCACCAGTCATAGCCGCGATCGTTCTTGGCCGGGAACTTGTCTCCGCCGTCATGGCTGTGGTCCTGCATACATACAGGGTCAGGAGCGTAACCGCCCATGTCCTTTCCCCAAGCTGCAAAGCCCTCTTTCGTTGTGGTCATGAAGGCAATCAGAGCGCATGATGTCCAAGGAAGCGGACTCGTTTTCGTCAGCATGAGATAGTGTTTGTAGGCATATCCGCCGATGCCGGTGTAGTCGTCCTGATAGGCTGCAACCGTGATGTTGTTCACTGAAGACTCTGGAGTCTCTTCGACACTGCGGAGCTTTGAGTAGACGAGGAGTCCTGACTGATCGACTGCTGATTTTGTTACGAGAGTGTTGCAGATAGGGCCGTCATCTGTCTGAGCGTTGTACTTTTCGCACCACAGGTAGACCCATGCGAGGCCGTAATGAACGTTATCGCCCGACAATCCGAGATCAGCAGCGTCATTCTTCATGTCCTCGATGAGAGCGTCATACTCAGCGTTCTTACCGCCCCAAGCCTCATATGATTCTTTCGCTATCGTTGCGTACTTGTCGTTGGTCATCATGTACAGGAAATTTTTGCCGACAAGTTCGGAATTTACGCCCATGAAGAGAGGTGCTTCACCGTCTCGTACAAAGTCCCACATGTTTTTGAAGGTCTTTTTGCCGAGATTGTTGAACATAAAAACCTTGTTCAGCATCTGAAGAGCGAGAGGATTCTCGTTGTTCTCCCTTGCAAGACCTTTGGCTTCGAGCCAGTCTTTTGGCACAAAGTTCAAGAGAAGCCCTGTATTCAGCATCTTGCTCTGAATCTGGTTGCCGTCCTGAATGAGTGTCATTGACATTACGTGATTGGTGCCGTTCACGTCTTCGGTCAACTGGTCAAAAATCTTGTTCTCTTTGGGCTGCTGCCAGCCGCCTTCGTAGTCGAGCTTGTAACTCGGGTCGATCTTCTGCAGGGCAGCAACGAACAACGGAAGAACGCTCTTGCCTCGGCTTGAGTTGCCTACAGCGTCAAATCGTTTACCGTTGCTCTCCTCGATGGCTTTCTGGAACAGTTCCGGCAGTGTCAGCTTCTGAGCTTCCTTGATGACTTCTTCGACTGTTTGAGCCGAAGCAATCGAAAAAGCCAACAAACACATTGACAACGCAAGCAAGAAGGTTACAACTTTCTTCACTTTTATTACGTCCTTTCTTTTTTGATTAAAACATTAGGGTACTGATATTATATTCTGTTTTTGTAAATCTAAATCCGTAATTTTTCTTGCGTCGTAAGGTGTCTGTTGGTAAACAAAATAATTCAGCCAGTTTGAATACAACAAATTCGCACTTGACCGCCACGTACACACAGGCTGTTTCGTCTCGTCATTATCCGGGAAATAGTTGACGGGAACATGAATGGCCAATCCGGCACGCTTATCACGCCAATACTCAAGCGACAAAGTTTCAGGGTCGTATTCTGAATGCCCGGTGATGAATAACTGTCTTCCTTCGTTCGTGGAGACAGCATACACTCCGGCTTCGTAACTTTCAGCGAGAATCTTCAGCGCAGGTATCTTCTCAATATCGCCCCTCATCACCGTTGTGTGTCTCGAATGAGGTACCATGAAAACATCGTCAGAGCCTCGAAAAAGTATTGAGCCCTTTCGTGTGACTCTGTGGCTGAATACTCCGAACATTTTTCGGGGAAGATGTATCTTCGGTATTCCGTAGTGATAGTAGAGCCCTGCCTGCGCTCCCCAGCAGATATGAAACGTGCTGTGAACATGAGATTTGCTCCACTCCATTATGTCGCACAGTTCCGGCCAGTAGTCCACCTCTTCAAATGGAAGATGTTCGACAGGCGCGCCGGTGATAATCATTCCGTCAAAATATTCATCTCGGTAGCTGTCAAAATTTTTGTAGAACGCTAACATGTGTTCTTTGGGAGTATTTTTGGGAACTCTTCCGCTGATCGCCATCAAGTCAATTTCAACCTGAAGGGGAGTGTTGCCGAGAAGCCGGGCTAATTGAGTCTCGGTAACAATTTTTGTCGGCATAAGATTCAGAATCAATATTCTCAGAGGGCGTATGTCCTGAGTCATTGCGCGCCTCTGAGTCATTACGAAAATGTTTTCCCGCTCTAGTACTCCGGCTGCGGGAAGGTCGCCGGGTATCGTTATCGGCATGTCTTAATCTTCCGCTTTCGGCCTGAATATGTTGACGAAAACTTTGTGAGTCTCGCCGGGAAGTATCCTGTAACCTCGTTTCTCTTTGGTCAGCCACAATGAATAATCCTTGCTGAATGACTGAGCTAGAGCAAGCAGAGATTTCTTTTTGTTCTCCTTTATCTGCTGTTCGTAAGGAGTTTTTATCTTCCTGTCCTCGTCAGAGTCCCACCTGAATGAAGCGAGAGCATAGCTTGCTGATTTGTCATTGCCTCCGACAGGGAACACAGGAAGAAGGAGAGTGTTGTCCGACCAGTCATAAGTTCCCAAGCCTTGACCGGGAATGAAAATTACTCTCGGTATACCGTACATTCTGACTCTCGGAACGTTGAACATCTCAATATCCATCGCTGTGAACTCTCTGATCAAGTCGAAATCCTGAGCGTAATCGAGGGGCATTGAGTCGGGCTGTGCAATGAGTGAGCCGTCACAACGAGCATTCTTGGCCGGGACTGAGAGGTACTCGCGTTTTTTGACGATGATGCTGCGAAGCTCGCTTCGTTTCATGCTGTCTGTCATCTGCGAACATGTGTCAGTGATTTTCTTGTTACGGCGTGCGATTTTTATCTGGTCAACCTGTGAGTAGAGTATTTCTTTTGCGATAATCTTTGTCTTCTCGTGAATGGCTGTGAACTTTTCGGCTAGAGGCTGTGAAAGAGGGTTAGCCGAATTTTTCTGAGCTGACGAAACGAAAAGCAGTATCGCTCTTTCAGCGTCAATGTATGCTTTTCTCTGCTGAGCTAATTTTTGACGGAAAGAGTCATCGCCTTCACGGTATTCCGGGACTCTCATGTTGACTTTCATGGCCGGGATAATAAATTCGTCCATCAACTGAAGCGACTGCCTGAGGTCTATGTTTGTCGGGTACTTGGGAGCGATTGCCTTGATGAAAGAGTCCCGCTGACCTTGAGCGTTGAAGAGGGCTTCGGTGAGAGTGTTGATTCTTGCGTTGAGGGACATTCCGATGACGGGATCGGGAGCTTCATTGCCCGTGATTGCTGCCCAAGTCTCAGCGATGTAGTCAGAGAACGTCATGACGGGGAAAATATCGCCGGTACATTTTGACGAGAGCCACGAATTAACATCAAACTTTTGGCTGATGTCGAGCATTCCGGGAATATAGCCTAAGTCGATGAAGAGTCGTTCTTCTGTGTCAAACGTCAACGATTCGGGCATGGATTGAGTTTGAGCGTCAATGAGCGCGAAAAGTATTTCCCAGTATGACGAAGACATTGACTGCCATAATTTTAGTGCCTGAGATTTGCTGTCTGGTGTTTTCTCGGCGGCTAAGACGGTGTATTTTTTGGCTGAGGCTTGAAGTTTTGAGACTGAGTCCTGAACTTCGGGGACATTTTGCCAGCGTTTGAATGACATTTTTGTTGTTAGTCCTCCTTTGATTGAATTACTCGTAATGCGTCCACATTCTTATCGCCCTTACGACTCCTTTGTAGGGTGTTCCGTCAGGCGACAGAAGATTTTCTGTGTTCTCGAAAATTTCATATACAAGCCTGTGCTGAATGTTAATGCGTCTTGAGAAACAACCCTGCAAATCACCGGAAAGTTTTTCATATTCCGGCGGATACTGAAAAGGGTTAAGGCTGATTATGTTCAGGAGTTGCTTTGCTTTACGTTCAAGCCCTGCCCCTTTCAGAAAGATTATATCTTTTTCTGCCTGCTTACTGAATCTGATAAGGTACATTTACCATTCCTCGTTGGGGTCGTATATGCGGCATTCCGATAAAGGTTCCTCCCTAGCTGCCTTTATGCTCTCAACCATGCCGGGAATCGAACATAGATACATAGTCTCCTGAATCGAGTTCCATTCTTCTTCCGAAACGAGAACAGCATTTTTCCCGTCATCACTCGCAATTATCACGGGTATACTGCTCTCGTTGACCTCTGAGACAAGGCGTTCAAGATTCTTCTGTGCAAACGATATTGTTGCCGCCGTCATTTATTTTCCTCCCTCAAAAGTTCATCTCTCATCTTCGCCACTCCTGTCGATGCAGGCTCACGAATGACTCTGAAGTTCAGCCAGCCCGGAACTTCAACCTGTGCCGGGTCAATGAGGTATGATTTCGTTCCTCCCCTCAAATCATGAACGAGTCCTGCTGCCGGATAGACCACCAATGACGAACCGACAAACGCGAAAATATCCGCGCTCCTCACCAGCCTTGCAGCCTCAGTTATTGCCGGTACAGCCTCGCCAAACCACACAATATGAGGCCGTAATTCCTCGCCGTCAGCGTTCTTTTCTCCGTAAGCCATTGCCCTGTAACCGATGTCGATGATCTTGCTCTCTCGTTCATCATTGACAGGGCGTGCCTTCGTCAGTTCTCCGTGAAGATGAAGAACGTTATGACTCCCGGCCTTCTCGTGAAGATTGTCAACGTTCTGTGTGATTATCTGAACGTCAAAATATTTTTCCAGTTCAGCCAAAACTTTATGGCCTTCGTTGGGCTGTGCGTGTTCAAGCTGTGCGCGTAAATCATTGTAGAAATCTGTCATCAATTTCGGATTCCTGTACCAGCCTTCAATACTCGCAACATCTTGAACGTTGTACTGTTCCCAAAGTCCGCCGGAGTCCCTGAACGTTTTGAAACCGCTTTCCGCGCTTATCCCTGCGCCTGTAAGAACAACAAGCCTTTTCATGAAATACGCTTCCCCCTTGTATAATTATGCGTGAATAATAACATAATGGAGGAATTTACATTGCACTTAAAGGAGAGTATGACATTCCTGAAACGTTTCGCTAAATCTCCCAGACGTATCGGAAGTGTTGCGCCAAGTTCTAAATTTTTGACTAAGGCCATGTTAGATCGTGTTGACTGGGAAAATGCCCGTTACATCGCAGAGCTTGGAGCAGGTACAGGAGTGTTCACTCGTGAGATCGTCAAACGTGCCAGAAATGACGCGAAGATTCTTGTGTTCGAGATTGACCCGGCCTTACAGAAATTGATTCAGGAAGAACACAACGAACATTCAGGTCTGAGTCTTCACAGCGATGCTCAGGAACTCGTCAGCATAATGAACGAAAAAGGCATCAAGCACCTTGACTTCGTAATTTCGAGTCTTCCGTTTACTGTCTTACCGCCGAAAATGTCAGTGAGAATTTTGCGGGCTGCTCATGACGCATTGAAGCCTGAAGGACATTTCGTGGCCTATCAGTATTCTTCAATCATGAAACACGTTCTGAAAAAGAAATTCGCAAACATCAAGACACGTTTCGTACCGCTGAATATTCCGCCTGCTTTTGTTTATGACTGCTGGAGATGATTTCGCGAAAAGAAATGGCGGAAACGCAGAGATTCGAACTCTGGGAGGATTGCTCCTCTTACGCTCTCCAAGCGCACGCCTTCGACCGCTCGGCCACGTTTCCACTCGGAAAATTATAGCACAAAAATAGAGAGGCTCAACTTTTCGCAAGCCTCTCTGTTAATGTCAAAGTCTGGAAATTATTTCTTCCTTCATTTTTGAACCGCTGATTAACTTCGTCCCTTCCGTGAAAATATCCGGCGTTCTCAATCCTGCCTTCAGTACATCGTCAACAGCATTCTCGATTCTGTCGGCCTCCTCATTCATTCCGAACGAGTAACGAAGCATCATAGCTCCGCACAAAATCGTTCCGATTGGGTTGGCCTTGTCCTGTCCGGCAATGTCGGGGGCTGATCCGTGAATAGGCTCGTACAGTCCGCGATTGTTATCGCCGAGACTCGCGCTTGGTATCATTCCTATTGAGCCGACAATCTGACTCGCTTCGTCAGACAAAATATCGCCGAACGTGTTTTCCGTAACAATAACGTCGAACTCATGAGGAACTCTTATCAGCTGCATTGATGCGTTGTCGACGTAAAGATGATTGAGCTTGACTTCGGGATATTCTTTGGCGACATCTTCGACAACTTCACGCCACAATCTTGATGAAGTGAGGATATTGGCCTTGTCGATTGATGTTACGATTTTACGTCTTCCCATTGCCATTTTGAATCCAACGTGAGCGATGCGCCTGATCTCGTGTTCCGTGTACTCCATGACATCACGTGCTGCCTTCTCGCCGTCAGGAGTCGTGAATGCCTCGTGCTTTCCGAAATAGATTCCTCCAGTCAGCTCTCGTACAATGATGAAATCGATTCCCTTCTCGGCGATGTCTTTCCTTAACGGACAGGCCGAAGCCAGAGGCGCGAAGATTTTAGCCGGACGGATATTAGCGAAAACTTTGAGACCTTTACGGACACCGAGCAAGCCTCTTTCAGGGCGCAGGTCAGGGGACACATTGTCCCACTTAGGACCGCCGACAGCACCGAGTAACGTAGCGTCCGCTTCTTGGCACGTCTTGAGGCTCTGAGCCGGTAACGGTTCGCCGTACTTGTCGATTGCGTTACCGCCCATTGACACCTCGATGAACTCAAACTGATTCGGGGCTGCCTTCTTGAGGACTTCGAGAGTCGCTCCAATAACTTCAGGGCCTATTCCATCGCCGGGTATTACTGCTACTTTCTTCATTCGTTACTCTCCTTTGTTCGTGATTATGATAGCTACGATTATTTCATGGCTGTCAAGAATTGATATTATGCTACAATAAGTCATTCACTTGAAAGAAGATGACACTCTTGAAACGTTACGTGAAAATTGCAGTACTTGCGGTCATGGCTATGTTGATTCTTTTTCCTTGCGATAAATCCGAAGCTGCCAGAAAAAAACGTAAAGCTCCCAAAAATTCATCACAAGTCCAAGAACAACAAAAATCTTTCGGGCTCAACTCTCTGATCGGCGTATGGAAGGGCGAAGGTTCCGGGACAGGTTCAGACCCAAGACAGCCCGGCGTAGATGTCTCGCTCAACGCTGATGATGTCGTTCTGACAATCGAGAGCGTGAAATATTCCGAGAGTGAAGGCGAGGGGAAAGCCGATGTAATTTTCACAGGAGTCATAACAGACATAAGAGGCGAAATTGTCTGTGAAAGAAGCTGGGGATATTCAGTTCCTTACGACATGAAGCGTGAAGGCGAAAACTCATGGAGTTTCAGCACGGAATTTATTGACGGCGAAGACAAAATCACTTTGTCGTTCATGCCGGGAAACTCTGCACTGATTCGCTGGGAAGGTTTTGTTTCGGACGAAAACTACCCCGATGACAGATATATTTTTGACGTTACATGCAGTGCCAAGAAAAATTGACGGCCATAAAGCAAAGTCTGTCAATATCTCTCTAGTTGTAGTAGAATACATCGTAACGCTTATATTTTTCACAATATAGTTTTTTTGTGTACAATTCCAGAGGGAGGGTTATAATTTTTATGAAAAGAAACTGGAAAACTATGGACGGAAATGAGGCAGTCGCTCACGTAGCTTATGCCTTCTCCGAAATGGCAACGATTTACCCCATCACGCCTTCTTCACCCATGCCCGAACATATTGACGAATGGGCAGCTCACGGACGCAAAAATATTTTCGGCCACACCGTAAAAGTAACCGAAATGCAGTCAGAAGCAGGCGCAGCGGGAGCGTGTCACGGCGCACTTTCTGCCGGAGCATTGGCAAGCACCTACACGGCTTCTCAGGGACTCCTCCTCATGATCCCCAACATGTACAAGATCGCCGGTGAGCTTCTTCCCGGTGTCTTCCATGTAACAGCAAGAGCGATAGCGATGCACGCGCTCTCAATCTTCGGCGACCACTCGGACGTTATGTCGACGAGAATGTGCGGTTTCACGATGCTTGCGGGCGGTTCAGTTCAGGAAGCTCACGACATGGCCGCAGTCGCTCACCTTTCAGCGATTAAATCGAGCGTGCCTGTGTTGAATTTCTTTGACGGCTTCAGAACAAGCCACGAGATTCAGAAAGTTGACGCTTTCGATTATGCGGATTTAGCAAAACTCGTTGACTATGACGCAATCGCAGCATTCAGAGACCGTTCAATGAGACCTGAGAAGCCCTACACAAAGGGAACAGCTCAGAACCCTGATATTTTCTTCCAGGCAAAAGAAGCCTCACAGCCTTTCTATGACAAAGTACCCGACATCGTAGCCTCTTACATGAACGACATCAAAGGCATCTGCGGACGCGAATACCACCCCTTCAACTACTACGGCGCACCCGATGCAGAGCGTGTAATCGTTGCTATGGGTTCAGTATGTCAGGCAATCGAGGAGACTGTTGACTATCTCAACGCTAAGGGCGAAAAAGTCGGTGTCGTTGAAGTTCACCTCTACAGGCCGTTCTCGCCGAAATATTTCTTCAGGGCATTGCCGGCAACAGTGAAAGCGATCGCAGTGCTTGACCGCGTGAAGGAAGTCGGCGCACTCGGCGGACCTCTCTATGAAGACGTATGCTCGCTCTTCGCAGGAAACTGCAAGGCCCCCGTCATCGTCGGCGGACGCTACGGACTCGGCTCAAAAGACACAACGCCCAGCGATCTCAAAGTCTGCTTTGATAACCTGAAACTCTTTGAGCCCCGCAACAACTTCACACTCGGCATCATTGACGATGTTAACGACAGCTCTTTAATCCCTGACGAACACATTAACGCCGCTGCTGAAGGTACAGTATGCTGCAAATTCTGGGGACTCGGCTCAGACGGTACAGTCGGCGCGAACAAAAACTCAATCAAAATCATCGGAGACCATACAGACATGTACGCACAGGGCTATTTCGACTATGACTCGAAAAAGTCCGGCGGTATCACAATGTCTCACCTTCGTTTCGGAAAATCGCCGATTAAGTCAACCTACCTCATCGACCACGCAGACTTCATCGCCTGCCACAAACAGGAATACGTTAATCAGTATGACCTCCTTCAGGGAATGAAAGAGGGCGGAACGTTCCTGCTCAATACTCAGTGGACAACAATGGAAGCTCTTGAGGAGCATTTACCGGCAAGCCTCAAGAGGAAAATCGCTAACTTGGGCTGCAAGTTCTACATCATTAACGCCGTTGATGAGGCTCAGAAGATCGGACTCGGCTCAAGAACGAACACAATCATGCAGTCGGCATTCTTCAAACTCGCCAATGTCATTCCCATTGATGACGCTGTGAAATACATGAAGGAAGCAATCGTTAAGTCCTACGGCGCAAAGGGCGAAGACATCGTTAAGATGAATTACTCGGCTGTTGACGCTGGACTTGCCGGACTTGTTGAAATCACAGTTCCGGAAGCATGGAAGACAGCAGAAGATTCAGCGCACAAGAGACCCGGACTTCCCACAGAGATTCCGGAATTTATCAGCTATCAGGTCGACACAATCAACGGCCAGAAGGGCAACACACTTCCTTCGAGCGCATTCGTTGACGGTTACGAGGACGGACACTTCCCGGCAGGAACGTCAAAATACGAGAAGCGCGGAGTCGCCGTCAATGTTCCCGAATGGAACGGCGCAAAGTGTATCCAGTGCAACCAGTGTTCAATGGTATGCCCTCACGCGGC
>CAJODC010000018.1 GCA_905233215.1 uncultured Synergistales bacterium
CAGAGGCTGAAGGAAGATACATGGCAAAATGTTGAACTTGTCCTAAATTACTACGGATTCACTTACGAGAAAAAATCCGACTGGGTATGTTCCCATTCTGAATTTGTCGAATTGATAAAAAATCCTCGTGCAAAAGAGCTTCTGCAAATGGTGGGTCTTAGTGCTTCTGGAAATTTTACTATCGCTGTAACACATGGTACAGGTCGTAAGTCTGGAATGGTGATTCGTTGCTACTTGAACAACATTCTGAAAGCTGTCGAGCTTCTCGAAGTTATACGGAGGAGGAAAGCGCAATGATAAAAGATTTGAATTACTATATGACTCTGCCTTATGCAATCAAGGTTGAAGAATTGTCTGAAGATGATGGCGGAGGGATATTTTTGTCAATCCCCCTGCTCGGAGAAATGGCTGTGTGCGCTCATGGTGAAACATACTCTGAAGCGAGGTCTCATCTTGAACTTGTGAAGAAAGACTACTTTGAGATGTGGCTCGAAGATGGTGTTGAGATTCCAGAACCGCAACGTAAAAATTGGGTTGAGGACTCGAAAATATATGTGAGGGAGCTTGAAGCTGTTGGTGTATAGCTGACCGTACAAAAAAACGTACAACGCAAAAAAGAAAATATTTATGATTTAAAGAAAATATTTATGATTTATAGATATAGAAAGGGTTTGCATATTTAATTCAGTTTCTCCATTCTCCGCTAATAGAGTCCTGTATCAATGGTACAGGACTTTTTTGTTTGTTGACGGAGGAAATTCACATGAACAAGCTGGAAACTTTAAGGGAATATTTATCGTCATTGGGAAACGTCGCAGTCGCTTTTTCGGGAGGCGTTGACAGTACGTTACTGCTCAAAGCCGCTCATGACGTTCTCGGAGACAGAGCGATCGCCGTAACAGTGTCGGCTTCATTCACGGCTCAACGAGAAATGAATGAGGCTGACGAGTTTTGCCGTAACAATAACATCGCTCACGTGAAAATTCATGTCGACATGTCCGAGATTGACAGCTTCGAGTCTAATCCTCCCGACAGATGCTACGTCTGCAAGCACGCACTGTTCACGAGAATTTTTCAGTCAGCAAAAGAACGGGGCATCAACAACGTTATTGACGGCTCAAATCTTGATGACTTAGGCGACTATAGGCCGGGAATGAAAGCTCTTGATGAACTCGGAGTAATCAGCCCCCTTCGTGAATGCGGGTTCACAAAAAATGATGTCCGTGAAATTTCTCGTGAACTAGGTTTGACGACATGGAACAAGCCTTCTTTCGCCTGCCTTGCCTCAAGATTCGTTTACGGTGAAAGAATCACTCCCGAAAAACTCATCATGATCGAACGTGCCGAGAACTTCCTGATTGACATGGGATTTCGTCAGGTCAGGGCACGCATTCACGGCGACATTGCGAGAATCGAAATCATGCCGGAAGATTTCGCCGAGATTCTTCGTGACAGTGTCCGTGAAAAAATTTATGACGCTCTCACCTCTTACGGCTTCAGTTATGTTACACTCGATCTCAAAGGCTACAGGACTGGCAGCATGAATGAACAGCTTGACATTCAACGCTAAGTGTGTAATTATTCTCACAGTTCTGAAATCTTCATTAGGAGAATAATTTTACGGTGAATACATTAGTTCTTACATCAGCAATTTATTTCGTGTTTAACTTCTGGCTCTGGTTTCAAGAGTCTGATTTTCTTTGGCTGACGTAAGAAGATAATTCACACTACAATCAATCACGGAATAACCCAGCACCTTCTGAATCGGTCAAAGATTTTCAGAAGGTGTTTTTTTGTGCAGGAAGGAATGATTTTCACCAATGCCCGCTAATGTAAAAGTAAACAGCTCAAAGCCCTACAGTGTCAGAATAAGGCGAGGAATAATTGCCCGTCTAGGCGTGGAGATGTTAAGGCTTGTTCAAGATGATTACACCGAGATTCTAATCGTTACGGACGAAAAAGTATCAGGTCTCTACCTTCAGGACGTAATCATGAACTTTCAGGAATGCCCGAAGCCCGAAGGAAAACGAATCAGAGTCTGCGAACTGTTAATCAACGCTCACGAAGGGACGAAAAATTTTCAGACGGTAGCGAAATTACTCGATGACATGGCCTCTTTGGGTCTTTCGGGAAACTGTTTCGTTGTCGCACTCGGAGGCGGTGTAGTCTGTGAGACAGCAGGATTCGCCGCAGGCTGTTACATGGGAGGAGTCAAACTCGTTTTAGTGCCGACAACTTTAGCGGCGATGATCGAGACTTCAGCTTGGAGCAGCGCATTCATCAATCTCAGTTCGGGCAAAAACCTCGCTGGCATGTCTTGCAGTCCTTCGCTTGTGCTTTGCGACACCGAATGTCTCAAGACTCTCTCACAGGAAGAATATCAATCGGGAATCGCTGAGGCCCTCAAGACTTCGTTAATGTCGGGCGAAGAGCTGTTCAAAATATTTGAGCGCGGCGATGTTCAGCACAACATAGAGAAAATCATAGAGGGCTGCATAGAATACAGAGCAGGTCTAACCCCAGATGTCAAAAGAAAATGTCTCGGTTACGCTCTCGGCAACGCTATAGAATCCCTCAGCGGTTACAAAATTCAGCACGGCCTCGCATTGTCTCAGGGTCTTGCGTTGACGGCGAAAGTGTCGGCGAAAATGAAGTGGTGCAGTCAGTCAACAGCCGACAGGATAATAAACGCACTCGTGAAAAATAATCTTCCCGTAAATTGCAGAAAATTCACGGCAGGCGAGATAACTCAGGCTTTATTCAACGGCAGAAAAATCTCAGGCAGCAGCTTTGATCTTGTTGTACCGGCGGAAATAGGACGCTGTGAAATCATGAGCATCACTGCGCTTGAACTTGAAGGGGTGATTTTGTCGGGCATGACTGCGTGAAATGTAATATAATATTCACATCAGCTTTGAACATTAGGAGGGCCAAAAGAATGGACATTCGTTTTGTACAGCGCGGTTGCGAGATTGACGAGAAACTCAGGGATTACATGGAGAAGAAAATCTCCAAACTCGAAAAGTTTTTCCGCCGTATTCTTAACTGTCAGATCGTCGTAACTCATCACAAGGGCAGCTTCAACGTTGAGACTACAGCCAATGCAAACGGTGTAATTCTCAGGGCAGAAGAGGACGCTTTAGAGCCGAGAAAAGCATTTGACCAGTCGCTGAAGAATCTTGAGCGCAGAATCAAGAAGTACAATTCTTACCTCAAGGACAGGGCGCAGTTAGGTGCTGAAGAAGATTTCTCGTTCAGTGTCGATGATGATCTTGACACTAACGCTCCGGCAATCGACAAGGTGAAGAAAGTAGAAGTTCACCCTATGGAAGCAGCCGAAGCAGTCATGCAGATGGAGCTTGTCGGACATGCTTTCTTCGTGTTCCAGAACGCAGCGTCAGGCGAGATCAATGTTGTCTACAAACGAGGCGAAAACAGTTACGGCCTGATTGAGCCGGTGAGATAAGATAACAGTGAACAGGAGTCAGGATTATGTCCCGGCTCCTGTTTTTGTATCCCTCAAATCACGCAGAAGATTCTCCATCATCGTTATCATTCCAGTGTCATTCATTCCTTCGGTCTGTTTGAACAGAATGTAGAGCCTGTCTTTTTGCTGGCGTGTCAAAGAGTCCTCAAGCCTCAGTATTTCCGCTCTGATTTCACGGATTTTTGTTACTGTGTCGGGCTTGTTTTGACGGACTGACTGTTTCGACATTCCGAGTGCCTTTATTGCCGTGCCCTTCACTATAAGTCCGTCAATGGTCTCGGAATTTTGAGAGACGAAAAATTTTTGTACCAAAGGAATTTTTGCACAGCCTCCTGTGAGTATGATTCTTTCGGGCTTCATTACACGTCTTAACCTGTTGAAAGTGTGTGAGGCTCTCTTCACCGGGAAATATATCAATCTCTCGAAATCTTCTTTCATTATGTTCATGTTGTGCCACAAACGGGACTCGTTTTCGCTGAGTATGTGCTTGATTCTTTTCGCCTCGCTGAGAATGAAAGTGTCATTCTCTTTGAGCAGTCTTCTTTCTGTCAGATAGTCGGCAAAAATTTCATCGAACATGTTACCGCAGACATCAACGCTGGCACTATCAATGACTCCGTCTCTCTCGATAACAAACATTCTCGTTGCAGACGCTCCCAAGTCGCAGACAATCGTTCTCTTCTCTCCGTCAATCACCGTCATTATCGCCTCGTCAGCCGTGATTATCTCCGAGTCGGAAAAGCCAGCTTCTTTCGCCCTGAGCTTGAAATCATTTCTCTGTCTCGATGTCAGGCCGTCATTCACAGCGATAACGCAGGAAGAAATCATGTCGTCAAAAAAAATTTCAGCCTCTTCCCTCAGTGTCAAAAAGTCAAAACCTTCTGACACAGCGATGATTCTTGTGCCTAAGTTGTCGGAATAAGCCAGCTTTGATGAACTTGAGCCAGCGTCAATCCCTGCGCATACATTCAAACTTGATGCCGTCAAAATTTATCACCTCAGCATTCACAATCTCGTTGTCATTGCCTTGACATGACGCTTCGATATAGTGTCTTGTGTAGCCCTTGTTATCACGTTCGATAAGGACTTCGGTTTTTTTGCCGACAAAAATTTTAGCGTAGTCAGCAAATAATTTTCTTCCCAATGAAATTGCTTCTGACGTTCTGGAAATTTTCACGCTCTTCGGGACTTGGCCTGACATTTTCGCCGCCAACGTTCCCTCTCTCGGTGAGTAAGGGAAAACGTGAGCGCGTGCAATCCCTGCGGCTTTCATCGTGTCAAGCGTCCGTGAAAAAGCAGAGTCATCTTCGCCCGGAAAGCCGACTAGAATATCGCTCGAAATGTGAATGTCATCTGCTATTCTCTCACGTGCCTTCTCGCAGACTTTCACGAACTCTTCAGACGTGTAGCCCCTCCTCATTGCCTTGAGAATCTCATCGTCTCCGCTCTGTAACGGAAGGTGAATGTGATGACAGAATGACTCGCTCCCGGCAAGAGCGTCAATCAGATCGTCATCAAGACAGAAAGGTTCAAGCGATCCGAGTCTGAGCCGAGTCAGTCCGTCAATGTCCGAGACTTTCCGCACAAGTTCAGCAAGAGAAGTCCCGATTTCACGTCCGTAAATCCCTAAGTGAATCCCGGTGAAAATAATTTCTTTCGTGCCTGACGAAATCAAACGCTCAATCTCGGCGATGATGTTCTCCGGCGGTCTGCTGAACGGTCTGCCCCTCAAGAACGGTATCACGCAGTAAGTGCAGAAATGGTCGCAGCCGTCTTGAATTTTCACGAACGCCCTCGAGTGCATCACCGTTGACGCTATCGGCAGTTCTTCCCATTGAGACAGTGAAGAGCGAATGTCGATAAAATTCCGTCCTTCCTTCATCATTTTGTCGACAGAAGAAGGGACTAAACTTTTTCCCCGTGAGCCTGCGAGAATGTCAACACCCTCCGCTTTTGCCGACTGTGAGTCCAATCCTTGAGACCAACAGCCGCACACAGCAAGTACGCCGTTATTGCCGAGAATTTTTCGGACTCTTCGGACTAACTGTCTGCACTTCCTGTCAGCCTCAGACGTTACAGAACATGTTACGATGACGGCGGCGTTGATTTCGGGCGATAGTTCTTCGGTTACTTCATGGCCGAGCGATAACAATTCACCGGCAATGTATTCGCCTTCACAGAGGCTAGAACGGCACCCGAAAACGTGAACGTAAATCAAACTCATTCTAATACTTGAAGATTATTCCAACGACCGCAGAGAATGCTATCCATGTTACCGGGTGAAGTTTCTTCGTGAATGTTACGGCGTGCGTGAATAGCAAAAGTATCAGGGCGAGAATTAACGCCTTGATGTTGACGCTTCCGCCCGACAAGAAAACTACCCTCGCAAGGATTAGCCCTGCTGCCGTAATCATGGCCGAACTTGCCGGTCTTAGTCCGTAAAACGCTCCGTTGACGTACTTGTTTTCGTGAAACTTATTCAGGAACGCAGCCACAAGCAATATCACAATCACGCTCGGAGTGATGAGTCCTACAGTTGACACAACCGCGCCCGGCAATCCTGCTGTCAGGTATCCGGCGTATGTGGCCATGTTCACGCCTATCGGGCCGGGAGTCGACTCGCTCACCGCTATCATGTCCGCTAGCTGATGATGAGTGAACCAGCCTGTTCGGTCTGAGATGTCATACAAGAACGGAAGCGTTGCCATTCCACCGCCGACAGCGAATAATCCTGTCTGGAAAAATTCCCAGAATAATTTTACGTAAATCATCGCTTCAATATCACTCCAGCAAGTCCGGCAAGTACTACGAAGATTACCGGCGACCAGTTCAAAAACACAGAGCCAGCAAGTATCAGCAAATACATTCCGAGTGTCCAGCGGTCAATTATCGCCTTTCCGAAAAGTTTTATCACAGCGTTGAAGATCAGAACGCACACGCAGACTCGAATACCTGCGAAGGCATGTTTCACCCATTCGAGCGATGAATAAGCCTGAATGACTCCGGCCAGTAACGCTATGATGACGACTGACGGGAAGACAACTCCGAGTGTCGCAACGATTCCGCCCGGAATCCCGGCAACTTTGCGCCCGATAAATGTTCCTACGTTCACGGCGATGACTCCGGGCGTGCATTGACCGATAGCGTAATAGTCGGCAAGTTCCTCATCAGTTCCCCAGCGTTTATTCTCGACAATCTCACGCTGTAATATCGGCAGCATCGCATAGCCTCCTCCGAATGTTACAGCTCCGATTTTTGCGAACGTTATGAACAAGTCGGCAAAAATTTTCATGTCAATAGCTCCTAATGTTTTTGACCGAATCAATAACGACAACACAGCCGTGATTCACGTGCTGAATCACCTTGCGCATGTCTTTTTCAGGGATAGCGACACAGCCTCCGGTGTATTTGTTCTTTGTTTGACAGTGAAGGAAGATAGCACTGCCTTTGTTGGGTGTGCCGTTATCGTTCCAGCTTATATTGAGACAATACTTGTAGGCCAAATCGTAATCAATGATGTGTTCGCTCTGCTTTCTGTTGAAGGAGTCATAATCTCTTGTTGATACGAACTGATTGTAGCGGTCTGAATTTGAGTCGCCTACCCAGTAATGACTCTCGTCAACCTTCGTGTAACCCATAGGGCAGCCGGGATCTTCAAGTATTCCGAATGCCATCGTGAACGTGTAGACACCTACGGGGGTTTTCATGTCGCCTTCTCTTGTTTTGCCGAGACCTTTTTTGCCGATGTAGGCAGGACATGAGACGATTTCGCGCCAAGTCCCTGTGCCGTCTTTCTCATGGAACGAGAAAAGAGCGTTAGAGCCGTTAGTGCGTGAGACTATCGCCAGCTGAGAAGCGTTTTCGGCGGCTTTGAGGCTTGAGACCCATTCAGGCGACTCGTCAGCGAAAACAGGCGGAACAAAAACTAAAAGCAATGCAGCTAAAAGTTTCAACATAATTTTCACTCCTAAAAATTTTTCATGCAGATTTTTGACAGTACACAAGACTCACAGTCGGCTTTCTGAGAATGACAGACAGCACGGCCATGAGCGATCATGTTGACATGGCCTCCGAGACAGCGTGAAGACGGCACGATTTCCTCAAACATTCGTGAAATTTCTTCGGGCGATGATTTTTGTGGGGCGATGCCTGTGCGTTTTGAGATTCTTGTTATGTGAGTGTCAACAGGAAAAGCGGCTATCCCGAAATCAAACAGCAGTGTACAAGCCACAGTCTTTGCTCCGACACCGGGAAGGCTGCGAAGATATTGACGGATATATTCACGTTCATGAGAGGCGAGAGTCTTTATCGAGTATTCGCCGAAGTCAGCGTGAATTTTCTCGAGTATTGTTATGATTCGTTGTGATTTTGTGTGAGCGAGTCCGGCTGTTCTGATTGAGTCCTCAAGTTTTAACGCTCCTGCTTCGACAACATCAGGCCATGCCGGGAAATTCTCTTTGAGTTTCTTGAAGGCTCTGTCACGGTTAATGTCGTTGGTGTTCTGTGATAAGACGGTAAGAATAAGCCCGTCCAAAGGCTCTTCATGTCCTAAATTGGGCGGGTTTTGTTCGTTGTGGTACTGTGATTCCAATGCGTCAAGAATTTTGATTATCATTCTTTGCCTTAGTCAATGCCTTCTTCTTTCTCGGTGAACGTGAAAATTTCTTCTCAAGCCTCATTCCGTCAGAGAGCATTTTCTTTAACCTTGATTTCACCATTCCGTGAACTGTCTTGTCGCTGAATGAGCCGTCTTTATGTGCTTTACCGGCCGTTACTCCCGTGAGAATCTCAAGTCCCTCGTCAATGTCCTTCACTGCCCAGACGTTGAACTTTCCTTCACGGACTGCCTCTATCACTTCGTCATTCAGCATCAGGTGTCTAACGTTGGACTCAGGAATCATTACGCCCTGTTCGCCAGTTATGCCTGCTATCCTGCAATACTCGTAGAAGCCTTCAATCTTTTCGTTCACGCCTCCGATGGGCTGAATGTTCCCGAACTGGTCAACACTTCCAGTAACGGCTATGCTCTGTTTCAGCGGAAGCCCTGAGAGTGCCGACAGTATGCAGTAAAGTTCAGTAGATGACGCACTGTCGCCCTCAATCCCTGAGTAATTCTGCTCAAACGTTATGTGTGCCGACAAACTCAACGGCATATCCTGAGCGTACTTTCTTCCGAGATAGCTCGATAAAATCATCAGCCCTTTGTTGTGAATGGGACCGGTCATTTTCACTTCTCGTTCAATGTTTACGACACCTTCCTGACCCATGAATACGTTTGCCGTTATCCTCGAAGGGTGGCCGAACCTGTAATCATTCAAGTCAATAACGCTGAGGCCGTTAATCTGTCCAATCTCTGAGCCTCTTGTGTCAACTCGAATCACTCCGTCCCTGAATGCCCGTGTCAGTTTCTCACGGTAAAGCCCTAACCTATAATTTCTGTGTTCAACAGCCTTGATTACGTCATTTCTCGTTACCGTCTGACCTGATGACCAAGCACTTGACTCGGTGATGAGTTCCCGAAGTCTTCCAGTCTCAACCGAGAGCAAGTTCTGATCTTCAGCTTCACGGCCTGACCATTCGATTATCTCTGACAGTGCGGAAGCGTCAAAGGGTTTCAGGCTTCTTCGCTTGACATACTCGGCAATGTAACGGGCCATTCTCTTTTCGTTGACTGACGTTCTGGCCATGTCGTAATCGAAACTTGCCTTGACTTTGAATATCTTTCTGAACTCTGCGTCATAGTACTGCAAAAGTTCGTAGATATATTCAGTGCCTGTCATGATGATTTTGAGATTCATGTTGATTGCTGACGGTCTGAGAGATGCTACAGGCAACGCTCCGTACTGTTCGCCAAGATTCTCGATTGATGCCTCGCCTGTCCTCAAGATTCTTTTGACCGCCTCCCAAGCCATGAAGTTCATCAAAACTTTTTCAGCGTCAAGAACGAGAAATCCTCCGTTAGCTTTGTGGAAAGCTCCGGCCAAAATTCTCCTGAAGTCCGTGTACAAATAGCCCTGATGACTCTCGTATTCGACTCTTCCTGAAAGGTTGTAATACGTCGGGTTATTCTCCCAAATTACCGGCGCACCCTTTGAGGGGTCATTGCTGACGAAAAGATTTGCCTGATAGCGTGTGAAGTCAACTTCTGCGTTCTCGTCCCTTGCTGCCGTAATGAATGCCCCGAAATTTTCGATTACGTCATCAGTCATGGCATCAAACCATTTCATCAGAGCGTCATTTCCGGAGTATTTTGCTCGGAGTTCGTCAATTATCGGCGATATTGCTGCCTTGCAGATTTCAGCATCAAGTTTGCCGAGAGTCTCCTTCAATGCTTTTTCCATGTTGCGAATCTCACGCATTCCCGAAACTGTGCGCTGTGAAATTTTCTCGCTTGCTGCCTGATATTTTTTCTGCTTCCTGTCGTCAAGGGCTTCGTACTCTTCGGGCTTCATCTCACGGACTATATCATTTCCGTTTTCGTCCTTGTCCTTGATTAACGGTATGTTCACGAAACCTTGAGGAGTCCTCTTGAAACTGAAGTGTTCACGCTCTGCTCTGGCCTTGAGCTTGTCCATTATCGCTCCGGCCTTCTCTTGAAAGTCTTTGATTAAACGCGCTTTAGTGTCCTCGTATTGACTCTGCTCAAACGCTCGGCTGATGACCGTCTTCAAGTCTTTGATCAACTCGTCGAGGTCATCGGATAATTTTTTCCCTCTTCCTGCTGACACTGAGACCGCTAAAGGTTCGCCGGGCTTGGCGAAGTTGTAGAGGTAAAGCCAGTCATCAGGCGTAGGAAGTTCTGAGGCTAAACGTTCCAGCCTTTCGAGAACGTAACTTGTTCTTCCGCTTCCGGGCTGACCGACGACGAAAATGTTGTAGCCTCTTCCGTTGACGGCAAGCCCAAACTCCATCGCTTCAAACGCTCTCTGCTGACCGATTAAGGGTTCAGGCTTGCGTGATTTCGTCAACGCTATGTCGTCTGTTGTTGAAATTTTCCAGCTCCCTACAGGTTTTACCCTCTTCAATTTATCGGGAGCAAGTTTATTTTTTTTCTCTGTGATCAATCGCTTTCTCCTTGCAATAATATTCTTAATTTGAAAGGCATTTGTTAGCCGCTAAAGTCTCAATCACTGAAACATCATCAGCACCAAAAAGCACACCGCTCATTTTTTCGTACTCCTCGAGTCCTCCAAGCGAGTCTATAGCGTCAAGCACATATTCTCTCTCTCTTCCGTCAAAACGGTCGGTCAAAAGTCCAAACAATATAGTACCTCTTGTGAACCAGCGGAAAAAATCATCGGAGACCGAAACAATATCATAATACATCAACGCGAAATCAAAAGCGTCATTTTCCTCATCGTCATCAGGTTCATCATAATAGCCGAGCATGTAGAAAGGCACATCAGGCGATATGATCAGAGCGTCCCAGAACATGCTCGCACAGACAGATCTGCTCTTGCCCTGCGAACTTACCCACGCCGCTACGAGTCTCGAATAAGCCCAAGCAAGATCGTGAGTGTCATCTTTCATCGTAAGCAAAAGAATTTTCTGCCACTGTTCAAGCTCGATCATCGTTCGGTAATGCAGCTCTCTCAAACTGTGCGCAAGATAAGTATCAACATCATCTTCAGCCTCAAGAAGCCTCATAGCTTTTTCACAAGAAGAAAAAGCATCGTCAACCCTTCCTTCAGTCCAATAGACATGAGCGAGCCTGTAAGAAATCGAGAGCAGAAGCAGATCATGTTCATCATCGTTGTAATTCTTCGTGTCATCAAGAGAACGAAGAGCATGAAGCAATAAATTCTCTAGTTCTTCGAGGCTGCCGTCATCAAGCCTATTGTCGGCCAAAATAATCAGAGCGTCCGTGTTATCGGGGTTTATTGCGAGAACCTGACGAGCTAATGATATTGCTTTTGACGGGCTCTGACTGTCCCACGCCATATTCAGAAGTCTGTTTACTCTCTTGTCATTCATGATTTATTCCACGTCCCATTGTCCGCCGTTGTTGTTATTCTGGTTTCCCTGCGGAGTGTCGTTGGTTTCCGGCGATGATGTACTGCTCTCGCTGAATGATGTCGTTGTTGTTTCAGTGCCTCCGCTGCCTTCATGGCCGTAAGTCTTGAACTTTTCGATGACTACGCGTCCTCCCCAAATCCAGCCCCATTGCCTTGCGAGGTCAGCGGCTTCGACAGGTTCACCGCCGTAATTGTAGGCGTGATTCTTGTGAAGTTCTGAGGCGATGTAGGGGCTTATGCGCTTTATCATCTGCCATGTGTATTCGCTCGAACGCGGCGAAAACTTCCTCCATTTGCTGCCGAGCCAGAAGTAGACACCGGGTTTGTGAGTGTCCCAAGCAATGATCGTGTTGACGTATTCATTGTAGAGCCAGCCCATTCGGTTGGCGGTAGTACGGCGTATCCAGTGAAATTCGGGACTGTTGAGACTTTTTCCCCAGCTCCAGACAGCGGCGATTCGGGTTATTCCCGGAACTCTAGAGGGCACGACCGAACCGACAAGAATATTCGTAGGCATTATCGCACCGTCCGTGTTCAACTGACCGTAAACCCATCTGTTTTCGGCAATCTGTGCCACAGGGAAACCGTCAAACGTAGCGTACCAGCCTGCCGGTAAATCTTGAGGCTTCCAGACCTCAAAGTTCATAGCGTAAGATTTTTGATACGCAGAGATCACCGCTCCCGAATACGATCTTGCGCCGTAAAGCACAACGCCTCCGGGCTGAAATTGCAATCTTTCCGCTGAATGCAGAGGAACTGCGAGCAACAGCGAAATCAAGAGAATTAACGAGAACAAAATTTTTCACCTATTCACAGAGATTTTCGCACATTATAACAAAACAAGACGCAAACAAACGATAACGCAAGCCCAAAAGTATTACAGCCTCCTCCGCCTCCGCCTGACGAGTTGGTTGACAATTCCGATTCGTTTTGGTTTACAATAGAAATTGTGTAGTCCTTCGTTGACGGTGAGTAATTTGTCGAAGATGCTGTAGCGTAGAATGAGAAGTCCCCTTTTACTGTCGGAGTGCCTGAGATTGTACCGTCAGAACTCATCGTCAGTCCCGGAGGAATGATTCCGCCTGACACTGACCAAGACGATGACGAAGGGTTAGCGACGAGATTTGCTGTGTAACTTTTGCCGATTACACCGTTGGGGAGCGATGATGTTTTTATGTCGACAGCATTGACAGGAACATAATTCGCCGAAACCGTGAGGGTTAAATCCCTGCTTGCCGTTCCTCCTGCCGTCAGTGTTACGGTGAAAGGGTAAACGCCCGTCCTTGATGTCGTTCCTGAGAGTGTCCCGTCAGCACTTAGCGTGAAGCCTGACGGAAGATCACCGCTTGTCAGAGTCCACGAAGGAGAGTAGCCCGAAGGCGTTTCACATTCAAAAGTGTAAGAGTAAGGCGTGTTGATTCCTGCTACAGGGAGAGACTCGGTGAGAATTTTCACGGTCAAAGAAGGCGATGTGCCAACACAGCCGGTGTTGACGTTGGTTTTTTGGTTTTCGTCAATCCCGATGCCGTAAGCCGCCCCGCTGTAAGTATTGCCGCTGACGTTTGATGAGTTCCCGTAATGGTTATGAATCTCTCCGATCACGCCTCCCTGATACGGTGCCGAACCTCTCACCGAAGCGAGCGAGTCGTTATCCTTCACGTAACCGAGTTCGAGAAGTCCTACCACGCCTCCTGCGGCTCTGATGTCAGCCGAGACCATTCCGCCGAGAACGTCATTGCCCTGAAGCGTTCCTCCTGTCGCAAGAAGCCCGGCGATTCCTCCAGCATAAACATTCCCGGAAATCTTCGTGTCATCGCCTACAGTGTTACCGCTGATGATGCCTCCGTAAGCAGTCCCCGTTATGCCTCCTGCTGTGTACTCGCTGTTTATCGCACCGCCCTCGAATGTACAGTCTGTTATTGTCGTACTGCTGTTGTTGGTCGAAAGGTCTTCAACCTCAAGAAATCCCACGATGCCTCCTGCTGATTTTGAGTTTCCGCTGTCTGATTCGCCGTTGGCCGTGATGACCGAGTAATGTTTCACCGTGCAGTTGGTGATGCTCCCTCCGCCCATTGCCCCGACAATACCGCCAGCGTATGAGAAGAACGCTTCGCCCTCGCTGGTAACGTTCCCGGTAACTTCGCAGTTCACGATCTCACCGCCGTACATGTTGGCAGCGATTCCGCCAGCGTGTATCTTGTGAAGCTCGGTTTCCTCGTCTCCTGTTACCGTAACCGCTTCGACATCGCCCGAGAATGAACAGCCTTCGATTTTCCCGTCAACAAGAGTCGAAATTATACCGCCAGCAAGATAGCCCTCAACGGAACCGCCGACTCGAAGATTCTTCACGGCGTAATCGTCTTCGGTCTCAACATAACCGAATAATGCCCTGTCAAACGAAAGCAGATTCGGGTTATCCTCCTCAAGCGGACGAATCTTGACGTAAATTATGTGATTGTTGCCGTCAAAATGCCCGGTGAAGCGTTTACCGCTCAATCCTACGGGAGCCTGTCTCGTCATTGACGATAATTGAAGGTCTGATGACAGTACATAATAGCTCCCGTCAGCGTCAAGGCCGTTGTTGACTCTGTACTTGAAATAGCTGAAGTCGTCTTCGTTGTTGATGACGTAAGGGTCAGCCTCTGTGCCAGAACCGTAATACCATGCTGACGAAAACGAAGCAAACGACAACACAATCAGTATTGCGAGAAAAAATTTCTTCATGATTACTTGGCCTTAGACTTAGACTTTGATTTTGTTTTTGACGAGGCAGCTTTTGTTGACTTTTTGCTTTGGGCTGACTCTTTGACTGACTTCGCTTTTTCCTGAAGATGCTGAAGCCTTCGTTCAGTCGGCGGGTGTGAATTGAATCCGTTGGGCTGAGTCACAAATTTATTGTCAGCAAAAGCCTTCATCGCCTTGTACAGTCCATAGGGGTCATAACCTGCTTTAGCGAGAAGTTCAGTTCCGTAGTCGTCAGCTTCGACTTCCTGACCGCGAGAGAAACCGCTTTCGGCCAAATTCATACCGATCTGCCCGGCTCCCTGAGCGATTGTCCCGGCAAGACCGCCGATCCTCCCAAGCAGATTCCCGGCAATCGTCCAGCCAACGGCACGGCTTACACCTTTGTTGTAATGTCCGAGTTTGACGTGGCCTATCTCGTGTCCCAAAACACCGGCGATTTCTTCTTCTGTGTTGAGAATTTTCATGAGACCTGTCGTTACGTGAACGCTGAAATCATTTTGGGACTTGAATTTTACCCAAGCGTTCGGCGAGTCTTCCTTCTCAAAATTGATTTGTACTTCCTTGAAGCCGTCAGCCTTTGCGATTCGTTTCCATGCAGCGTTGACGGTTTGTTCTGTGATTTCGGCAAAAGCGCAAGAACCTGACACAGTGATAATGATTAAGGCCGTGAAAAATTTTCTCATAATGAAAAGCTCCTTTCGTTGTGATGAAATGTATCCTAATTGTACAGCTAATCAAGGCGGCTGAAAACTTTTAGAGTATAATTCAGTGGTCAGTCAAAAATTTTTCAACAAGGAGTATTAACATGTCAGAAGTTCGCGTAAGATTTGCCCCAAGCCCTACAGGAGCGTTACACATCGGCGGAGGGCATACAGCTTTGTTCAACTGGCTGTGGGCAAGGCACAACAAAGGGAAATTCATTCTCAGAATCGAAGATACAGATTTAGTCCGTTCAACGAAGGAATACGAGTCAACAATCATGTCGGGAATGGTGTGGCTTGGACTTGATTGGGACGAAGGGCCGGACATCGGTGGAAATTTTGGGCCTTACCGACAGTCGGAACGTCTTGAGATTTACCGGGACTACGCCGAAAAGCTCGTTGAAGCCGGGAAAGCCTACAGGGACGGCGAAGCGATAATCTTCCGTGTAGAGCCGGGACAGGATATATCGTTCAAGGATATTGTGTACGGTCAGATTGACGTGATGAGCGATGGACTTCGTGAGAAGGATTCCGACAAGCTCAAGGATATTGTCATCATTAAGAGCGACGGAATGCCGACGTATAATTACGCTGTAGTCATTGACGATCACTTGATGAAGATTTCCCACGTTATCAGGGGAGAAGATCACATCTCGAACACTCCCAAACAGATTTTGATTTACCGTGCGTTAGGCTGGGAAGTTCCAGAATTTGCGCACCTTCCGATGATACTTGGACGAGACAAGAAGAAACTCAGCAAGAGGCACGGAGCAACAAGCATCTACGAATACAGGGACATGGGCTACATGCCTGACTCGATGTTCAATTTCCTTGCGCTTTTGGGCTGGTCGGCCGGAGATGACAAAGAGATTTTCACACGTGATGAAGCTGCTGAACTTTTCGAGCTTTCTAGGGTAACAAGAAAGGCGGCAGTGTTTGATTTCGACAAGCTGAACTACATCAATCAGGAACATTTGAAGGCACTTCCGCCTGAAGTGAGGCTCTCAATGGTCAAACCGTTCTGGATTGAGGCAGGACTCCCTGTAGAAGAAGTGGAGTCAACAAGAGGAGTGAAATATCTTGAGGACGCATTGACGCTCATGGCCGGAAGAGGACGGACGGCGAAGGAGATGGCAGAGTTCTCGGATTATTTCGTATCGTTTGAGCCGGTGAAGGAACGATGGAACGCTGAAGCAGTAGACAGAGAGAAACTGCGCCCGTTCTTTGAGATGATATTCGCTCATGAAGCGTGGAAGGCGAGCGAACTTGAAGAGATAGCGCGTTCGTGGATAGGCCAGCATGAGGGGGCAAAGATGAAGGATTATGCGATGCCCCTGAGATTTGCGCTGACGGGAATGAAAGTGAGTCCGGGAATTTTTGAGGTTGCCGAACTTATGGGACGTGAAGAATGCAGAAGGAGACTTGAATTTTTCGGTCTACTCTAAATTGAACTCAGCAGCAAGCGGTACATGATCTGAAGGACGCTCCCATTTTCTCGGAGCAGTATCGGGCTTGCACCACACTGCGAGATCGGCGAGTTTTTGAGATGCGAGCATGTGGTCTACGCGCCAGCCGATATTACGGTCAACAGCGTCTTTCACCTTGTAATCGTAATAAGTGAAGACGTTGGAATTTTTATCGAACAGTCTCAGAACATCAACGAGGCTGTTTTTTGTTTCACTGAAGACTTTTCGGATTTCGTCACAGAAGCAGACGTTATTTTTCTTTGTCTCAGGGCGAGTAACGTCAATTTTTTCCGGCGCAACGTTGAGGTCTCCCAGCCAGAGGAACAAGCCTTGATGTTGGTGTTCAATGATATTTTTGACACGGGACAGGAAATTTTTTTTGACTTCAAAGTCGGGGTTGTCGATAGATTTTCCTTGAGGAACGTAAGTGTTGAGGACGGTTAAATTTTTGTGACGCAAGGTGAGTACTCTTGTGTCAAAATCAGCGTCATCAAATCCGAAAGTAACATCAACGTCATCAATATTATTTTTGACGAGGACGGCGACACCGTTGTAACTTTTACCGCCGTGATAGTAAGAACGGTAGCCCATTTCCTGAAACGCTAGGGAGGGGAAAAATTCGTCTTGAGTTTTAGTTTCCTGCATGAAGAGGAAATCCGGCGAGGAATTTTTGAGCCATCGTTCTAGGATTGGGAGCCGTACCCGAACTGAATTGACATTGAATGTAGCTATAATCATGTTATCACCTCATGAGAATTATAGCCCAAGTGCCTCTGAATGACTCCCGATGTTGGGCAGAAACAGAATGTCATCACCTGTCATTTTGTAGACAAGAACAAGGTCAAAAGCAAGATGACATTCACACCTGTCCTTCATGTTACCTATCTATGATCCCGGTTGGAAGCGTCTAAAGTTCCGTCATCTTTCAGGACATCAATGACACGGGGAAGTTCATCAATTATGCTTCTATACTTTCCCCTTCCGAAGTATTTTGCCGATTTCAATCATAGCAATACTTTACATGAAGGAAGGGACTTTGCATAGCAAGTGGTTTTCATAAAACACAAAAAAAGAAGCTCTCCGTTTGTTTTCGGAAAGCTTCCTTTCTTCCAGCTCCGCCACCAGGACTCGAACCTGGAACCTAATGATTAACAGTCATCCGCGCTGCCGATTGCGCTATGGCGGAACGCAACAAAAGAGATTTTACTCGCACCCCTCGTTTTTGTCAACACTCTCAACTTGAGTATAATAACGGCAAAATTAAACATGGAGGTCAAAAACATGAAACGCCGATTTTTAGCCGGTCTGATAGTTTTCGCAACGTTAATTTTCGCTGGAATAGCTTATTCAGATTTTGGGAGCTTTTCGGGAAATTCTGATTACAGCAGTTCACATTCATCAAGTTCATCATCATCACATTCGTCATCGTCATCATCAGGTTCTTACAGCACGAGGACAACGACACGAAGTTCAGGCGGTAACGTCAACTTCATTCCGACTGCCGGAGTATTGTCGCCTCATTCAAGTTCGAGCGATGACGATGATGATTTAGACGAGTTTGAAGGCGTAGCGATTACGCTTTTCGTGTTCTTCGTGATATGGATCATCATTCACCGCAGCAGCAAAAAGCGTCAAGGGCAGCCCAGCGTAATCAACGTTCAGGAAAATGTGAGAGTGTTACGGCCGATGAGTGAATACTTGGAGCTTGACCCTCAGTTTGACGAGGAGAGAGTCAAAACGCTGATGTCGAACTTGTATGTACAGATGCAGGAGACGTGGCAGAAGAAGGACATTTCACCGCTGAGACCGTACATGACGGATAAATTCTTCTCGCAGATGGACGGTCAGCTCGAACAGTTCAGGAAACTTGGACGGACTGATTACACGGAGAGAATCGCTGTGCTTAACACGGGGCTTGCAGGCTGGAGACAGTCGGCCGGAATGGACTACATCACGGTGAGTTTATCGTCAAGGATTGTGTCGTATGTTCTTGACGACAGGACAGGGGAATTGATTTCAGGCGACAGGAAGCGCGAAAAGTTCATGGAGTACGAGATAGAACTTTGCAGGAAGTCCGGGAGCGTTACGAATCCTGAGAGCGATGGCACGAAGTCCGAGACTTGTCCGCATTGCGGTGCGCCGATAAAGCTCAATGCTTCGGCACGCTGTGAGTACTGCGGAAGCGTGATAACGAGTGTGAATACTGACTGGGCGATCTGCGGAATGAGAGGTATTTCGCAGAGGACAGCGTAATGGAAATGCCCCTGTGAGCGTAAAACTTGCGGGGGCTATAATTGTTTTGAGGTGATAATTATGGAGGCAGTATTAGATAGACCGGCAAAAAATTTCTTATTCGACAGGAAAATGACAGATGAAGAGATAGAAGAGATTCTCGAACACTGGAACTATGATCCAAGTTACTACGATGATGACGATGAGAGTGATGAGCCTTCTCCTGTTTGGGACAAGTACGGGAATCCAACACGTGAGACTCTTGACGCAATGTATGAGGCAAGGCACGGCATCGGGTATGTTATGACAGTTGAGGAGGCTGTAGCTGAAATTCATGAGGCGTGTCGTGGAGAGTAGCCCTTACAGGAGAGATATTAAGCGTGCAGGAAAGGGAATGTACAGCAAAACTCTTGATGAGGAACTGCCTGCTGTGATTGATGCGCTGGCTAAAGATGAGACACTTCCGCTTTCGTATAAAACCACCAGCTTCATGGTAACTGGAAAGGCTCTAGGGAATGCCACATCAAGCCCGATTTCCTTCTCGTGTACGAATACATAGGCGATGAATGGCTGAGGCTTGAGAGGCTCGGAACTCATGCGGAGATTTTTGGATTGTAGACAATGAGCGACAACAGCACAATCATCAACGGCGACTCACTCATCGAGATGCCGAAGCTCCCTGCCGAATCAATCGACCTGATTTTCGCCGACCCTCCCTACTGGATGCGCACAGAAGGAGTCCTCCACCGAGTCGAAGGCACAGAGTTTCAGGGCTGTAATGACTCGTGGGACAAGTTCAACACCCTCGATGACTACGAGTCATTCACCCTTCAATGGCTCAGGGAATGCCGGAGACTCCTCAAGCCCTCCGGCTCTCTCTGGGTCATAGGCTCAATGCAGTGCGTGTACACAATCGGCTCGGCCATGCAGCATCTCGGCTACTGGCTCATCAACGACATCATCTGGCAGAAGTCAAACCCGACTCCAAACTTCATGGGTACACGCCTCAACAACAGCCACGAAACTCTAATATGGGCGGTCAAAGACAGGCGGGCAAAATTCACGTTCCATTACAAGACCGCTAAAGCCCTCAATCATGAGCCGCCCGGCAAACAAATGGGTTCAGTCTGGAAATTCCCAGTGTGTTCAGGAAGCGAACGCCTCAAAGATTCAAACGGCAGAAAACTTCATACTACGCAAAAACCTCTCGCCCTCCTTGAACGAATCATAGCAATTTCGTCAAACATAGGCGACACAGTTCTTGACCCTTTCGCAGGAACAATGACGACAGGAGCAGCAGCCAAGAAATTAGGCCGTAATTACGTCATGATTGAACGCGATGAAAATTATTACGCTTACGGTGAAAAGAGGCTTGATGAAATTTCTTTTGCTGACACTGAGATTGCCCGCGCTGATTTTGACGTTAAGCCCGTTAAAGTGTCAATTACCGAGATGATAGAGGCTGGATTTTTTGTTACCGGCGAAAAATTCTACCTCAAAGACGGCCATGAATACGCAAAGTTGCAATCAAACGGAAAATTACTGTATCAAGGCGAAATTCTCGACATTCACACCTGCGCAGCACTTGCGAAAAATCTCAAGGCAAAGCGTGTCAACGGCTTCGATTACTGGCACGTGATGAGGGGAAATGGTCTTGTCAGTATCAAAATAATACGAGAAAATTACCGTACAAAAAAGGAGGAATAATAATGAAAAAATTTCTTGCGGTCATTGCCGTGCTTCTTCTGTGCGTGTCATTATGTGAGGCTCGTTCAAAATTCGTTGAGTTCCCGACAGTCGGAGTGTGTACAGGCTCATACGTCCGTTACCGTGCTAACCCTGACACCGAATCTGATATTTGGGGTCGGCTCAACGTTGACGACAAAGTAATAATTGATGGTCAGACTGTTGTTGACGGTGAACTTTGGTACGAAATTCTGCCGTCAAACGCTCAGGACTCTGCTTTCGTTTTCGGAAAATATATCGTCCCATACTATGACGAAGAAATACAACAGTCCGAAATCGGTAAATTTATCATTAAAATTCTTCTGACCTACGCTCCCTACAAGGACAACGATTATTATGACGAGTACGAGAGCGGACCGGAAGTCAAACGAAGATATGACGAAAAGGGCTGGCTTGTCAGAGTCGAGGCGTGGAAAACCGGCTGCAGTTTCGGTGATGTTAAGATCGGCGACAATGTGAGCGTACTTTCCGACAAACTCGGCGAACCCGACAGCATGAGCGATTCAGCATGGCGGTACATTGCAGGGAGTTCTACTTTGTTGACGTTCAACATCAAGGACGGAAAGATAGTGCGAATGATCTACGAGGAATGACGATTCTTGAGCGTGATTTTTATCGCCGTGATGCCTGTACTGTTGCTGAAGAGTTAATCGGAAAAATACTCGTTCACGACTCGCCTGAAGGCAGAACATCAGGAATAATCGTTGAGACAGAAGCCTACAGAGGCCCGGAGGACAAAGCCGCCCACAGTTACAAAGGAAAGCGCACGGAACGCACCGAAATTATGTATCATGAGGGCGGATTAGCTTATGTCTACATGATTTACGGAATGTATTACTGCTTCAACGTTACGGCAAGCGTCAAGGGAAAACCCGAAGCCGTTTTGATTCGCTCACTTGAACCCCTCGAAGGCTTAACGCTCATGTCAGAAAGACGAAAAACAAAATCAACCGTCAATCTCTGCAATGGTCCGGGAAAATTATGTTCAGCAATGGGAATTTCACGAGAACATTACGGAATTGATTTGTGCGGAAATGTCCTTTACATCTCGGAAGGAAGCAGAAATTTCCGAGTGAGAACGTCTGAACGTATCAATATTGATTACGCTGAAGAGTGCAGAAATTTTTTGTGGCGTTACTTTGCTGACGATAACAAATTTGTATCAAAAAATCCCCGCTGCCTCAAAAGCAACGGGGACTGATTTTCATTCGGTCTAATACATACCGTCCATTCCGCCCATACCGCCGGGCATCGCTGGAGCGGCTTCTTTCTTTTCGGGTTTATCAGCAACGATTCCCTCAGTCGTGAGTACCATAGCCGCGATTGAACCTGCGTTCTGTAACGCTGAACGTGTTACCTTCACGGGGTCAATGATTCCTGCCGCTACCATGTCGGTATACTCGCCTGTTGCGGCATTGAGTCCGTGTCCGATCCCCTGATAGCCTGCGTTCGTTGCAATGAGGTACAACGGAGCTTTCAGTGCGTCAAGAACGATTCTCGCTCCCGTCTTGACATCGCCGGAAAGTTTCTCGACAAACGGCTCAAGTGCTGTAGCGCAGTTCAACGCAGCGACTCCGCCTCCTGCTACGATGCCTTCCTCAACGGCTGCACGTGTAGCGTTGAGAGCGTCCTCGATGCGGTGCTTGAGTTCCTTCTGTTCGGTCTCAGTCGCTGAACCTACCTGAATTACCGCAACGCCTCCGACAAGTTTCGCAAGTCTCTCGTGAAGTTTCTCCTTGTCGTAATCTGACGTTGAGTCCTCGATTTCTTTCTTAATCTGATGAGCTCTTGCGCGGATTTCGTCAGGGTTTCCTGCGCCCTGTGTGATTGTCGTATCTTCCTTTGTGATTTTGACTTTCTTGGCACGTCCGAGCATTGACAGTTCAGTATTCTCAAACTTCATGCCGGTCTCTTCGCTGACTACCTGACCGCCGGTTACAATAGCGATGTCCTGAAGCATTGCCTTTCTTCTGTCGCCGAAACCGGGAGCCTTGACCGCTGCAACCTGCATAACTCCGCGCAGCTTGTTCACAACGAGCGTTGCAAGTGCTTCGCCTTCTACGTCTTCAGCGATGATGACTAATGGCTTTCCTGTCTGCACGACTTTTTCGAGAACGGGAAGAAGGTCTTTGATGTTGCTGATCTTCGCGTCATGAATGAGGATATAAGCATCGTCAAAACTTGCTTCCATTCTGTCGCTGTCCGTTACCATGTAGGGGCTGATATAGCCTTTGTCGAACTGAAGTCCCTCGACCATCTCAAGAGTCGTTCCGACTGTCTGGCTGTCCTCAATCGTTATAACGCCGTCCTCGCCGACTTTCTCCATTGCCTGAGCGATGAGTGCGCCGACTGCTGAATTGTTCGCTGAGATTGACGCTACCTGCTGAATTTTCTCTTTCTCTTTGACGGGCGTTGACTGCTTCTTGAGTTCCTCAACAACAAAGTCGATCGCCTTCTCGATTCCCTGACGCATTAACATTCCGTTTGCGCCTGCTGCAACGTTCTTCATGCCCTCACGGATAATCGCTCGTGAGAAAATCGTTGCTGTTGTCGTACCGTCTCCGGCTACATCGTTGGTCTTGCTCGCTACTTCTTTGAGGAGCTGTGCGCCAGCGTTCTCGAACGGGTCTTCAAGCTCGATTTCTTTCGCTATCGTTACGCCGTCATTGGTGATCATTGGGGAACCGAATTTCTTTTCGAGTACTACATTGCGTCCTTTGGGCCCTAACGTTACTCCTACTGTGTCTGCTACTTTGTCTATACCTCTGAGCATTGCTCTTCTGGCTTCTTCGCCAAACGCTAGAATTTTTGCCATGATAAATCCCTCCTTATTTCTCTACGATTGCGAGAACGTCTCTCTCACTGAAGATAACAAGTTCCTCGCCGTCAAGTTTCACTTCTGTACCAGCGTACTTGCTGAAAATAATTCTGTCGCCGACCTTGACTTCAACGGGCTGCTTCTGGCCGTTGTCGAGAATTTTGCCCGTGCCTACTGCGATAACTTCGCCCTCAGTGGGTTTCTCTTTCGCTGTGTCGGGAAGGAATAACCCGCTCTTCGTTTTCTCTTCACGCTCAAGTACTTTTACAACTATCCTGTCGCCTAACGGTTTCAGTTTCATTTTATATTGCCTCCTGATGTCTTAATGGCACTCAGTCAAAAAGAGTGCTAACTGAACAACGCGGGGAATATTAAACCCTTAGTCTCAAAATTGCAATAGTTAATTTTACTTAGGCCCAAAAAATTCAGAGCGGGAAAATCCATAGACTTTATCTGCTACGTAAAAAGTGTAATATTGTGCTGTGTACACTCTTTCGAGTTTTCCTCGTTCTTTCCTTAATCGTTCTTTCTGAACGCTTCGAGGACTACATCACCGCTGAAACCTTTTGCGCTCATGCGCTGATAGCCGACAGCAATTCCGCCGTCTATGATAACAGGTCTCTCAAAAGGGATAGCGATACGCTTTTCGCTTACGTCAAAAGATTCGTAGCCGCCTTTAGCGATCATTGAGAGAGCTGAAATATCCCTATCGGAGTGTTCGCGCACTGAGCTTGTAGCAACTACTTTCTCATTAGATGATGACGACATGTTGACCGGGAAAGTTGAAGACATGTAGTCGGTGTAGCTGACGTAAGTCCCTGCCGATGATGAGCCGATAGAAAAATCCTTGTTGAAGACAACGCCGTTTTCCGTGAAGTCATAGAAGCCCGCTGTCAGTGTGTAGGAGCTTTTATCACTTTCGTTAAACTCAGCGTTGAGGATCATGAGAGAATCTTTCTGCATTGAGATGTCGCCTGACGTACGGTTTGTAACATGCCTGATTATGTCGGGTATCTGACTCAATGGCAGAGGGTTTTGCCCCGTGCTGTCAGGAACGATTACCGCTTGGCTCGTCCCTGAGCCGAGAAGAATGAGGAGTGTCAGCAGTAACGCACAAAACTTGTGTTTCATTACAAATTCATTCTTGATTAAAGAAAATTTTTCCAATTATGTTATTTTATAACAGAAAAGTGAATGATATTATTTTTTAATAATTAACCTGAAAGGAGTTTTTGTGTTGAAAATTTCATTGCCAGCCGATACCCCTAAAGGCCAGCTCGAAGCAATCACGGCGGACGAAAAAATAATCACCGTTGAAGCCGGAGCAGGCACGGGAAAAACTTGGGTTTTATCACAACGTTACTTGAGGCTATTGCTTGATGATGATGATTTAATGCCATCGGACATTCTCACGCTGACTTACACCGAAGCAGCAGCAGGAGAAATGAAAGCCAGAATCGAATCGCTCATCACTGAATCCCTTGAACGATTCCCAGTTGAACGAAGGCAGAAAATTCTTGACGGCCTCAGCGATACATGGATCTCAACGATACATTCATTCGCCGGGAGATTGATACGTGAGTCGGGACTCTCGCTTGACATTGACCCGAAAGCCTCAGTGATTTCACCTCATCAGGAGCAGGCATTCTGGGAAGATGTCCGAAACGCCGCTCAATTCGCTTCACTGTCGAGAATGGCACGGAATTACACGGGCGGTGAAATTCTCAAGGCGGCGAAATTTCTTGACCGTGATGAAGTTATGAGTTCTGCCGTGTCGAAATGGGGAGCGAAGACTCTGAGTGATTTCGCCAAAGACTGTGCAGAGCTTCACGCTTCATCGGGGCATTCTTGGGAGGACATGATGAAATGGGCTGATGATGACTCGGAAATTGTTTCTGTGGCGAGCGAGATAGTTAGAGATATTCTGCGTTCCGAGTGGAGAAAAGTTTGGAGCTTGTTCTATTCTATGGAGCTTCCGAGAGCAAATAATCCTAACGGGAACGGCGCAAGGCTGAACAATTTGCTGGCGGAGCAAAAATCACAAGAAGTAAACGACTCTTCACTCGAAAAATTTTACAGGGACATTGTACTGAATGAGTCAGGTATCACAGCTAATGCAGGTCAGCCCTTCGCAGCATTGAGCGAAAATCTAGGAATGACTCTGGGAAACTGGCGGAATAGTCAGCCGTCAGCCGTGAAAGCTGTAACAGAAAACTTCAGCGCACCGCTCACGAAACAAGAAAAACAAATGCGTTCCGCTCTGATGAAATTCTGCGCTGTCTCTTGGGGAATGTGGGACATGATGAAATCAAAACGTGGTCTTCTCTCCTTCTCTGACATGATACTTCACGCAAAACGCACCGTTGAAAAACAAGGCATAAGGCGGACATTCAAACACATTCTAGTTGACGAGTTCCAAGACACTGACCCCCTCCAGTTCGGAATGATTTACTCTCTCAAAGGCTACAGGGAAGACTCAAGCCTCTTCGCCGTCGGAGACCCTAAACAGTCAATCTACAAGTTCAGGCACGCTGACCCTTCACTTTTCGCGCACCTCAGCGGACGTTCTGATACAAAGAAAGTCAGCCTTGACCAAAGTTTCAGGACAAGAGCCGGGCTTTTAGCGAAAATTAACACGATGTTCAAAAATTTATGGCCTCATGGCATAAGCCGTCAGCCCTCAATGATGGGAGTCAAGTATAACATTCTTGCTCCATTCGATTACGGCAATGAGAGAGAATCTGGAACGATGCCGGAATTTGACGTATACCTTCTGCGCAATGACTATGGATCAGCCGAAAGCAAGAAAATTTTGGCGGAACATATAGCGTCAAAAATATCGTCATGGGTGAAAGGCGGCTTCACGGTCTGGGACAAGAAGAACAAAATCATTCGTCCCGTGAAATTTTCCGACTTCGCTATACTTTCAAGGGGAAGGGGAGCTTTCACTATACTTGAAGAAGCTCTGGAAAGTTTCGGCGTTCCTTCGTTGCAGGACAGGAGCAGCAATTATTTCAACAGAGGCGAGATAGGCGATGTTGTCTGTACGTTGAGGGCTGCTGCTGACATGAGCGATAATTTTTCGGTAACAGGCTGGCTAATGTCTCCGTTCTCAGGCGTGAAGGAAGATGATGCCGTAACGAAATGCCTCGCTATTGTCGACAAAAAACACAGTCCGATTGACTTGATACGTGAAAACCTGCCTGACGCTTACGCATTGCTCGAAAAACTTTCTGTCATCGGCGAACATGAAGGGGCTTCGGGGATTTTGTCGTATTACGATAACAATCGCAAGTGGCTTTCTTGTTACAGTGAAAGAGACAGGCTGAGAGTTTTGCGAAACGTAAGACTCGCTCTCGGAATAGCACGCGAATTTCAATCATCAGTCGGCGGAAGTCTTGTCTCATGCGCTGAATACATGACACGTTCAGTCAGGAACGAGGCATCGCTTGACGAACCTTCATGGCATGATGAAGACGAAAACGCCGTGAGACTCGGAGCTGTTCACTCAGCGAAGGGACTGGAATACCCGGTAACAGTAATATTCGAGGACAGGACACGCAAAAAAATTGACTCGTCAAAACTGAGGGCTTCACGCGAATTAGGCTTAGTCTTCAACAGCGTGCCGGACGAAATATCAGGCAGTGAAAATTTAGCGATGAAGTTCTCACAGTGGCACCGCCTCTTATCGGAACAAGGAGACGAAGAAGAGGAAGAGAGATTATTCTACGTTGCCTGCACGAGGGCTCAAGACAGCTTGATATTCTGCGGACTGATTAAGCCCCTCAGCAGGAGAGATATTGACGCAGGCGACTTCAGGCCGAAAGGTTATGACGGCACGTGGTCAGAATTTTTGTTGAGAAGCATTGAGGGAATGAATGACGTAACGCCTGAAATTATTGACAGAGATGATGACCTTCCCGGAAGAAACGCTGACAAAACTCACAGTGCAGAAGGCTGAGAGAGCTTTGAGACAGTTTTCGGCGACATCGTTCGCTCTGTTTGAGTGGTGCCCTTTTGCGTGGCGGAGAAAGTACCGTCAAGGGAGGACTCTCGAATGGGAGATGACAGACCGTGAGAATAACGATGATGTTGTTGGCGGTGCTGAACTTGGGAGTCTTGTACACTGGATTTTGTCGAAAATAAATTTCAGCGGTGATTACGAGACCGAGATTGATCACTATCTTCATGACAAGAACGAAATACTTTCACGCCTGCCCGGTCATATTCGTGATGCTTGGCGAAGGAATGACCGAAACGAGAAGTCTCAAGTCAAAGAATGGCTGATGAATTTTATCGAAAGTGAAACGGGAATCATGATGCGTAACACTCAGGGCGTTGAGCGTGAACATCGCTTCAGGATTTCTCTTGACGGAAAAACGGTTCTAGCCGGAGCTGTTGACGCTGTGATTGATGACATGATTGTTGACTACAAGATCACTGAAGTTAATGACGTACCGCCGGGACTGTATGAGTCTCAAATGGATTTTTACGCTTACGTTATACACGACATGAAGAAACTTGACCGAGTCAGAACGATTGCGGTATTTCTGAAAGAGAATGAGACAAGAGAGAGAGTCATCACTGATTTTGAGGGAATACGTGAGAGAATAGCGAGGGCTGCGGAAATGTGTGCGTCAGATTTGGAATCGTCGTACAATGCGAAAACTGAACACTGCGGATTATGTCCGTTCAAGAAAGGCTGTGTGAAGAATGCAGGAACAATTCAAGAGTGAACAGCACAAAGAGTTACACAAGGAACTTCATCGGGAATTTTACCTGACCTGTGAACAGTACTATATATTTGAGCTTCTTGCTGTTGCCGGAGGAATGATGGGACTTTACACGTACAGTTTGAGGGGGCAGGTTTTCTGCAACGCTCAGACTGGAAATATTGTGAAGATGGCGGCTGCTGTAGGCTGGGGAAGATATGGAGTTGCTTTTTACTATATTATTCCGTTTTTCGCATACATAGCCGGGACGATATTGTCGGAAATTCTGCCTCAAAAAGTCAGGCAGGCAAAGTTCATCAGATGGGACACTCTTTTAGTCGGCATTGAGATTGTTACACTGTTTATTGTGGGGTTTATACCGTTTACATGGCCGGATCAAATTGTGCAGGTGATAATATGCTTTTTGTGTTCGATGCAGTTCAACACGTTCCGTCAAGCTGAAGGTGTGCCAATGGCGACAACGTTTGTTACGAATCATGTCAGGCAGATCGGGATAAGCATAGCGAGGATCATCAAGCATCATGAGCAGGAAGCCGAAGCCCGTGCGAAGATGGCCAAGCACGCGAAGATAATACTTGCGTTTTTCGGGGGCGGAGCGACTGTTACGGCACTTGCGCCGATGATGAGACAGTACACTATATGGCTGGCGATAATCCCATTGAGCGCGTGTTTCTGTGTCATGCTGCATTCGGATTTAGTGTACGAGAAAGCCATGTTGAATTTGACTCCTCACGGGCATTAACAGACCGGGTATTTTCGCCCGGCCTGCTATCATGCGCCTATTGCATTAAGTTTTTCTTCGACAGTATCGTTTATGAAATTGTTGACAGTTTGATCGTGTGTCATTGCGTAGATTGCGATTCGTCTGTGTGTATCAGGCTTTTTGAAGTGAATGTTTAATCTGTCATTGAAAGCGGCTTCAGGTTCGTAACCTTCTTCTGCGCACGAGGCAAGATAGTCATCGACAGCACCGTGAAAATCGTCTAGAAGTTCCTGTACTGATGTACCCTCGTAGGAGATTAAGGAACGAATGCCCTGTACTTTGCCGAATAAGATGCCATCGTTTTCGGAGAACTCTACGCTGCCCACGTAGCCTTTATACTGCATGATGTTATTCACAGCAACCCCTCCTCCTCTAAATGCTGAATTAGCTGCTTAATTTGGTACTCTAGAAGTTCTTTACGCTGATGAGGCTTGTGCAGTAAAATTTTCGTCTTTTACTGCTCGCTTTTGAACATGACTCTTGAAGCGCTGGTTTTCCCTTTGTTGCTGCGGTAATAAGTGAAATACCCCAGTAATGTTTCGGCCTCGTCAAAAGTGAAAGTTTTCGGAGATGATTTCAGTTTGGCAATGAGCTTCTCTTTTTGACCCAATCGAATCGCCTTCTTTGAAAATGTAGTATAACATATTCTTCACACGCTCTGCTAATCACTTACCTAAAGCCTTCACAGCGTTATAATATCCAGATAAACATAAATATTTTGGAGGAAAAATATTATTTTGGATTTCAAAAGCTACGGCCTCAGAAAAGAATTACTCTCCGCACTCGATCATCACGGCTTCTCATCTCCTATGGAAGTTCAAGACCGTGTACTCTCCGAAGACTGGAACCATGACTTAATCGTCCGGGCAAAAACAGGGTCAGGAAAAACATTAGCGTTCCTTCTGCCGTTGATGCAGGAGATGAAAATCGGCGAGCGTAACCCGCAAGTGTTAATCCTCGCGCCCACAAGAGAACTCGCCCAGCAGACAGCGGACGAAGCGGAATATCTCGGCAAATTCCTCAAAATATCATGCGCCTCATTAGTCGGAGGAATGGACATCGTACCGCAGTTGAAAGCCCTCAAGCACGGAGCAGCCATAATAGCAGGCACGCCCGGAAGAGTCCGAGACCACATTCAGCGTGGCAGTTTCGCCACCGATGACATTCACAGCGTTGTTCTTGACGAAGGCGACTTGATGCTTGACATGGGATTCCGTGAGGAACTTGAAGCTATACTCGATGCTTTGCCCAGCGGTAGACGATGGCTATTTTCAGCGACAATGCCACCGGAAGTCCGTGAACTTGCCGAACGTTATCTCGATGAGCCTATAATGCTAGCCGTTAATGACGAAGGCGAACAGCATGGCGATATTACTCACAGGGTCTACAGGATTCCATCGCAGAAAAGGTTTGAGGGACTTGTTGACATTCTCTTATGGGAACACCCTTCGAGGAGTCTTGTTTTCTGTCACACAAAAATGGAATCAATCGAAATCGCTCAGAGGCTTCAAGATCACAGCTTCAGCGCGGCAGCCTTGCAGGGCGATATGACTCAGGGCGAAAGAAACGCAGTACTTGCCTCGTTCAAATCGGGGTCAGTGCCTTGTCTCGTTGCAACTAACGTGGCAGCAAGAGGACTTGACATTGAAGGAGTGAGCCACGTCATACAGCTAGGACTTCCTGACGACAGGGAGACATTCATTCACCGTTCAGGAAGGACAGGGCGAGCAGGTCATGAAGGTGTCAACATAGTGTTACTGGCACCGCCTGAAATCGGACGCTTCAGAGAGATGTTGAGAGGGACGAACATAAAAACCGAATGGCTTGACATTCCCGGCATCGACAAGATACGTTCAGCATGGAGGGATTCAGCGGAACAGGATATTTTTTCGGCACCTGTTGACGCTGATTACTCGGAGTGCGTGAAGTGGGCTAATGACCTGATGACACGGGCTGAACCGAAAGTGATAATCGCAAAACTTCTCTCGGTCTTGAGCACACGCAACAAAGGCTACGCCCTCGACCGTGAATTACAGCGTGAACAGGAACGTCGAAACAAAAAGCCCTCAAAGCGTCCAATGCCCCAACCGAAAACGTCAAAGCCTAAAGGAGCGTTCAAAAGTTTCAAGAGCATTCAAGCTCAAGATGTCGGCCATGTACTGAACGCTATGTGCCGTGCGCTGAAGGTTGAACGTTCAGAAGTCGGAGCAATAAGGCTCAAGGACAATCACGTTATCGTTGAGTTAATGCCTCTTGCTGTGTCGAGACTTGAACAGGGAGCGGCGGGTCTGTCAAAATTCGGATTATTCCCTGATGAGGAAGGAAGAAGACGGAGCAGACGTTGACGCGGGACTAGCAGTTTTCTAACCACCGTCAAAAATTTTCACTTGGTGGAAAATAATTTTGCCTCTGCTTGCTTAAAGTATGGATTATCGTGTTATCATCATCGCAATCAATTTCAACGAGGGGGAAACAGTAATGTCATACTTAGGCGAAGAGATCGGCAAATTAGGTTTCGGGTTAATGCGTCTTCCGAGAGTTGCAGGCTCTGATGACGTTATCGACATTGAGCAGACAAAACAAATGGTTGATGAGTTCTTAGCGGCTGGCTTCACGTATTTTGATACGGCTTGGGCTTATCCAGGAAGTGAGGACGCTGTACGTAAAGCACTCGTGGAACGTTACCCGAGAGAGAAATTTCAGCTAGCGACAAAAAACGCAGCGTGGATTAAATGCGCGTCAAAAGAAGACGCAATCGCTCAATACACAACTTCACTCAAGCAGACCGGAGCAGGCTACTTTGATTTTTACCTTCTTCACAATTTGGGCGATGCTAGGACCAAACCTTTTGAGGAGTTCGGATTGTGGGATTATTTTCTCGGTGAAAAGGAAAAAGGCAGCATCAAACACTTGGGCTTCTCGTTCCATTCAACGCCAGAACAGCTCGAAGAGATTCTCAACAAGCACCCTGAAGCGGAGTTCGTACAGCTTCAGATAAATTACGCTGACTGGGAGAGCCACGCTATACAGTCCCGAAGGTGCTACGAGGTCGCAAGAAAGCATAACAAGCCCGTCATCATCATGGAACCCGTCAAGGGCGGAAATCTTGCCACGCCTCCTGAGTCGGTCGCAAAAATCTTCAAGGATTACGACCCTGACGCTTCATGCGCTTCATGGGCGTTGAGATTCGCCGCGGACCTCGAAGGAGTCATCACCGTTCTTTCGGGAATGTCGAACATTGAGCAGATGAGGGATAACCTTTCGTTCATGAAGGGCTTTACACACCTGACTGACGAACAAAAAGAAGTCATCAGGAAGGCAGGCGAGGAGTTAGCACGCGTTCCGATTATTCCGTGTACGACATGCAACTACTGCGCCAAAGTCTGTCCGATGGACATCGGTATATCAGGCTCATTCGGTGCGCTCAACATGTACACGCTTTACGGGAATTACGAGCTTGCTCAGGGCCGTCATGACTGGGACGTTAAAGGGCAGGGACACAAGACCGCTGACGAGTGCATAAAGTGCGGAGCATGTGAGTCGGCCTGTCCTCAACACATTGAGATTCGCAAAGAACTTGAGAGAGTCGCTGAGACCTTCAAATTGTAACAAAAAAACAGCCTCCGAAAATTTTGGGGGCTGTTCTGTTTTTTTACTGTCTTACTTCTCCAAGTCGTCAACAAGTACCTTCGTCAACGCAGGGTCAAACGTCAATGAAACTTTCTCGCCTTCGTCCCAGATTTTTTTGACATCAGGGTTATCAATCTGTACGAGAACGTTGCCCAAGTCCGTTTTAACCCAAGTCTCTACGCTGTTGCCGAGATAGATATTCGCCGTAACAACTCCGTCTTCAACACCCTTTCCCGGTTCACCGACAGAAAGCGACTCAGGTCTGGCCATGACCAACGCTTTGTCGCCAGCCTTGAGGGATTTCGCCCATCTCGGAGCGGTGAAAGTCCTTTCACTTCGCACGGGAAGAATGCCACCTTCCCAACAAAGCCCGCAACAAATGTGTCAACTGGATCCCTATAGATGTCGCTCGGCGTTCCTATCTGGATAATGTGTCCGAGCTTCATCACTATGATTCTGTCAGACAAGCTCATAGCTTCCACCCGGTCGTGAGTAACATACATGGCCGTTATTCCGAGCGATTTCTGTAACCGCCGAATTTCTACTCTCATCTGTTCACGGAGCAGTGCGTCCAAGTTCGACAAAGGCTCATCGAGTAACAGCACTGACGGTTCAACAATCAGGCTTCTTGCGAGGGCGACTCTCTGCTGCTGTCCTCCTGAAAGTCTTGAGGGCGGACGTTTCCCCATTTGTCCAAGCCCTACCATTTCGAGAAATTTTTGAACCTTTGTGTCGATTTCGTTCTGAGGAATTTTTCGGAGCTTCAGACCGTAACCGACATTCTCGGCAACGTTCATGTGAGGGAATAGTCCGTAGCTCTGGAATACCATCGCTGTGTCCCGCTTGTTGGGGGGCGTGTTCGTAACGTCATTATCCCCGATCATGATTTTTCCTGACGTTGGCTGTTCAAATCCTGACAGCATTCGCAGAATCGTTGACTTTCCACAGCCTGAAGGACCGAGAAGCGTTACCAGTTCACCGGGCTCAAGCCTGAATGATACTCCCGCAACTGCTGCTACGTCCTGCCCTGACTGTGGATCACGGAATATCTTTTTTATGTTGTCAAATGTTACTGACTTACTCGCCAATTTCTTTTTCTCCCTTCTTCATCACGTTACATTCTTTGTGAGGTTGCTGTTCTCACGCACCACAAGCCGCATTATTCCGAACGCTCCGAATACGATTATGATTAACACCGTTGACAGTACGCTGGCAAGTCCGAACCTGAGATTTTCCGAGAAGTTGTAGATTAAAACGGTTATGTGATACCACCGAGCTGAAATCAGGAAGATTACCGCGCTAACCGCCGTCATCGAACGAACAAAAGTATATGACAGGCTCGAAAGGAATGCAGGTCTCACCAACGGTAACACTATCGTTCTGAACACTGTAGCCTGATCCGCTCCCAAGTCCGTAGCGGCTTCCTCTATTGACGGGTCAATCTGTCTCAATGACGCTATACCGCCCTCAATGCCTACAGGAAGTTCACGTATAACGTAATTGATGATGATTATCGCAGCTGTTCCGACGAGAATTATCGGTGCATGGTTGAACGCTAGAATATAGCTGATTCCGAGAAGAGTTCCGGGAAGTGCGAACGGTGTCATCAGTAACATCTCAAGAAGTTTTTTGCCGTGAAATTTTCTGCGGACTATCAACAGTGCTGCTATCATTGCGATAATTCCGGCGATTGGCGTTGCTATTGCAGCGAGCGTTACAGTGTCGAACAGAGCGTCAGTCGAACGTGTTATAGCTTCCGTGATGTTCTCAAGGCTGAACGTGTAATCAATTCCCCAGTTCTTGACGAAACAGCCAGCGAATATCGTACCGTACAGCATGATCAGGAAAATGATTATCGCAAAGATTATCCCCGTCAAAATCCTTCTCACTATCGGTGTCGTAAGCTCTGTGATTCTTCCTGAAGGTTTGCCGGTTACAGTAACATAAGAACGTTTCGCCACCCAGAATCTTTGAGCTAGGAAGGCCGTTAATGTCGGCAGGAGCAACAATATCGACAATGCCGCGCCGTGTCCGAGTCTGTTCATGCCTGTAACCTCGATGTAGGACTCAAGCGACAAAACTTTCAGGTCTCCAGCGAGTAACAGAGGGTTGGCGAAATCGGCCAATGATGTTGTGAACACCAAGAGCCACGCGCTTAATATGCCCGGTATGGCGAGTGGGAATGTGATTTTGCTGAACGTCTGGAAACGGCTCGCAGACAAATTCAATGACGCTTCCTCAAATGTTGAGTCAATCGCCTGCAAGACTCCCCCAAGTGTCAAGAAAGCGATCGGAAACATTCCCATTGTCTGAACGAGAACGAGTCCCGGCAATCCGTAAATCGAGAAGTCCAAGCCGATAACTCTCAGCCATCGTGTAATCAGTCCGTTGTTGCCGAAAAGGAGAATGATTGAGAGCGTCAACGAGAATGGAGGCGATATTACCGGCAGTACGCCCATTGTTGAGATTAACTTCTTGCAGGGAGCGTTTGTTCTTGAGACAACGAAAGCGAAAAGGAAGCCTACAATCGTTGAGAATGTTGCCGTCCAACAGCCGAGTTTGAGACTTCCCCATAACGCTGACATGTAGCCTTCTGATTGTAGTATCGTCTTCCATGTTGAGAGAGAAAATTTCCCGTTCTCAAGGAATGACAGCCTCAAAGCCTCGAACAATGGGTAAGCTACAAAAATCAGCGTCATCAGGAACAGTCCGGCAAGAGCGAAACCGACAATAGGATCTCTGCTCATCATGAGCTGCCAAATGACTACAGCGAAAAGCACGAATGCGCAGAAAAACAGAGTGTTCATCATTCTCATGAAGTTCTGTTCTCCGTCAGTGCTGAATGAGAACACCAACGCCCCTTCAACATCGTGTGTCTTCATGTCGATTGCTGGAGCGAAGAATAGAGCTTGTTCTTCATTTTTGCCGACAGTCCAGTTGTGTGAACTCTTGTAGATTTCCTCGTAGGCTGCATTGTCGAAACCTTTTGCGAACTCAGGGTCAAGAGCGTTTTCCGACACTAACGATGAAAGCTCGCTGTCTCCTTGAGGTGTTGACGTGAGCTTTTCGCCTGGCATGGGCAGTTCAGGAACGAACGCGACACGATAAGTTGACGTTTCAGCTTCGAGTCTCTTGAGCCACTCGATGACTTCCTCATTGCCCGAAGGATAACCGGCTGCTACTGTCTCAACTGTACGACGCTGAGACGCTCCCGTCTGCTTCATGAACTCATCGCTGACACTGGAATATATCCAGTAACCGACAAGCACAACAAACAGAAGCGTAACGATGAAGTTGATTATCTTCTTGTTCACATTTTTTCCTCCTTTACGCAAAAATACAGCCTCCCATGACTCAGCATCACAGGAGGCAGAATGTCATCTCGTTACTTTTCGGGAGCAGTTGAAATTTCCCTGTTCCAGCGTTCAAGCAGACGTTCTTTGTTGGCTGCGTCCCACTGGTCGTCCTGATTAACGAGCTTCATGCTTGTGAGTGAAAATCCCGTCTCAGTCGGCGTGGCTTTGTCCGACAACGGAATGACGTACCATTTCGCTATTGTATCCATTGCCTTCTGACCGAGTACCCAATCATAGAGCTTCTTCGCGTTCAACTGATCGGGACCGCCCTTGAGGATTGACATTGAAGCTGTCTCAAAGCCTGTACCGTCAGAAGGGATAACGATTTCAATCTTCGCGCCCTCACGCTGTAATTTAATCTGGTCGTGAAGGTAGCCGATCGCTATCGGAATCTCACCGAGTGCGCAGGATTTGCCCGGTGCTGAACCTGAGCGTGTGAACTGTTCAACAGACTTGGCCAGCTCCTTGAAGTAGGCAAACGCTTTGTCTTCATCACCGCCGTTGATTCTGATAACGGTGGTAATCATGTTGTAGGCCGTGCCTGACGTGCTTGGGTGAGCGACTCGGATTTTCTTAGCGTACTCGGGCTTGAGGAGGTCTGCCCAGCTCTTTGGCATTTCGAGGCCGAGTTCCTTCGCTCTTTCCGTGTTCATGCAGAACGCTATCGGTCCGACATAAAGTCCGGTCCAAAAATTTTCGGGGTCTCTGTACTTTGAGGGAATGCTTCCAGCAGCCCTTGAACGGTAAGGCGTTGAAAGTCCTCGCAGCTTCGCCTCAATATGCTGAGTGCCTACACCGCCGACCCAGATTGACGCCTGCGGGTTAGCCCTCTCAGCCTCAAGACGTGCGATCGCTTCACCGCCTGACAGCCTTACCCATTCAACTTTGATGCCCGTGTCAGCCTCGAAAGCGTCAAATAACGCCTTCGCTAACGGCTCTTCCATCGTGGTGTAAGCCTTGACGGACTCGGCAGCAGAAGCCATGACTGCAAACATCATGACCATTACGAGAGCAATGACAAATTTTTTCATTGTGCTACTGCTACGTAAAAAGTGTAATATTGTGCTGTGTACACTCTTTCGAGTTTTCCTCGTTCTTTCCGCATTTCTGCGACATTTCCTGCCCCCGTTCGCTAATTCTACTAAGGTTTGTACGGCAGTCCAGAGGCTTTAACTTCCCCCCTAGCCGGAGGTAGCCCAATTTCTCAGGTTTGGTGATGCCTGTCCAGCACTCTGACATTACGTAGCAGATTATTCCTCCTTTATCATTTTGTCAAGGTGCTTTTGGGTAACACTTTACATGACAATTTCAAATATTTTTAGAAGCTAGACACATCTCCTCCTGAATATGATTTTGAAAAAAGATTGATTGAAATATTTTAGACCTTCAACGGAAAAATAGCTACATACAAAAATTCCCCCTCCATTCACGGAGAGGGCGTTATCTCTACTTCACAATATTCATGACAACTTCACGAAGTTCATCATCTTCGAGGGCAAGCTGAATGTTCGCACTCAGCCAGCCCTTTTGCGTTCCGCAGTCAAACCTCTTTCCGCTGTAAACGACTCCCCAGACCGGCTCCCTCTTCGCAAGTCCGCATATAGCGTCAGTCAGTTGAATCTCTCCGCCTGTACCTGCCTGTTGCGTGTGAAGCAACGGGAAAATTTCCGGCGACAAAACATACCTTCCCATGATTGCGTAACGTGACGGAGCGTCCTCAAGTTTCGGCTTCTCTACCATTCCGCTAATCTTGAAGATGCCCGGTTCAGTCTCTTCACCTGCAATGATTCCGTAGCGTGATACGTCTTTGTCCTCAACATGCTCAAGTGCCACAACGCTTCCGCCGAGCCTCTCATGAACTTTCACCAGTTGAGACAGTACCGGCTCTCCTCCCACAAAAACATCATCAGGCAGTATCACTCCGAAATATTCGCCCTTGCAGACAGGTTCACCGCAAAGAACAGCATGACCAAGCCCCAAAGGTTCACGCTGTCGAATGTACATCATCTCGGCCATCTCGGAAATTCGTATCATCTTGTAGTACAGTTCCATTTTTCCGCGCTTCTTCAAGATGTCCTCAAGTTCAAACGATCGGTCAAAATAATTTTCGATTGACCTCTTCGTTCTTCCCGTTATCATCACAATGTCCTCACAGCCTGACGCTAAAGCCTCCTCGACTCCGTACGATATGATCGGACGGTTGACCAACGGCAGCATTTCCTTAGCGATTTCCTTCGTAACAGGCAAAAACCTCGTGCCTAATCCAGCTACAGGGAACAGGCATTTTTTGACCGGCATTATTCTTCTTCCCCTTTAACAGTATTCTTCAAGCCTCGATGAAAGTATTTCTGATAATTCAGTAACAGTATCATTCTCAGGAGCTTCGACAAGTATACGCAGCAAAGGTTCAGTCCCTGACGTTCGGATAAAAATTCTTCCGTTTGTTACTTTTTCTTGATACTCCGATACAATAACATCAATCGCTTTCATGTCAACAGCTTCACGAGGTCTCTTCAGCGTCAAATTCGTGAGCCTCTGGGGATAACGCCCGAATCTGTCGACAAGAGTCGAAACGTCTTCGTCCAAATCGTGGACGGCGTTCAGGAATAACATAGCCGTGCATAGTCCGTCTCCTGTTGAAGTGAATTTGCCAGCGATTATGTGTCCTGACTGTTCACCGCCTAGACCTGCCCCCGATTCCCTCATCGTTTCGAGAACGTATCTATCGCCCACAGGACAGCGGAGAGTCTTTATTCCCTCGTTGGCCAGATGCGCTTCAAGTGCCATGTTGCTCATGACGGTAACAACAACCTTGTCATTTCCCGAACGTTTCAGCCATCGTCCCAAAACCCACAGGATAATATCGCCGTCAATGATTCGTCCGTTCTTGTCGGAGATTAACACCCTGTCAGCGTCTCCGTCAAAAGCGAATCCGATGTTCATTCCGTTTTCCTTGACGAAGCCTGTGAGATTGGCCATGTGCATGACTCCGCATTGCCTGTTGATGTTGAGACCGTCATAATCTTTTTCGATGATTGAAGTTTTGAGGCGTGAAAATTTTGTTGACTGAACGAGAACGGGAACGCTTTTGGCTGACGCTCCGTTGGCGCAGTCGAAGGCTGTTTTGTCGATTGCCGCTTCAGGGTTGAGAAGAGAGGCGATGTGTTTGGCGTAATCAGTAACGAGTTCAGGAGAGTCGAAAATTCTCCCGATGTTGTGCGAAGTGCTGCGGTGGTCATGAGCGAGTATGTCCTCAACGGCCAGTTCATCATCATCAGAGAGCTTGCAGCCGTCAGGACCGAGAAACTTTATTCCGTTGTACTCGGCCGGGTTATGAGACGCTGAGATCACCGCTCCTCCGTCAGCATTCAACGCTTTGACGGCGTAACTCACTCCCGGTGTCGGGATTATTCCAGCCGTGTAAACGTCTGCACCTTCCGAACTCATGCCGGAGTATAACGCGCCTTCGAGCATTCTTCCGCTGATACGGGTATCACTGCCGATGACGATTCTTTTTGCGTGTGTGAACTGGACGAACGCCCTGCCGAGTCTCAACGCAAGTTCCGGTGTCATGTTGCCGGAATTTGCTAAATCACGAACGCCGTCTGTACCGAATAATTTTCTTTCACGTGTCAATTTCTTGTACCATTCCTTAAAAGTTTTGCCCTGCTCTGTATTGTGAACTACTCCCCCTTACGGTTATGGGAGCTTCCTAATTCAACGAGGCTGCGCCGCGATGTTCTGCCAGCGTCTTACGTCCTCTCCAAAGGCGTAAATTTCCTGCGTCCCACAGGTATTTCTTTTACTCAGCAATATCATGTTACGCGCCGCGTTGATGTCTCGGTCTTCTCTATATCCACATGAGCATTCATATACTCTATCTGCTAGGGTTATGTCCTTGTTCAGCTTTCCGCACTCTGGACAGTATTTCGTAGTTGGCTCTCTTGATGACAAAACTGTTACACGCTTGTGTTTTATCAGTTTCGCTTTTATTAACCCTAATACTGAATGCTGCACTGTCCGGCCGAACAAGCCCTTATGCCAGCCTGTTAGATTTTCATCCTGCATCTCGTTAATCTTTGATATGCTCTCTGTAACAACTTCCTCGCTTTGTACCGATTGCTTGAACCCTTTTTACGCCGAGCTATTAACCGCTGGCATTTCTTCAGCCGTTCACTTTCTTCAATCTGTACTTGATATTTCATACCCTCCGATGTCGTTATTGTCGTTTTTATTCCCATATCTATCCCGATTTCGGGCTTACATTTCTTCGTCTCACCTCCCCTATTCTGGTAAGTCGTTATTGCTAGATAATAGCCATCGGGAAGATTAAGCAGCTTGGCATTTGCAAAATCTAAATTAGGTATATTCCAGAACTGTTTAGCTCCCCTAATTCGTATACGTTCCTTGAAGCCCTGAAGCCCTATGTGATTCTCATCGTAAAACCTGTATGTTACTCGATGTTGCTGAAGATTGATTGATATGATTATGTTTCTTCAGGGCGGCTAATCCTTTAAGACTGTGCTTTATGCCCTGTACCACAGACTGCTTCATCTGCGAGCCTAAATATTCAAGCTCATGTGTAACAGGCTGTTTGTCTTTGTCTAGTCCGTGAACTGTCCGAATTGATGTATCGTAGTCGTTAATATTATGTTCATGTGTGAAAGCCAGCGCATCATTATACAGCCATTTAGCCTCAACAAAAAGCATTTTGAGGTGAACTCTTTGTGCTTCATTCAGGTGAGAGATGTCTATCTTCATACGATACACTCGGCAGATTTGACTTTTGCGTTTTTCTCTGGTCTGTCTGCCTTGTTCGCGTATACGGTTATTCTTGGCTAATCTCTCTTCTTCTGTCATATGGATATTATATCTTAACAGCGCAATTCATCTCTCACTTATAGAAGTAGGAGTCTTCTTGCAATTTTATGATAAAAAATAACATTATGTTCAAAACAATTCCGCGCAGAAAAATTTAAGTATATTTTAATTGAGAAGTAAAGCAATCTGGTATACAATTCATGAAAAAATTTTGAGGAGGCAAAAAATTCATGAGTGATTGTATTTTCTGCAAGATAGCTAACGGGGACATACCGTCCGATTTCGTCTACCAAGATGAGAATGTTGCGGCTTTCCGTGATGTCGATCCGCAGGCACCCGTTCATATACTCGTCATTCCCAAGAAGCATTACGCCTCCTCCGCAGCTGTCGATGACCCATCAGTGTGGAGCAGCTTAATGGGCAGTGCCGTCAAAATTGCCCGTCAACTTGGACTTGAGGAGAATGGCTATCGTATGGTAATCAATACGGGAAAACAGGGCGGGCAGTCAGTTCCTCACCTTCACCTGCACCTGCTGGCAGGACGTAATCTCGGCTGGCCTCCCGGCTAACCGAGTCCCATGCTGTGATAGAACACGAAGGGAGGTAATGTAACATGACTACTGTTGTACGCAAGGAAGGCGAGCAGATCGAGGATACCCTCAAGAGATTCAGGCGCGAAGTTGCCAGAGTGGGTACGCTCAGAGAAGCGAGGAAACGCGAGCATTACGAGAAGCCCAGCGACGCTAAGAAAATCAAGCGGGCAGAAGCAGCCCGTAAAAGAAAATCAATGCGCCGCAGAAATCCGGGTTAAGTTTGAACATTTACGGGGGCTGGAATATGCTCCCGTTTTTTGTTGACGGGAGGAATTTTTCATGTTGACACAAGATATTGCTCATGACCTCACGCAGGCCATGAAATCACGGGAAGAGCCGAGACTTTCAACACTGAGAATGCTCAAGGCCGAATTGCAGAAACTTCAGGCTGACAAAGGCAAGGGAGTCGAGATTACAGACGATGACGTTCACGCAGTGATACGCCGTCTCATCAAGCAGAGAAAAGACGCTGCCGAACAGTACAAAGCCGGAGGAGCTGTTGACCGTGCAGAGTCTGAACTTTCCGAGATAAAAATTCTTGAGCCTTATCTGCCGAAACAGATCGGCGATGAAGAAATTGACGCGATGATAGCGGAGGCGGCAAAAGAAATCGGAGCGTCTTCGCCAAAAGACATGGGCAAATTGATGAAGGCTGTAATGTCAAAGGCAAAAGGACAGGCTGACGGTTCAAGAGTCAAAGAAAGGGTTACTGCTTTTCTTAGTAAGTAGTAATTTATATGGAAGGTTTCGGGCCGGAGGATTTGCGATCTCCTCCGGCTGTTGTATTCTCTGAAAGGTAGTCCGAAAAGATATTGTTTACATTCGCAATATGTAGTGAATTGATTTGAGCCGGAATTTTACACCGTCTCTTTCTATCTGTCAAATATTTCGGCAGGCATCTTCTCAAAATTTAATTTCATCTCAACAAGCATATCATCTCCTTCATGAGCTACATAACGATGAAAATTTTTCTGTTTAATGAGTTTTTATTGTTGTCATTCCGTATGTATCACAAAAATTTATGAACTAATCTTTTTGTTGACTTCAGAAAATTTAGCGATGTAAATCAATGCTTTGTCCTTCGGCAAATTTTTTGACAGCCTCGTTAGGTCGATAAAAATTACGGAAAGTTTTGCGATAAATTTGAGTCTTTCGGGAATTTTGACGGCCTTATTTTTTACGGCTCATTTTGATGACGAATCAAAAGCTGTGATTGTGTGATAAAATTTCGTAACGGTCAAAGATGACAAAAAATTTCTGGAGGTGCTTCCAATGGCACAAGTAGCAGACACCACGACATTCTATGTGGGATTGAAATTACGCTGGCAGGACGGAATATGGGAAATCGTAGAGTATGACCATCACAAAATGGGCAGAGGCGGAGCAGTCGTCCGAACAAAACTCCGCAACGTTGAGACCGGCTCAATCGTCGAAAACTCATTCAAGCCCGGCGAAAAGTTCGAGCGCATAATCTACGAGGACAAACCCGCTCAGTATTCCTACAGAGATGGAGCCGATTACGTCTTCATGGACTTGGCGACTTACGAGGAAATGAGACTCTCTCCTGAAGTTCTCGGCGATGCTGCGAAGTATCTCGTTGATGACATGGAGATTCAGATCGAGTACTTCGAGGGCAAAGTCATGGGAATCGAATTGCCCAAGAGCGTTACGATGAAAGTTGTTGACACTCCCCCAGCGTTCAAGGGCGACACGGTAACAGGCGGAGGCAAACCCGCAACGCTTGAGACAGGACTTGTCGTAACAGTCCCGGTATTCGTTGAACCCGGCGAGATGATAGTTGTTGACACACGCACAGGAGCGTATTTAGAACGAGCAAAGAAATAATGCCAGATAATGACGACAAAAAGTCCTCAAACGGAGGCATGATACACATCTCTGAGGACGTAATAGCAGAGCTTGCCCGAAAAACTATTCAGGGTATCCCGAACATTAAGACAGCAGGTTTAGCCCAGCGTTTCAACATAGGCAGGAAGAGCAGCGGCATTCGAGTCTCAGTTGAACACTCACAGGGCAAAATTTCTGTTGACGCTTACGTTTTGGTGAAGTACGGCCAGAGGATTCCCGATTTAGCGTGGGACGTTCAGGAAAAAATCAAGGACAACCTCGAACGCTACACCGGCTACGATGTCAAAGCGGTAAACGTAAACGTTCAAGGCATATACACGAACAGCGGCGACAATATCAGCATGAATATCGAGCCCGAATCCATTTCACCAGACGAAGAGGCTGACTAAAATGTATTACCTGTGGAAAAATACACCTTACGGAATAATACGGGTATCATGTTCGGGTCTTTTTGATTTTGTCCTTGACGCTGTGAAATCAAAGCTGAAACTCTACAGCGTTGCCCTTGAGCCTTCAGGTAAAAAGGAACACGCTAATTTGACTCTGGTTCTCTCAGAAGAAGACCTCTCGCCCGAAACAAAGTCAAAAGTCGAGGCTCACATCTCGTCAGTCTTAAAGCCTATGGGGCTGAGAGCGTCAATAGTGTGGGCAAGTCCAGAACGAGACATCATGACAGTGATACAGAGTCCTTATGCTTGGGCAGGGTTTGCATCGTGCTTGGCTGTGGTGATAACGGCAGGCTTTGAGGGATTTTTCTGGACTCTTTTCTGGGGCGGAGCGGTCTGGTTTGTGATAAGAGGAATGAAATTCATCGCTGAAAGATTCAGGAGAGCTTAAAATGTCAAAGCAGTCAAAGAAAAAGAAGACAATCGGCCGTAAATTTGAGGCAATTCACAGATCCCGTGAACTTGCAGTGCAGTTTCTGTGTTCGCTTGACATTCGCCCTGAACAGGATTTCAGCCAGTCTCTTGAACTTTTCCTGAGTCTTGACGGCTTTGTTCAGAGCGACAAGCCCGAAGTGAAAGAACGATGCAGGAATTTAGTGCTTGAGTTCTGGAACAGAAGGAACGAGATTGATTCCTTACTGCTCAGGGTGTTGACGGGCTGGAGGCCAGAAAGAATGGTGAGTGTTGACAGGACAGTTTTGCGCTTGATGATTCTTGAGGCCTTTATACTGAAGACTATCCCTATCGGAGCAGCGATAAAAGAGGCGCAGAATCTTGCTAATGATTTCGGAACAGAAGACTCTCAGCGTTTCGTCAACGGCGTGATGTTCAAGATTATAAAATATTTTGAGGCTGAAAACTCAGGCAGCAGCGGTCAGTAATTTGACCGCCTCAATCTTTTCTGCCTTTAACCCAGCGTAAGCCCCAGCCGTAATAGTTATCCATGTCGGAATGTCCGCCGAAAAATTTTACCAGCTTCTCGACACTGAAAGCATTGCCGCCGACATTCTCAAGCATGGCTACAGCACACATGATTTCAGATGTGTTGTACTCGTCAAGTTTGACGATGACATCAGGGTTGCCGGGACATTTCACCGTTGCTTTGCCGTCAGCATCGCGCCAATTCGCAATGCCTTCGTAGATGAAAGTGTAGACCAGTATTCTCTTGAAGCGTGAGATTTCTGCACTGTTGATTCTGAGATTCTCTCCGCTGTCAACATCGCCCGTCCTGTCATCGCCGTCAAGCGAAATGTACGGGAATGAGTCGAGAGTTCCGAAATTACCGCCTAGTGCCTGAACAGATCCTTTTCTTCCGTCATTCATCTCGTACAGGCAGCCCAAGTCAAGATCTATTGCTCCCTCTTTCTTTGAGAACACAGACATTAAACGCTTGCGTTCGTTTCCTTTGTGCCAGTTCAAATTGATGATGATTTCGCCGGGACTCTCAGGTTTCTTTTCGAGGCTGACTTTCTGACCCTTCTCAAGTATTACGGGCTTCGCTTTCGGTTCAGGACTTGTCATCTCTTCACCGCCAAAGTGCTTCAAAAGTTCCCGAAGTCCTCCGTCAAAACCTGACGCTACAGCAGCAATACGCCAATTATCTTTTCTGTAAATCTCAACGCTGATTATCGCCCGTTCGTTCTGAAAATCTCTTCCCGATAACTTCATCGTCATTACTTCGCCAGCACCTTCAAGAGTTACCGTGTGCGATGAAATTTCACCCATCGTCCCGGCTCCGTCAATGCTCACAGTGAACACTAATTTTGCGATTGATGCCGGCAGTTTCGAGAGCCTTACCGTGAACTTTGAGCCGTCATATGTTATCTCGCTGCCGGGCGATTGTGTCTGATTGTAGAATATCATGTAGCGGTCATCGGATAACCTGCCGTCATCGTCAACGCCGAAGCACGCGAAATCATAAACTGCTCCGCCTTCAACCGTCATGTGAAGCGTGAACTCATCAAAAGGAACTGTACCCCTAAATCCTCGTATCATTTCCATGTTAATATTCACTCCGAAATTTTTTTCTAAACAGTATACATGAAGAGGCGAAATTTTTTGGACACAATAAAAATCAGAGGCGCAAGAGAACATAATCTCAAGAATATCAACATCGACATAAAGCGAGGAAAATTCACTGTCATCACAGGCCCTTCAGGTTCGGGGAAATCATCGCTTGCTTTCGACACTATTTACGCTGAAGGACAGAGGCGTTACGTTGAGAGTCTATCAGCTTATGCCCGGCAGTTCTTGGGAGTTCAGAAGAAGCCTGATGTTGATGAAATTTCAGGGCTATCACCGGCGATCTCAATCGAACAGAAAGGTACAGGCCACAATCCGCGTTCGACAGTCGGAACAGTAACAGAAATTTACGACTACTTCCGATTGCTTTTCGGACGCATCGGAATCCCTCACTGCCCTAAATGCGGAAAACCCGTTCAGCGTCATTCAATAGATGAAATTTTGGGCTACATTCTCGAACATGAGGACGGATTGAAAGCTGAAATCTATTCGCCTCTCGTCAAAAGCAAAAAAGGAGAGTTCCGAAACCTTTTCAGCAAGGTACGTGAAAAAGGTTACACAAGAGCAAGGGTTGACGGAACTGTTTACTATCTTGACGAAGAAATTTCTCTCGACAAAAACAAACGACATAACATTGAAATTGTCGTTGACAGACTGAAAGTGTCAGCCGAAAAAAGAACTCGAATAGCCGAAAGTGTCGAGTCAGCCCTGAAACTGTCAGGAGGCTACGTGATGATTCACGCTGAAGGCCATGAAGAATACACGATGACCGAAAATTATTCCTGCCCTGACTGCGAGATAGGAATGCCTGAGATTGAGCCGAGATTGTTCTCGTTCAACAACCCTGCCGGAGCCTGTCCTGACTGCGGAGGATTGGGAAGCCATGAACACTTTTCCCGTGAGCTTGCTATCGACCCGGAACGCTCAGTGCTTAACGGCGCGATAATTCCTTGGAGGTCAAAGCCCTACTCTGTAACAAAACTCAACATGTTCGCCGAAAAACACGGCTGGGATTTGTCGGTTGCATGGAAGGATTTAGCCCCTGAAATTCAAGACTTCATCTGGAACGGTTCAGGCGATGAGAAATTACCCATGATATTTGATGAGAAAGGGATCGCACGGCCTTACATGGGAAGATTTGAGGGCGTTGTAGGCTGGCTTGAGGCGAAATTGAAGTGGTTTGCCGAAAATGAGAATGTTATTGACGAGATAGCGCAATACCGTGAAGAGGACATCTGCAAGACCTGCGGAGGCTTGAGACTGAGACAGGAAGCGTTGAACGTCAAAGTTTCAGGTTACGGCATCGGTGATTTTCTCGTTATGCCGGTTGAAAGACTCGTGAAAGTCATGAAGAATTTGACGCTGACGAAAACAGAGTCGTCAATAGTCTCTCAACTCATGCCGGAAATAATACGCCGTCTTGAATTTCTCTGTGATGTAGGCGTTGGCTATCTTTCACTTTTGAGACGTGCCGACACTTTATCGGGCGGTGAGACTCAAAGAATCAGACTCGCCACTCAAATAGGCTCGAACTTGAGCGGAGTGCTTTACGTTCTCGATGAACCGACAATAGGGTTACACTCAAGGGACACAGAGAAGTTAATACGGTCGCTGAAGTCGATTCAGTCTTTGGGCAACACTGTCGTTGTTGTCGAACATGACCGTGAAATGATGCAGGCTGCTGACGAACTTGTTGAGCTCGGCCCTGAAGCTGGCATGAACGGCGGAGAGATTCTCTACGCAGGGAGTTATGACGAAGTGTTGAAGTCAGACGGCAAGACAGGGAAATATCTTCGAGGCGAGTCAAGCGGTATAGTCAGACCAAAAACGAGACGAACTCCAACAGGCTGGGTACACGTTCACGGAGCGGCTCACAATAATTTGAAGAACATTGACGTTGATGTACCTGTCGGAGTTTTTGCGTGCGTATCGGGCGTATCAGGTTCAGGAAAAAGCAGCTTCCTTTATGATGTTCTGTATCGTGGAATGAGAAGGATACTGGACAAAGATTTCAGGGAACGTCCCGGAAAATTCAAGTCAATCGAAGGTGCTGAACAGTTCGAGAATATTATTCTTGTCGACCAGAGTCCGATCGGCAGAACTCCCCGCTCAAATCCTGCGACATACACGGGAGTATTCACGATGATACGGGAATTTTTCGCGTCTCTTCCCGACTCGAAGGTCAGAGGCTGGAACGCTGGACGCTTCAGCTTCAACGTCAAGGGCGGAAGGTGTGAGTCATGTGGCGGAGCAGGGAGCGTGAAAACGTCGATGCTCTTTCTGCCTGACATATATTCTGACTGCGATGTATGCGGAGGGACTCGCTACAATCATGAGACGCTCGAAGTCAAATTCAAGGGGAAGAATATCGCTGACGTTCTGAAGATGACGGTTGACGAAGCAGGGGAATTTTTTGCTGACATTCCGAAAATTTCGGCCAAATTGAGATTGATACACGATGCCGGATTGGGATATATACAGCTTGGCCAGTCCGCTTTGACGTTATCGGGCGGAGAGGCTCAAAGGGTGAAGCTGTCAAAGGAATTGTCGAAGCGTTTTGGCGGTAGGACACTGTATTTGCTTGACGAGCCGACAACGGGACTGTATTACACGGACGTGAAGAAGCTGCTTGAGATAGTACACAGGATAACGGACAACGGAAACACGGTGATATTCATCGAACATAATCTTGACGTGTTAATGTCGGCTGACTATGTGATTGACTTAGGGCCTGAAGGCGGTGAAATGGGCGGAAATGTCGTAACGTTCGGAACGCCTGAAGAGGTCATGAAGAAGGGCAAGGGGTATACGTCAAAGTTTCTGAGAGAGTATTCAACGCTGTGTTAAAAGTATACGAGGGATAAAGGTAATCACAACATCTGAAGGTTACAAGGATTTGCTGATCTATCAGCCCACCGCATTGTTGAACGAGGAGGATTAAGAATGGAAGACACAATGAAATTGGGAATCAGTTCCCGATTTGATGTCGATGATATTCGCAAAATCAGAGATTACAATTCAGCACGCCATTCAAAGATGACACGCTCAGAAATTGTTGAGGACATTCGGAACGGTGCAGAAGCTATTATTCGGAAATACGGCCTAAACGTAACCTATGCTCAGAAGCTCAGGTGAGAAAATATTTCACAGTCTCAAAAATCAACCTGTAGGGATAATACAATCTGCTCATGCCGTACTTTTTGTGAATGCCGTAAATCTGCCTGAGCCGTCTTTTTACCTCGCTGAACTTTCTCTGTGTACTCATTCCCCCGAAAGTAAAGTTGCTTATCACTTTATCAAGGGGGATTAACTTTTTCCCGTCAACATAAAGATGAGTCGCAAAATCAAAATCATCATGAGGAGTCTCAAGCGGATAAGGGTATTGTAACAATATCTCACGTGAAGCGAATGATGCAGGGTGGCACCAATGAGACGCTGACCAGAATAAACCGCGCTTGGCATGTTTGATGAAATTCCTTGAGCCCGTCATAACGTTCAGGCTTCCCCATGCTAGGTCGTAATGCTCACGTTCGTACAGTTCCGCCATCGTCTGAACTGCGTCAGGCTCGTACCAGTCATCAGCGTTAATTTGACCGACTATCTCACCATGTGCCAGCCTTGCACCCTTATTGAGTGCGTCAAACATTCCCCTGTCAGGCTCGGAAATCACAATCATTTTCCGTCCGGGCTTGCTGTTGAACTTGTCAATATATGACCGTGCGGCTTCGGCTGTATTGTCCTTTGACGCTCCGTCTATCACTATGTACTCTATGTCATCGTATGACTGATTCATTACGCCCTCAATCGTTCGTGATATTGTCGCCTCTGCGTTGTATGCCACCGTCAAAATCGTTACAGGTATCGTGATTTTGCTTACCCCCTGTGAAAAAGTTATTGTGATTATAGCACTAGGACATTATGCGGAAGAATTATATTTGTTGACTTTCACAAAATTCTTTGTTAGCCTTCAAAAAACAAAGAAAGCTGGGGAAATAGGATTTATTTTGTCAAAATTAACGGTGTCTTCGTGCGTTGAACAAGGGCTGACGTGTGGTCTTGTTGTTCTGAATTATGTTGACTTTGCGATGACTCGGAAGCTCCTTGAGATTGTGAAGGATTTTCCGGAAATTGACCATATTGCCGTAATAGACAACAAATCGCCAAATGAGTCATACAAAATCCTGAAGGAATACGAAAACGACAAAATTACCGTTATTCAGTCCGAAAAAAACGGGGGCTATTCGTATGGCAATAATATAGGTGTTAGGTACCTCATCGAAAATTTTAATCCCGATATAATCGGCATCGCCAACCCTGATACTATCTTCAGCAATTTCTTCGTCAGACGAATAAAAGAGCTGTTCATTGCGAATGAAGATTACGCCGTCATAACCGGCTTTCAGTTGGACGCAGACAACAAAACAGGAAATCACCCCTTCTGGGAAGATACAAGCAAAGTATCAACAACACTTTATCCCATGATTCATTTCGTCTTCATATCAACATTTGAGAACATATTTAGAAGAATATTCCGAATGAAACATGTACATAACGACATTCACATGGTTTACAACGAAAGATACAGGGATTACTGCGAGAAAATCAGGAATAGTCCGACACCATTAAATCAAGTGTGGGCAGTTGAAGGAAGTCTTTTCTTCATCAGGACAAAAGATTTTGAGGATGTCGGCTTATTCGATGAAAAAATTTTCCTGTACTTCGAGGAAGATGTTCTCGCAAAAAAACTGGCACTTCTCGGAAGAAAAGTCGGAGTCGCTAACGATATAACATACATACACGATCACAAAGTCCAGCCGGAAAACGTTGGCTCTTTAGAACTCACAAAAGGCGACAAGGCTAAAATATTCTACTTCAACAATTATGTATCGGACAGCCTTATACTTCAGAAGCTCTTGGTATTTTTGATGAAAGCAGAAAAGTTCAAGATTGTCGCTAGTCCCCGAACAAAAACAGTAATCAAATCGGTAATCAGAAAATTGATATTTCGCAAAAAATAAAATTTACCGTAACGCGCAAGAAGGCTCCCACTTCTACAAGTGGGAGATGAATTGCGCTAAGTTAAGTGTGTTATAATCCTTCATGTTGAATAACTGGAATC
>CAJODC010000019.1 GCA_905233215.1 uncultured Synergistales bacterium
CCATTCCCGGCAATCTCTTCACGGAACATCTCCTCAATCTTCTCACCGAGTCCAGCCTCGTACAGGTCAACGCCGAAAATATTTTTGTTCGACAGAATCGGCTTCAGCTTATCGCCGACACTCTCAGGCTTGCCGATAGTTACGCTCTCAAGCTGCCCGGTCAATTCCGCATTCATCGGGTCGGGAGACAACTCAAACTTTCCGCCCTTATCGTCAACCTCAAGCAGGTATCTCAGCCAGCCAGCAATCGCCAGCGGTATCGCCGTCAATTTCGCCGCTGATCCTTCACGTTCAACATAAGCCTTCACCGTTTCGCCGAACCTGAAAGCCAATCCCTGTGAAATGTCCGTCGCAATCCTCGCGCTTGTGTCCCCCAAGTAAGGATTAGGGAAACGCTCATTCATGCACTCGTCAAGAAACGCTCTCGGCGAGATTATGCCGGGATTCTTCACGACTGGTAACGCTTCGTCATAGCCGACTCTCTTGGCGAGCTTCGATAATTCCGGGTCGTGCATTCCGTCAGCAAAAAGTTCATAGCCAAGAAGAATATCATACGTGCACAAAGCAGAATGAATCGGATTGAGGCACGCCGTTACTTTCATTCGTTCGGAAAGATTAACGGTGTCTCGGTCAGTCATGTATACTCCGTAATCTGATTTTTCGAGAGCAGGTCTTCCGTTCGGGAACGAGTCCTCAATCACAAGATAGCCCGGTGCTTCAGCGTTCACGAAAGGAGCGATATACGTTCTTTTTGACGTTACAACAATTCCCATGTCCTCAACGCCCAATCCCTCAAGCATCTTCGCAACGTCTTCAGAAGGTCTCGGCGTTATCTTGTCAATCATCGTCCACGCAAAAGCAACACGCTTTTCATCTTTGACGTAAGCAACGAAATCAGATGTAACGAATCCTTTTTCCTGCCACTTTTCCGCTGTCTCGATGACACTTTCACGGAGCTTGCGCCCATTCTGCGATACGTTGTCCATTGAAACGAGTGCCAACGGGTATGCTCCTGCCTTGAAGCGTTCGTGTAACATTGATGTTACGATTGCCATCGCTCCTTTGGGTTTGACGGGGCCGTTGTTCATGTCAGCGTCAACGAAGCCGAAATATTTTCCGTCAGCACCTTTCAGGGCGTAACCCTTCTCAGTGATCGTGAATGAGACCATCTGCAATCCCTTTGACGTGAAAATTTCCGTCAGTCTCTCCCAATCCTGAGGAGCTTTGACCGCCTCTGTCAGTGAAGCCAAAACTCTCTTGTCAGTCTTTCCGTCCTCATGAAGAGTAACGGCGAGTGCTAAGTTGTCGAAAGGCTTATAGATTTTGTCGACAACATCATAATCGAACGTTTCAGCGCAGATTATCCCCCTGTCGAGCAGTCCTTCACGTATCAGTTTGTCAGCAATGCCGCCGACAAATATTCTGAATATATTTCCGATGCCGAAGTGAACCCATCGAGGATCTTTGCGAGTATCTTCAGCGAGTTTAGCAGGGTCGTAGGGAGGAAGTTCGATGCCTGCTTTCTGCCAAGCCTTTGAATCTTTCAGGCCGTCATAAGTCAGACGCATAGTATGAATCAATCCTTTCATCGAGAAAATTTTTGAGGTGTTCAAAGTTTAACACAAATTTTAGACAACGGCTTGACATTACAAAGAGCTTCTGCAATTTTCACAGTCAGGCAAAAATCCTTCAGTCATCATTTCGTCAGAAGCCCATTGAGCAGCAGCATTCAGAAAAGGCAGAACACGTTTTCCCCGTTCGGTCAGTGAGTATTCGACATGCGGTGGGACTTCGTTGTATTGTGTCCGTGAAATCAGCCCTGACGCTTCGAGTTCCTTCAGTGATTGAGCGAGCATCATGTTGGTGATATTGCCTAACCTGCGTTTTATGGTGCTGTAACGTTTGGGGGACATGTCAGCGAGTATACATATTATAGGCATCTTCCATTTTCCGCCGAAAGTCTGCGTCAAGTATTTCAATGGACAGATATTTTCCGTCAACTTCAAAATCTCCTTACAGTATAATTTTTGTACAATGTATGAAATTTCTGTGTTCTTGTGAAAATCTTATCACAATATAAAATATTATTATCCAAATTTTGAGGAGGGTTATATTTATGAAGATAAAAGCAGTGAGACTCTTCGAGGGCGGAGAGTTCAACGAGGAATTTCTTTTCGGCGGAGAGAACAAAGCTGACGGCCGTAAAGATGTCATGTATCCCGGAAGCCTTCAGAATTACGTGATTGATACCGGCGATGAGGTGATACTTGTTGACACTGGATTTGCTGAAGGCTCTGACTTCAAGGGCTACAGGAAGGTTAATGAGTATGTTCCCGGACTTGAGGCACTCGGCTACAAGCCTGAGCAGGTCAGCAAGATTCTTGTTACGCACAAGCACCCCGACCACTCTGGAGCGTTAAGCGAATTTCCGAACGCGAAAATTTACATCGGCCCCGAAGACGCTGACGCATTGAAGCTCACGGGCGATAACATCATCAGGGCAGCATATCCTGACGGAGCGTATCACAATTTCCCGGAGTCACAGAAAGTCGCCGACGGTGTCTACTTCATCAAGGCAAGAGGACATACGAAAGGCAACAGCATAATCATCGCCGAGTCTGACGGACTGTACTACATGTTTCACGGTGATGTTACGTATGTTGACGCTGCGCTTCACGCCAACAAGCTGTCGATTGTGTTCGAGGATTTAGCGGCTGCACGTGAGACTCTTGACCGTGTGAGAGAGTTCGTCAAGAACAATCCGACCGTTTACCTTTCGACTCATACACCTGAGGGCGTAACGAACCTTGAGGGAAAAATCGTAATGAAGCTGGAGGATTAAGCGTGGGCATCAAGGAAACCGATCTCGATGTTTCCCGAATGTTTGACTCACAATGGGGACTTGCTACGGCAGGAATGAAAGTTTACGCAGTATATTTCAGTCCGAGCGGTTCAACAGAAAAAATCGTGAAGAGAATCGCAAAGGGCTTTGAGGGATTTGAGGTTGAGAGTGTTAATCTTTTGACTTCCGCAAGCCGTAAGAAGAATCACACGTTCGGCAAAAATGACGTTGTAGTTTTCGGAATGATGACGGCTGGAAAACTCTTCACTCTCTCTGATGAAATCTTCGAGTGTCTTCACGGTGACGGTACGCCGTTCGTTGGTGTCATCACTTACGGCAACAGCTATTACGGAATCGCACTGACCGAGATGAAAGAGCGTGCAGAGAAGAGCGGATTTAGTGTCGCTTCAATGGGAGCGTTCATAGCAAGGCACTCATTAGACCCGTCAGTAGCTGAAGGCCGACCGGATTCAGAGGACTTGAAGATTATTGATGACTTTGCCCGCGAATCATGCGAGAAGATTCTCAGAGGCGATTACGTTCTTCACGATGAGCCTCAAACAGGCTGGTCATCTTCCGAACAGGCAAACAATCTCATCGCTTACCGTGAAACTCACAGGGACGAACCGTATATGCTTCCTCCGTCATACAAGACGAAGATTATCACTAATGCTTGCATAAAGTGTGGGAAATGTGTTCGTAATTGCCCTGTCAATGCGATCAATATTGAGTCGAAAACTTTTGACCTTGACTCGTGTATAGGCTGCTGGGGCTGTATAAACCGTTGTCCTAATCACGCTATAATTTCAACAAGTCAGGAAATGTCAGACATAATGAAGAATATCGGAAGTGTTTTCAGCAAGAGATTAGAGCCTGAAATTTTTATGTAGGAGGAATAGTTTTTATGGCAGACAAAGCAAAAATCATTGAGGGATTGCAGGTAATAGTAACTGACCTTGCACAGCAGGCAGACGGCCATGAGTTGTAGGCGAGAATATTCGCGTCTCAGGGCTTCAGCAAACTTGCGGACAAGTACAATGAACACGCAAGCGAGGAACGTGGATATGTCGTGAAATGCGCTGACAGGATTCTCGACTTGGGCGGAACTCTGAAACTTGAGGCCAAAAAGGAAGCACCGCTCTTCACTGACGCTATCGAGTACATGAAATATGATTTACAGGTGTCGAAGGACGGACTTGCATGGCTTGCGGGACTCGTTGAGGAGTCAAGGAGCGATTACGCAACGTTTGACATTCTCAAAGACTACTACGAGGACGAAGAGACCGACATGTACGAGGCTGAAGGAGAGCTTGCGCTTGTTGAAACGATAGGGCGTGAGAACTGGTACGCAAGAAAGCTCTAAAAACTGCACACAAAAAAGCAGGGACTCGACAAACTAGAATCCCTGCTATTATTTTCTTACCGTTAGAACAACGGAGCAAGCACCAAAGCTACAACCGTCATCAGCTTAATCAAGATATTAAGAGCAGGACCAGCCGTATCTTTGAAGGGATCGCCGACTGTATCGCCTACAACCGCTGCTGCGTGATTGGGCGAACCTTTGCCGTTGAAGTGTCCTTCCTCAATGTACTTCTTTGCGTTGTCCCAAGCTCCGCCGGAGTTGGCCATGAACAACGCCATCATTACGCCCGTTACGATAGCACCGCCGAGAAGACCGCCGAGAGCTTCCTTGCCAAGAAGGAATCCAACAAGGACAGGCACAACGATTGCCATAACGCCCGGTACGATCATCTGAGTCAGTGCCGCATGTGTCGAAATTGCTACGCACTTCTCGTATTCAGGTCTGCCGGTTCCCTCCATGATTCCGGGAATCTCGTGGAACTGTCTGCGGACTTCCTCAATCATTGAACCTGCTGCCTTGCTCACAGCGTCAATCGAGAGTGAGCAGAAGATGAACGGTAACATTCCGCCGATGAGCAAGCCTACAATGACGTAAGGATTCATGATGTCGATCTTGTCGATGTGAGCAGCCTGTGAGTATGCCACGAACAGAGCAAGCGCAGTGAGTGCCGCTGAACCGATAGCCAGTCCCTTGCCCATCGCAGCCGTTGTGTTGCCGATTGCGTCAAGGTGGTCGGTGATCTTTCTCACGCCTTCAGGAAGTTCGCTCATCTCCGCGATTCCACCGGCGTTGTCAGCGATTGGCCCGTAAGCGTCAACACTCAATGAGATACCAGTGATTGAGAGCATTCCTACAGCAGCGACAGCGACACCGAACATTCCGGCAAGATAGTAGCTGATGAGAGTCGATAAGCAGATGAGAAGTACCGGGATTCCAGTTGACATCATTCCGAGTGAAAGTCCCGAAAGAATGACTGTAGCCGCTCCAGTGTCTGACGATGCAGCAACGTTCCTGACAAACTTGTAATCGCCTGACGTGTAAATTTCCGTAACGATACCGATTATGATTCCGGCAAGGACTCCTGACGTAACCGAAAGGAATACGTTAAACGAGTTCGAGAAGAAGAAAAGAATGCTGAGAATGAACGTTCCGGCAATCATGAGACCACCAGCGACAAACGTACCAGTTCTGAGAGCGAACGCCGCGTCTCCGTCCTCGATGCGCTTCACAACAACGTCCATTCCCGGAAGTTTGCCGATGATTGAACGGACTGTTGAAGCGTAAGGAGCTTTCTGAGAGATCATCATACAGCCGACGATTGACGAGAAAACGCCCCATGCAGCAAGGAACAGAGGGAAGCCTACGCCCCAGAGTCCGAGCTGAGAGTCAGCGACACCCGGCGTGAATGTGTAGACAGCACCGATGGCCATAGCGGCAAGTATTGAGTTGACGTATGACTCGAAGAGGTCAGCTCCCATTCCTGCGATGTCGCCAACGTTGTCGCCAACGTTGTCAGCGATGACGGCAGGGTTTCGGGGGTCATCTTCGGGTATGCCAGCTTCGACTTTGCCGACAAGGTCAGCTCCAACGTCAGCGGCTTTGGTGTAGATACCACCGCCGACACGTGCGAAGAGTGCTATCGAGCTTGCGCCCATTCCGAACGCCGTCAGAGCCGTAACATCATTCAAGAAGAGATAGGCTACTGCGAGTCCGGCAAGTCCGAGACCAACAACGACCATTCCAACGATGCTTCCGCCTGAGAACGCTACTTCGAGAGCGTTACCGGCTGCAGTGAGGAGTCCGCCTTCTGATTTTGCTTCAGGAGCTGGAGCTTCTTCGGCTTCGGCTTTGTCGAGTTCGACGGCTGACTTCTTTGCCTTCTTGGGAGCTTCGGCAGGCATAGCGGCGAGTGCGGCGTAAGTTGTACGGCCGTTTGAATTTGTCGCAACATACATGCCGATCCAGCCTGCTGTCGCCGAGCATAACGCACCGAGTACGAACGCAAACGCTGAACCCAAACCGAGTCCGGGCGCGGCGATGAGCAGTACGGCAACAACGCCGACAAACGGAGCAAGCCATGAATATTCCTTCTTGAGGAACGCCATAGCACCGCCATGAATGATTGATGAGAGTTCAGCTACTCGGGCATGACCGATTTTGAACTCATCGAGCTTCTGGTAAACGGTCCACGCATAGAACCCGGCGAGCAGACCGAATACGAGTGTAACAAATACTAAGAAAAGCCACATGAAATTTTTGCCTCCCTGTAAAGAGATTAGAATTGTTCAATTATAACTTAAAAATTCACGGATTGGGGGAAAAATTCCCCTGTTACTTTGACGGCTGCTGAATCCAAATTGTAGCGGCCTCGTTTAACTGAAGTTCAACAGTCTTGCGAGACACTTCACAGGCGAAAACTTCATCATCATTCCTGATGAGTTTCACTTCAGCACCGATGACAAAACCTTTCTTCGACAATTCTTTCCGTAACGGCTCATCGGCTGTGATTCTCAGTATCGCACCGCTTGACCCGGAATCGCAGAGCGTCAAAGGCACAGGCACCAGCAGAATCGGTTTCTCAATCGCAAGGAAAATTTCATCAACCCAAGGCTGATGCTCGGCTCTTGCTTTCCTGAAGTATTCGAGAAGAGCGTAGAGCCTTTCTTCCGTAACCGGGTCAATGTAGTGTTCCATTGAGCAGGCCATTTCCGATGAGTGATCCCTGTCAAGCCCAAGAAGCTCGTGAAAGAACGCCCTGAAACCTTCGTGCCTGTGAAAAACTGTCATTCCTCTTCGTCTTCCTGCATCAGTGAGATGAAGATTCCCGTAACGTTCATGATTGACCAGTTCGAGATCGACAAGTTTTTGAACGGTAGCGGTTACTGTGCCTTTTGTGATTTTGAGGCGTTCGGCCAGATCTGTTACGGTAATTTTTCTGCCTGTGCTTTCGAGCAGGAATAATTCTTCGAGATAGTCTTCAATTCTTGGAGAGAGCATAAAATTCACCTCAAATTTTCGTGAATGTCATCAGAGAATTATACATGGCTCCCTCTCAGCTTCAAAGCCTCCCCGAATGTCGCTGACTGGTCAATATCTCCGACAACCCGGCCATGTTCGAGAATAATTTTCCTCTGAGCTACATCGCCGACTTCAGGGTCATGTGTAACAATAATTATCGTTACTCCCTCATCATGAAGCCTCCTGAAAATGTCAACAACAATTCCCTCGTTTTCCTCGTCAAGATTCCCTGTCGGTTCATCTCCCAAAAGTATCTGAGGCGAATTTATCAGCGCACGAGCAATACACACTCTCTGCTGTTCGCCTCCCGACAACTGAGCCGGAAGATGATGCGCCCTGTCAGAAAGTCCCACCTTCGCTAACGCCTCCATCGCTTCATCTTCATCGGGCATACTGTGATAATACTGAGCGACCATGACATTCTCAACGGCCGTTAGGTAACTTATCAGGTGAAACTGCTGGAAGATTAAACCGATCTTGTCACGGCGAATCCTCGTCAGGCTCGCTGCGTTCTCCCTGCTTATGTCAACACCGTCAAGAATGACGCTCCCTGTTGACGGCGTATCCATGCAGCCGATTATGTTTATCATCGTTGTTTTCCCTGACCCTGACGGCCCCATTATCGACAGCCAGTCGCCAGCATTGACGCTCAAATTTATATCGGCAAGTGCCTTCAAGTTACCGTAAATTTTCGAGATATTCTTCAGTTCGAGTATCTTCTTCGACATTCTCTATTCTCCCTTCAGGACGATCGCAGGGTGTATATCCATTACCTTTCGTACAGGTATGATTGACGCTGCTATCGTTATCACTACGAACACTATTATTGTTACAGGCAATAATGACCACTGGAAATTTATTCCCCGTCCAAAAACATTAAGGCTCACCCTCAGAGCGAACTCAAAACCCAAAAACACTCCCAATGTTCCGCCTATGAGTCCGAGCAATGCTCCCTCGCCAAGCAATTCACTCATGACGAGTTTGTTCTCAGCACCAAGAGCCTTCTTCAACGCAATCTCCTTCCGGCGTTCCGCAACCATCGCCGTCATTGTCGTGTAAACCGAAATCATTGTGATGATTAACACAACGACAGTAACAAGAAACACAAGAGCCTGTAATTTTCCCAGCACTATATCTTGAGATTGCGTCAATCTTCTCACCGCTCTCGGCTGTAACTCAGGCATCTCGCTCTCGATTCTTGCTGACAGTTCAGCCAGTTCACCGGCATCAGCTACAATACTGCACTCGATAACGTCAGCCCTGAAAGTGTCGCCGATTAACTCATTCAGCATGTCAGCATCAGCAAAAATGAAGCCTTCTTCCGCTCCTCCTGTTGACACTATCCCTTTGACGCTGAAATTCTTGTGAAAGTTCTGACGGGCTAAGTCTCGTTTCTGGTTTTCTTCGGCTGACAGATCCTGACGGGAGGCTTCAGCCTGTTGACCGTACTTGACTCCCTGAACCATGAATGAGTCGCCCAGCTTCAATCCCAAAGTCTGCGCTATCTCATGGCCGACCATAACCTGTGAAGTGTCCCGTGAATTTGCCCATTCGCCCTCAATGTACCAGAAAGGGCTGTTCTTTTCTGCTTCTGACAAGTCAGTACCGGCGATGATGTAGGGCTGTTCGTTGATTTTCACTGTCTGGTAACGGTAAGGAGCCATTCCGACAATTTTATTCTCACCGATTAGAGCCCGTAACTTTCCGAGTGTCTCACGCGTAATTTTTGCCTCGCCTCTGGGTAACACAATCAAGTTTGCACCGTATGAGCGAAATTCCCGGCCTAACTGTTCCGGCCAACACCGCTATGATTAAACGAGATGCACGCCGTATCAATGAGCCAGCGATCATGCGGAGATACATTTTTCGTCGGCTTCCGTGTCTTGTTCTATTTTCCATGAAGTACCTCCGTCGGTTTCAATGCCGTTAAGTATCGTATTGCCGGAATGCTCCCGAAAAGTGTAACAAAGAAAAGTATCACTGCCACAATCAAAATCACCATTCTAGCAATCTCAATGTATGACCCGAAAACTGTCTGTCCTATCACCTGAGCAAAGCCTATCCCAACAAAGTAACCGACAACACCGCCAGCAAGCCCCGTAATCATTACTTCAGCGAGAACGAGCAATACAATCTGCCAGTTATACGCACCGAGAGCCTTCAACAGTCCCAATTCCTGACTACGTTCGATTACGCTCGCTGTGATTAAGTTCGAGATTGCCAACGATGAACCTATCGCACTCAGAATCGTAATCAGCACCATGAGAAGAGTCGTTTTGTTGAGGATTGTTCCTTCTGACTCGGCGACCTGCCTGACAGGTTTAGCTACACCGTCCCTGATTACTTCCTGAATTTGATGACATATTGCGCTGACGTAAGCTGTACAGTACCAAGTCTCATACTCATCGGGCGAAAGGCTTCGGGGGTCTTGAGCCGCTTTGCGAGCAAGATCGTTATCGGGGGTCGTGAGTGCTGACACTTCGATTGCCGACACTCTGCCGGAAAGATTCATCATGGCCTGTGCTGAAGGAAGTGTCATGAGAATCTTGCTGTCTGAGTTTCCGCCGTCATTGAAGATTCCTTTGACTGTGAAAATTTTTGACTGACCGTTTGCCGTGAGAGTGATTTTGTCGTTGACGCTGATTTTGTTTTGGTCAGCAAGAATGTGGCCGACCATCACTGAGTCGTCATCATCTTCGCCAAGCCACTGGCCATTAACCTCCCACCAAGTGCGAAGAGCCTTCAAGCCTGTGTGAAGTTCCTCGCCTGTTGGAAGAGTAGTATTCTTCTCCGGCCATGTGCCGATTATCGCTGTGTCAACACCGTTGAATGACACTCTGCCTTCAAGGATAGGCGCAAAATCGAGAATGTTGAAGCCCCAGAAAATGCTCTTGAGTTTCAACACGTCATCTTCGTGAAGGAACTTGTCGTTGACTCCCTGACCTTCAAGCCCGTAAAGATCGCTCATCAACGCAGCGTCTTTGTGTCTGACCGTTATGTTCGCTCCGTAAACTTTCAGCTCACGGTTGACCTTATCGCCGACTCCCAGCATCACGTTCATCATTGCCGTTGACAGCGAGACACCGAGAACGACAGTGAAAGCGATCATCAGCATCTTGTTTTTCTGACGTATGAGCGTCTTAATTATCATGTGCCAAAACATCTATTTGAATCTCCTCTCGTGTTTCTCAAGCTCTTTAACGTCAATGTAAATCTTTCCTGCTCTGACTTCATACTCAAAAGGCACGGGGTTACAGCCTCCTTTGAAGCCGATAGTGTTCTTGTTCATGACGACATCGCATCTTCGGCAGACTACTTCATCATCTCCACGTTCATAATACCCGGCAGGCCCGCATATGTCGCAGGCATCGAGTCCGACTCCGTAAGCGGTCCCGGCAGGTTTCTTGACGATGAGGAAGCGAACGTCAAAGCCTCCCGGCGTAACATATGAGAATTTGTGAAGGTGTCCGTCTGAAACTTTCGTGAGTTCAATGCTGATTACTCCGTCTGAAATGTCGTAGGGTTCGGGCTGAATTTCCGCCGGTGGCTTCGTGTCGTAATAGTGAAGGACAACGACAATGAACACCGCCAACGCTCCCCAAGCGCATAAGCTCCACGACCATCGCCGACAGTCCCTGAGTCTTGCCTTCTCTTTTCGGAGAAGTGCCTTGTTGGGGTAAACATGTCCGGGCTTCAAGTGAGTGTAAATCACAAACGCCAGCATCACCAGAGCGAGCGCAAGCTGTGCGAAGAGAAAAGCGTTCGGGTTAGCGTCCCTCCAAATCATAACGTCAAAGACCGAAACTCCCATGAATGACTCGGAAATCTTGAGGATTTTGAGTCTCTGCAACGCTGCCACCGATGACACAGCGAAACCGAGCGTGTAAATCATCAATGACACAATCGTGAAAACATAGCCCTGTGTCGCAGTGTTCAATGACCTGTGGACTTCGTAAGCACTCAGCGTCAACAGAAGACACACGCACACTCCCAGCGTGAAGCCTAGAGCGCGTAACATTGCGTTTGTGCTTATTCCAGCCTCGCCGAAGTAGACGAACTCTCTTGTGTATTGCAGGACAGGCGGAACAAGATACATCATCGACACAAAGATTAACGCCGACAATGCCGTCAAGTTTACGAACCAGAGAAATTTTTTCCGAAAGAATGAAGCCGTTATCGCCAAGACTGTCGCAGCAGTACCGAGTCCGGCAGTCCAGACGATGAGCCAGCGGTTAAACCAGATTAAAGCGATGTTCATTCCTCTAGGGTCATAAAGTCTCACGCCCAATACGACACAGCCAGCGATGAATCCCAAGACGGACGCAAGGACTGTGAATCTTCTGCGTGAAAAACTGAATACTATTCCCAGAAAGACAGCAAAAGCCGCTAAATGATCGGTAACAGCAACGAGATATTTAAGAATTTTTCATCACTCCCATAACAAAAGCGAAAGCCCCGAAATTTTCAGAGCCTCCGCAAAAATTCGTTATTCTTTTGTTGAAACTGTCAGTCGTTCTGTAACTGTTCGCCTGTGTAATTCCAATCAAATTCCACCGTGTGAGTCTGGAAGAAATTTTTTGCGTCCTCTTTTGCCGGTACTCCAGTCTCATCGTCAGTGTGAAGAAGGTAATCGGTTGGAGGCTCAATGATGAAACGGAGCTTGTACGGTCCGACGGGGAGTCCTTTGGCGATGTTTGCGCCGTAGTGGGGGCCGTCATCGGCGTTCATGGGCATGAATGAGCCTGACATTACGACTTTGCCGTCAATCTTGCAGATCTCGTACTTGACCGTGAGGTAAGCTGGCCAAATGTCTTCACCGTTGCCGAATCCGTAGGCGATTGCCGCTTCGGGCTTGAGGTGAATGTCTGCTTCAAGGTGCATGTCGCTGTCTTCCCTTGAAGGGTTCTTTCCTGCCGGGTACATGTCTACTGCCTGAAAGTAAACGGCTGCGACATTGTAGGGGCCGACCTGAGTTTCACCGATCGGGATTTCCTCGAAGCCAGCTTCACCGGGCTTCATTGTTACGGGAGCCGCTACACGTGTTGACTCTGCGTATGCGGCTGAGACTGCCAGCGTTAAAACCATTACTGCGAGAACTAATTTTTTCATTGCTGAATGTAACCTCCTGATAATATTCTATAAACTCCCTGTTACTTTGCAGGGGATTTATCCTTTTTCCTGAAGATGTGCGGAAGCATCGTCCACAATGCAGCGATGACGAGCATAATTTGAGGAATGAGAGTCTCTGCCCTGTCGTATATGCTCAGTATCTCGATGCTAAATCCATTCATGGCCGGTATGACTGTCCGCCCTGTGATAACGTCAGCCTCAGTGAGTTCGACAACGCCCTTTCCCATGAACGATATACACATGAGGAAGAGCAGAACGCTTGTGAACATGAAGAACGCTCTCAAAGGAAGCCTGACACTGAAGTACCTGAAGCACACCCACACTATGACAAGAACGAGAATACCCGCTCCGATTCCGTAAGCGATGTAAACGGGACTGCTCATTCCGCCGGTGAAGGCTGCCGAGTAGAACAGTATCAGCTCTGCTCCCTCTCTCATCACCGCTATGAACGCCGCGAAAATCAGAGTCCATTGCGATTTACTGTCGATTGACTGCTGAACTTTACCGCTGATGTAGTTTTCCCACGCTATTGTGTCGGCCTTCGAGAGCATCCAGTTGCTCACGTAGAAGAGGACAGCGACCGCCAAAAACATTGTCCAGCCTTCGAGAAGTTCACGTGCTACACCGCTTTGTTCGCCCATGAGAGTATCGAGTGCCCAAGCGAGAATGACGCTTGCCACGATTGCCGCCAATGATCCGAGATAGACTCCCTTCAACATGTTCTTGTTGCCTGTCTTGATGAGGTAGGCGACTATCGCAGCGATGACTAGAATCGCTTCGAGTCCTTCACGAACTAGGAGGCCGAACGCTGTCAGGAATGTGAGCCAATCCCGATTAACGGGCTGTTTCGGTTCGCTGACTGTCGCCGGAGTCGGTGTCTCTGTTTCTGCTACAACGGCTGAATTTGCTGACTGTGCGAAATTCGGACGAGGTACTTTCGTGTCGGAGTAAATCGCTTCGCCAACGCTGTCAGGGTCTGAGACCTGAGCCATTCCGTCAAGCACCATTGAATCCTTGTAGACTTTGATTTTTAGGGCTTCGATTTGTTCGATTAACGAGGATTTTTCTTTTTCCTGATTGCCGAGCAGTACATGTTTGATGTCTCTGAATTGTCCCTCAATGTGATTAACACGAGCTGCCGATATTGCGTACATTACGGTTCGTTCAACGCCTTGAACCTCGTAATATTTGAAGTAAGCGTCATTGACGTGATTATATGCGTCCTTGTAGTTGTCATTCTGTACGTCATCAATCGCTGCGTTGAACTCCAACGCCATATCTGCTGCGACTCCCCGCCAGTCATCGTAATGTTTTTTCTTCTTGGCAGCTTCTGATTCATTTGCTGACACAAACATTACAGCAAGCAAAACTAACACAAGCCCTGCATAATAAGCAAAGCCCTTCCTAGCTTTCAGCAACTAATTCAATCTCCTTCATCGTGTGGAAATTATGTATCTCAAACTTTTAACGATGTGAATTTTACCAGTGCTTAATTTGCTGGTCAAGTTTTTTGTTACTGTCTACAAACTTTCAGAGCATTACAGGTTGAGGAAGCGTGCTTAATCCTTCGAGTGTGAGAAGTGAATATACACGGAAATTCAACATGTCCTGTGTCAATTCAAACGAGGGCATGAAGTTTTTGACGGTTTTGAGGCTGTGAGAATTTTCACCTAACAGGGCAAACATTTTCTTCAAGCGGTGATTTCGGATTATTCCTCGAATAGTTCCGGGATTGTCAAACAAAACTTTGGGAGGCGATGAAGTTATTGTTACGTTAATTTTTTTGTCGATGTTGTAATCAGAATGAAGAAGGGAATTTATGAACAAAGCTCGGAATGCCTCCGAACATTTTGCCGAAAGCGGCCGAGTCAGTCTCGGAAGAATATTTCTGTAAGCGTCCCAAATGTTAGCCGACTCAACCTCAGCGTGTCCGCCCTCGTAATCAAGAACAGCATGAACTCTCACGACATCACCAAGCATCAAAGCTCCTGCCAACGTCAGCCATTTACCCGAAAAAATTCCGCATCGCCTCAGAAATTCATCGAGTGAAAGACATTTCATGTCAGCGTTGAGTTCGATGACTCTTTCACGAAATTCATTGAGGGAATTTTCATTGAGCCTGACATCATCAACAGGAATATCATCACGTGAAGCCTCGTTCGAGTCCATTGCCATTAAAGATTTCGCCCAAGCTCCTGAGATTACGTTCTGGCCTTCTATGCGTCTGTAAACTCTCCCATTGACGGCAAAAGGTTTCTCACGCCACGACAACGGAGGGATATACACTCTCTCTTCAGCCTCGAAAATTCTTGGGAGTTCATTCGGAATCAATGAGGAATAATCACAGTCAACAAAAATCAGAACGCCCCCTGAAGAATTAGCGAAAGCACAGGCCGTTTCAGCGGTTTTTCGAGCGTCATCAATTCCGATTGTCTCAGTGTCAAAAGTCAAGGCATGTCTCCCTTCAAAAAATTTCCGACATATTATAATGTCTGCGAGGTGATTGCACGTGAAAACTTTTCTCATTGTTGACGGACACAGCTTAGCTCACAGGGCTTTTCACGCTCTTCCGTCAACGCTTACCGCCCCTGATGGCACTCCTACAGGAATGATCATGACCTTCATGAATATGCTGTACAAAGTTCAGGACGAATTGTCGCCGGACTGTACGATTGTTGTTTTCGACGCTCACGGAAAAACTTTCAGGCACGAAATACTCAAGGACTACAAAGCTACACGGCCTCCTACTGCTGAAGAGCTGAAGATTCAAATGCCACTCCTTCAGGAACTTTTGACCTCAAGCGGATTCAGAGTCGTAATTCTTGAGGGAGTTGAAGCTGATGATGCAGCAGCGTCAATCGCAAAGAAAGTCCAGCAAAAAGGAAACGAAGCCGTAATACTCTCATCAGATAAAGACTTATTCCAAATTCTTGACGTACACATACGAATGATGAGACCGATCAAGAACGGCATATCAGGCGCAGAAATTTACGACACAAAATCATTCGTCAGTGAATACGGTTTCCCGCCAAGCTCAATGTCTGACTACCTCGCAATCATCGGAGACAGTGCCGACAACATCAAGGGCATAACAGGCATCGGCGAAAAGACAGCAAAGAAAATTCTCTCAGCTTTTCCGAAACTCGAAGAGATATTTTCATCTCTTGACAAGTTAGGAAAGTCAACAAGAGCGAAATTTGAGGCTGTCGGACTCAATGAGGCAATCGAAAAAAGAGACAAGCTGATTATGTTGAGGGCGAATCTTTTTGATGACGATGAAAAATTTTTAGACGACTGCTTGAACTTCAAGGGCGATTTCAAGAAGGCCGAGAACCTCGCTTTGAGATTAGGTCTGACACGAGTCCTCAAAAGAATCGGAAGCAAAAAGACACCTTTACCGAGAGAAATTTACTCCAGCGGAAATTTCAAGATGCCTGAAGCCGAAATCATCACTTGCGACTACAAGAGCGAACTACGGAATTGTCCCGAAAAATTTTCCGAACATAAAACAGTTTGGGACTTGAAGACAGCATATTATCTCCTTCACCCTGATGAGAGCGGAACAAAATTTCCCGAAATCCTCAAGACCGTCAACAATTCCGATGACCCTCAAAAGACGCTCCGTGATTTAGCCGGTAACATTGAGGCCGAAATCTGTAATTATGAGGGACTTCACGAGGTCATGACATCTATTGACATTCCGTTGATACCTGTGTTAAACAGAATGGAAGATCACGGAATAAGAATAGACGCTGAGGTCTTCAAGTCGGTACAAAATGAACTCGAAGAAAAAATCACTGAAGCCGAAAGCAGACTGATTGATTTAACGGGAGTCAAAATAAATTTGAACTCATCGGCTCAAGTGTCATGGCTTCTTTTTGAGAGAATGGGATTTTCTCCAGCAGCAAAAACAAAAAGCAAAACATCATTCTCAACCGGCGCAGGCGTTCTCGAAAAACTCTCTCACGGTCAAGACGGCGAAATTCCTGCTCTCATTCTTGAATACCGTGAACTCTCGAAAATGCTGACAGGCTTCGTGATTCCCCTGCAAAGATCAGCCGACAATGACGGGATAATACACACTACGTTTGAACCTGCTTTCACCGGCACAGGGCGTTTGAGTTCAAGAGATCCCAACATGCAGAATATCCCTGCGTTCGGACAATGGGCGGCGAAAATAAAATCAGGTCTCGTTCCCGTAAACCCTCAAAACGTTTTCGTCTCCGCTGATTATTCACAGGTCGAATTGAGAGTCCTCGCTTACATGTCAGGCGAAGAGAGACTCATTGAGGCTTTCAGGAAAGACCGGGACATTCACAGGGAAACGGCCTCGTGGGTTTTCGGAGTGTTTCCTGAGTTTGTTACTCCTGAGATGAGGCGAGACGCTAAGGTCATCAACTTCGGGCTTCTTTACGGCATGAGCACGTTTGGACTCTCTGAACGACTCGGTGTCAGCCGTATTGACGCTAAAAGCATAATGACGAGGTACTTCAGAGCCCTGCCGGGAATTGAGAACTTCATCAAGGGACTCGCTGACAGTGCGAAAGAAAGAGGTTACGCAAAAACTCTCTGGGGAAGAATTAGACCAGTCAAAGAGATTCAAGCGAAATCATCAGGACTTGAACGCGCACTCATCAACACGCCGATACAGGGAACGGCCGCTGACATTGCACGGCGTGCCTTGATTGATTTCGACAAGGTTGAAGGCGCAGAACTGTTCCTGCAGGTTCATGACTCTCTGGTCTGTGAATGCCCGAAGAATAAAGCTGACGAAGCTGCCGAGAAATTATGCGACACTATGGTGAAGGCTGGCGGTGAAGTTAATTTGTTGAAAGCTGAGGCAAAGACGGGAATTTCACTGGCTGATGTGTGAAATTGCTTAGTGTGTGCTAAAATTTCAAATCATGAAAACTACGTAGACAAAATTTTTGGAAAGAGGGTTTTTACTGAATTATGATGAAGTTCCTGCGTACACAAATGAAATGGATCATGGCCATAATCGTTGTGGCTTTCCTGCTGTCGACATTCCTTATGTACGAAGGCAGAGGAACAAGGAGGACTCCGTCAAGGAATCCTGACGGCACGATGACAGATTACGAGGTCGCTCAGATTAACGGGCGTTCCCTGATGCGTTCCGAACTTGAGCAGAGATTGAGAAATTATCTCAGCACCTACAGCACAAGAAGCATGACATCTATTGACATGCCAGCGATATACAGATCAGTGTTGGATCAGGCGATACTTGAGTCCCAAATGTTAAAAGAAGTCGAGGAAAAAGGAATCAAAGTCAGCGATGCCGAAGCAGATCAGGCCATGAAGAATTACGCTGATACATATTTCCCGACACGTGAGGCATTCTATCAGGTACTTGCGAACTCAGGACTCAAAGTCGAGGACTACAAGCGCAGTTTAGCCCGTCAAATCGCAGCGGACAGACTGATGAGCGATGCTATCGGAGTCGTAACAGTCAGCGAAGACAAAGCCGTTGAATTTTACGACACGATGAAGGGCATACTCTACTCACGCCCCGAAGGTTTCAACATACACATGGCCGACTTCAACTCGAAAGAGGAAGCCGAGAAGTTCCGCGCAATGCTTGAGGAAGGCGCAAGCTGGGACGTTCTAGCGTCAGGAGACACAGCCGGAGCGATTAACATCACACGTTCGCCCGTAATGCTTCCTGAGAGCGCATTGAAGACTGGAACACTGAGCGTTCTCGATTCGCTTGATGTCGGAACGTTGTCGCCTGTCTTTGAGGTAGCGAGCGGAGATTACGCAGTGGCAGTGAAAGCGGCTCATGTTGAAGCAGGCACGACACCTTACGATGAAGTCAGCGGAGACATTAGAATTTTGCTGACACAGCAGGAGGAACGCAACAGGCTCGCAGCGTATCAGGACTCGCTCATGAAGAAGGCCAATGTCGTGATCAATGACACGGAGCTTTTCGCAAGTGAGCATGACCACGAACACGAGGACGAGTCCGGCGATGTTCTTCCGGTTATGACGATTGAGGAAGTCAGCGAGGACGAAACACCCGAAGAGGTCAGCGAAGTTGTCAAGAGTGAGGACGTTGAGACCGCTGAAGAGTCAGCCGATGTTCCCGCCGTTGAGACTGAGACCAAAGAAGAGTCAGCCGATGTTCCTGCTGTTGAGACTGAGACCAAAGAAGCGTCTGACGATGTTTCAGCCGTTGAGACCGAGACCAAAGAAGCGTCTGACGATGTTCCTGCCGTTGAAGCTGAGACCAAAGAAGCGTCTGATGATGCTTCTGCTGTTGAGATTGAACTTGTTGAAGTGAGCGAAGATTCCGCTGACGAGTCAGAAGTAGTTGAAGCGGTAGTAGTAACAGAATCAAAAGACGTTTCGACAGACAAGACAGCCGTAACAGAGACGGTCAACGAGGTTTCAGCGGACAAACAGCAGTAACAGGAAGTGAAAATTATATGGCATCACCGCAACGCAAAGATATACACAAGATTTTAATCATCGGTTCAGGGCCGATAGTCATAGGTCAAGCGTGCGAGTTCGATTATTCAGGCACACAGGCGTGCAAGGCGTTGCGCTCTTTGGGCTATGAAGTCGTACTCGTCAACTCTAACCCAGCGACAATCATGACAGACCCTGAGATGGCCGACATAACCTATATTGAGCCTCTCAACCCCGAAAGACTCGAAGCAATCATCGAACGTGAAAGACCTGACGCTCTCCTCCCTAACTTGGGGGGGCAGTCGGGTCTTAATTTATGCGCAGAGTTGAGCAAGGCCGGAATACTAGCGAAATACAACGTTGAAGTAATCGGAGTTCAGGCTGACGCAATCGAACGAGGCGAGGATCGTGTAGAGTTCAAGAACACAATGAATGCTCTCGGAATAGACATGGCACGCTCAAAAGTCGCTTACTCCGTTGACGAGGCGTTGAACATCGCTGAGGAACTCGGCTATCCTGTCGTCTTGAGACCTGCTTACACGATGGGCGGTGCCGGTGGCGGATTGGTCTACAACAGGGACGAACTCCGCACAGTCTGCGAAAGAGGCTTACAGGCAAGCATCGTTCATCAGGTTCTCGTTGAAGAGTCTGTGCTTGGCTGGGAGGAATTAGAGCTTGAAGTAGTACGGGACAAGGACAACAAGATGATTACTGTCTGCTTCATCGAGAATGTTGACCCTATGGGAGTTCACACCGGAGACTCTTTCTGTGTCGCTCCGATGCTGACGATAAGCGAGGAGCTGCAGTCAAGGCTTCAGGACATGGCCTATCGTATCGTTGAACACATAGGCGTTATCGGCGGAACTAACGTACAGTTCGCCCACGATCCCAAGACCGACAGAGTCATTGTCATCGAGATTAACCCTAGAACGTCAAGATCATCGGCTCTAGCGTCAAAGGCTACTGGCTTCCCAATCGCTTTAGTGTCGGCAAAACTAGCGGCAGGTCTCTCGCTTAATGACATAGCCTGCGGTAAGTATGGGACGCTGGACAAGTACAAGCCTGACGGTGATTATGTTGTCGTGAAGTTCGCAAGATGGGCGTTCGAGAAATTCAAGGGTGTACAGGACAAACTCGGAACACAAATGAGGGCTGTCGGTGAAGTGATGAGCATCGGCAAGAATTTCCGTGAGGCGTTCCAAAAGGCTGTACGTTCCCTCGAAAAAGACCGCTACGGACTCGGCCATGTCAAAAATTTCGGTTATTTGTCAAAATCGGAACTGTTGAAACTTTTGGAGTACCCAACGAGTGAAAGATACTTCATCATTTACGAGGCGTTGAGGAAAGGTGCTACAGTTGATGAAATTCACGCTCTGACTCACGTTAAGGCGTATTTCCTTGAGGAGATTAAATCGCTTGTTGACGAGGAAGAAAGAATCTTGACGTTCAAGGGCAAGACTCTTCCCGATGATGTTTTGACGAGAGCGAAGAAGGACGGATTTTCTGACAGATACATTGCCGGGCTACTCGGTGTCAGCGAACAAAGCATCAGAGAACACAGAGAGAGACTCGGAGTCGTTGAACGCTGGGAAGGAGTACACGTCAGCGGAACGGAGAACGGAGCGTATTACTACTCATCGTACAACATCGAGGGCAGAAATTCAGTGTCAGGCAACAGAAAAGTTATGATACTCGGAGGAGGCCCAAACAGAATCGGTCAAGGCATAGAGTTCGATTACTGCTGTGTACACGCTGCTCAAAGTCTCAAGAAACTAGGCTTCGAGACAATCATTGTCAACTGCAACCCCGAAACAGTCAGCACAGATTACGACACTTCCGACAAATTGTATTTTGAGCCTCTTACGCTTGAGGACGTTTTGAGCATCTACAGGGAGGAAAAGCCCGTAGGTGTCATCGCTCAATTCGGAGGTCAGACACCGTTGAACCTAGCCAGCGAACTTGAACGCAACGGAGTGAAAATTCTCGGAACATCTCCCGAAATTATTGACCTTGCCGAAGATCGAGGACGCTTCAAGGCCGTAATGGACTCTCTGAATATCCCGATGCCCGAGTCGGGAATGGCCGCGACTCTCGAAGAAGCTCACGCAGTAGCAGACAGAATCGGTTATCCTGTCATGGTGAGACCGTCTTACGTTCTCGGCGGAAGAGGAATGGAAATAGTCTACGATGAGGACAGTTTAGCCAGTTACGTCAAGGCCGCTGTCGGTGTTACTCCTGACAGGCCGATTTTGATTGACAGATTCCTTAATCACGCTCTTGAATGTGAAGCTGACGCAATTTGCGACGGGACTCACGCTTACGTCCCTGCGGTCATGGAACACATTGAGCTTGCCGGGATTCATTCCGGCGACTCTGCGTGCTTCTTACCGTCAAGGCACATTTCCCCCGAAGCGTTAGCGACAATCAAGGACTACACGAGGAAAATCGCTGAGGCAATGCACGTTGTCGGCCTGATGAATATTCAGTACGCAATCGAAGCAGGAAAAGTTTTCGTCCTCGAAGCAAACCCGAGAGCCTCAAGAACTGTCCCGTTAGTCTCGAAAGTCTGCGGAATAAGAATGGTTCCTCTTGCTGTCGAAGCCATAACGCGAGAGCTTACCGGCAGAGCTTCACCGCTTGAGTCGTTAGGCGAGAGAGTGATACCGTATTACGGCGTGAAAGAGTCAGTCTTCCCTTTCAACATGTTCCAAGAGGTTGACCCTGTTTTGGGGCCCGAAATGAGATCGACAGGCGAAGTACTCGGACTCGCTTCAATGCCGGGCGAAGCGTTCTTCAAGGCCGAAGAAGCCGCCGGTCAAAAACTTCCTATGTCGGGGACTGTGTTAATCGCCGTAAGCGACTCCGACAAGAAAGCTATCGTACCCATTGCGCAGAAATTCAGTTACGCAGGTTTCAAGATTCTTGCGACTGCCGGGACTTTTGACGCTTTGAGCAGTATGGGCGTTGAATGTGAATGTGTCGGAACTGGACGGCCTGACGTTTTGGATCACATAATCAACGGTCAGGTTCAAATGGTCATCAACACTCCGAGAGAGAAAGCCCTCACTAAATCAGGAAGCATTCTCCGAAGAGGAGCGGTCAAGATGAATATTCCTTACGTTACGACACTGGCAGCAGCCGATGCAGCGATCGAGGGAATAATGACGGTCAAAGCAAAAGGCGCAAACTCACAGTCATTGAAGTCAATAAAAGAGTGGCATAATCTCATTCACTGAAAAATTCTCCCCTCCGGCAATCGTCCGAAGGGGAGTAAATTATTCCGCAACAGTTCCCGACTCAGTACAGTTCAACACAAAGAAGTGTGAAGACGCTCCGCCTTCCGTGAATATTCTGCACATAGCCTCAGAAAGTTTCGCTGCCTTTCCGTGTACTATCGCAATCATTGTCGGACCTGATCCCGAAATCGCCGTTGCTACGCAGTCAGGGTGATTGGCAATCTCATTCAGAAACTTCTCGCCCGTAGTGCCGGGAAAAAGTGAAGCCCTGTAAATCTGGTGAAGTCTGTCTTCCATTCCAACACGCAACAAGTCCCATCGTCCCATCGCCCAAGCAGCGCACAATATGCTTGCGTGGCTCACGTTGAACACGGCATCACGGAACGGTACGCTGTCAGGAAGAATCCTTCTGGCCTCTTCCGTTCTCACCTCGAAGTCGGGAACGGCTGCGATGACGTTCAAGTTCTCAGGCAGTGAGGGCAGTTTCACGTAACGCAAAGACTCTCCGTCCCAACATGATACAGTCATTCCTCCGATGTAGCACGGTACAACATTGTCGGGGTGTCCTTCAATTTTCGTCATGACCCTGAGAAGTTCGGACTCAGGAAAATTTTTGCCCGACAAAATATTTGCCAGTACCACTCCTGCCACTACAGCCGTTGATGAACTTCCGAGTCCCCGATTCAGAGGCACGGCGTTACAGCTCTCGAACGCGAAACCTTTCGGCTCAACCTTCCATTCATCGCACGCCTTAATGTAACTGGTAACGAGCATGTTCTTGCCAGCGTCTTTCAGAATGTCGACACCTTCGCCCCAGACTTCAGATCTGTACTCACCTTTCGGCAGAATTTCGGTAACGGTGAAAATGTTGTAGAGGTTCAAGGCCATTCCGAGAGTGTCAAAACCTGAGCCGAGATTGGCCGTAGTAGCTGGAACTTTCAGCCGTATCATCACTCAAGCACCTTCATCAAGTCTTCGAGTGTATCGTTGATTTCTATCGGTTTTCCGACTTGGGACATGGCCGTATCGGGGTCTTTGAGTCCGTTGCCCGTCAAAATCATCGTTACCGTTATGCCTTCGGGAAGCCTTCCGGCACGTTTGAGCTTGAGAAGTCCGGCAAGAGGCGCGCAAGATGCAGGCTCTGCGAACACACCGCCCTCAGCAGCGAGTATTCTCTGAGCTTCGAGTATCTGCTCGTCCGTTACGGCGTTGAACTCACCGCCCGACTCGCTGACTGCCGCTCGTGCTAAGTGTGCGCTGACGGGGTTGCCGATTCTGATGGCTGTTGCGACTGTCTCAGGGTTAGGGCATGGCTTATTGTAGACTAACGGTGCGGCACCTTCGGCTTGAAATCCCATCATCTTTGGGAGCGATGAAATTTTCCCGAGCTTCTGGTACTCGTTGTAACCTGCCCAATACGCGCTGATGTTGCCTGCGTTGCCGACGGGTATGGCGTGCCAGTCAGGAGCTTTTCCGAGAAAGTCGCATATTTCCCACGCTCCCGAACGCTGACCGATGAGCCTGTAAGGGTTGACACTGTTGACCATAGCACAGCCGGTTTTCTCGGCACCTTCACGGGCTAATTCGAGAGCGCGGTCAAAATTTCCGTGAACAGCGATTGTCTTCGCTCCGTACATCAGAGCCTGAGCGAGTTTTCCGAGTGCTACTTTTCCGGCCGGTAAGAGAACAAAGCACGGTATACCCTGACTTGCTGCGTATGCTGCTGCGCTGGCTGATGTGTTTCCTGTTGACGCACAGATTACGGCACGCTTGCCTTCTTCGAGGGCTTTTGCTACGGCCAAGACCATTCCTCTGTCTTTGAATGAACCTGAAGGGTTACAGCCCTCAAATTTTCCGTATAACTTTATTCCGAGTCTCTCGCTGACTCTCGGAAGAAAAATTAAAGGTGTCATTCCTTCTTCGAGATTAACATTCGGTGTTTTGTCTGTTACTGGTAAAAGTTCCCGGTAATGTTTCAGTACTCCCATTGAGATTTATTCCTCCTCTGAATTTTTTTCTTGAGATATTATATCCGCTTCATTGCAAGCGTCAGAAAATTCATTCCTGAACGCCCGATAATTATCGCCTTCCCTGCCGGGCTGTGCGTAAACGGCAAAAACTGTCATGTCGAATTTGTTTTGAAACTCCTTCAACACCTCACGCCATGCCCAAGCGACAATATACGGGTCATTGTGGAACGCTCCGCAGCCGAACGCACCGCCGACAAAAATATCAACATCGTTATACGCACAGACACGAAGAATATTTTTCGCTCTCTTCACGTGAAGCGACAATAATTCTTCGGACTTCATCGCGCTGTAGTTCGTGAGATGAGGAGCAGCACATGTAATCACGTCAATCACTGCGAACTCTTCAGGACTCAATCTCGGCGGAAGCTCATCATTATCATCACGGCATATGATGACGTTCGGCGAATATATGCACTCGTCCCAGCCCTTGAAGCTGTAATCCTCCCTGTGTGGAAAGTAATACGCTCTCACAATCTCGTCAGTGTTGAGTGATGGATACAGGGTTGTTGAACGGCAGATGCTTTCTTCCTGAGCCCTGCTGCCTGATAACACTCCTCCGCCGGGCTCTGTTGATGACGCAAAATTGAGTATGGCAATTTTCTTGTCAGGAAATTCACGAGAAAGATTGAACGCTGTTTTCACTGTCCTTCCCATGATGATACGAAGTTTTCCCGACTTCTGTTTATTCGTATCAACATTGAAATCCGCCGGGTAATATTTCGTGTTCATAGTGCTGACTCTCACTGCTTCACGTAAAATTTCGTTACTCTCGTAGAAGTGGCGTGTGTCGGCAAAAATTTCGATTAGCTGTCCTCTGTCCGGCAATTTTCACAAACTCCCTTCGATGAAAATGTTAAAACTATTATATAAAATATAACAACACTCACAAACAGAAAGGAAAATAACAATGGCAAAAATCTATAACATCTACGGAACTAACGCTCATTCGATGACGCTCTCGCTTCTTGAGGCAATCAACGCCATAAGCCTCGTACCGTCAGGCGCAAACATTGACCTCAAACCCAATCTAGTCGTGGCAGGTTCACCCGAAAACGGAGCAACAACTCACGCCGGAGTCCTCTCAGGCTGTATCGAGTATTTCCGTGAGAATGGAGTGAAGGACATCGCCGTAACCGAAGGAAGCTGGGTAGCAGCAAACACAATGTCAGCGATGAAACGAGCCGGTTATGATGAAGTCTGCAAACGCTACAACGTCCCATTCATTGACCTCAAGCACGAGAAAACTCAACGTGTCAACTCTCCTATCGGCCCTCTTGAAATCTGCGAACGTTCAATGAATGCTGGCTTCCTCGTGAATCTTCCAGTCCTCAAAGGCCATTGTCAGACCGTAATGACATGCGCTCTGAAAAACCTCAAGGGCTGTTTACCCGACAAAGAGAAATCACGTTTTCACTCTCTCGGACTCATCAAGCCCATCGCAGCTCTCGGAAGTGTCCTGAAACCGGGACTGATTGTCGTTGACAGCATATGCGGTGATCTTGACTTCGAGGAAGGCGGAAACCCTGTTCACACTAACAGAATGTTCTGCGGAACTGATCCCGTTATGATTGACGCTTACGGTGCAGGCTTAATGGGGCTTGAACTGTCTGACGTTCCCTACATAAAGATTGCTGAGAAATGGGGAGCAGGTTCAACAAAATTTTCAGCCGATGAAATTTTTGACATCAACAGCCCTGAGACCGCCGGGAATTATCCGAAGCCTTCAGGACGTGTTGCGAGTCTCACAAGAAGGGTACACGAAGACAGCGCATGTTCGGCATGTTACGCGGCGTTAGTGAGGGCGTTGAACACGAACAGAAAAGGACAGTCTCAGGATATTTACATCGGTCAGGGCTGGAGGGGCAAAAAAATTCCTGACGGTGCATTAGGAATCGGGCGATGCTGTTCCGGAGCTGATAGAAACGTCAAAGGCTGTCCCCCTGATGCGAGGTCAATCGCTGAGATGTTTTAATGTGGTACAATCAAGGAAATTTTTTCATTGAAGGGAGTTTTACTTGATGAGGTTATTATTCGCTCTTGTTGTCCTTTTTGTTGCTGTACCGTCAGTATCAGCTTTCGCGGCAGTACCTCCCATTCTGCCTATGGAAGATTTTTTCAAGAACCCAAACAGCGCAGCCTTCTCGATTTCGCCTGACGGAAAATGGCTGGCCTTCGCTCGTCCTTGGCAGCACAGAATGAATGTCTACGTCCGTGAGATTGCGACAGGCAACGAAAAGCGTGTAACGTCAGCAGCCGAACGAGACATAGCCGGATTTTTCTGGAAAGGTAACGGAAAAATCGTATTCGCTCAAGACACCGGCGGAGATGAGAATTATCACGTCTACATCACTGACATTAAAGGCTCAAAGACTACGGATCTGACTCCTTTCGACAAGGTAAGGGCAGGAGTCCTTGATGATCTTGAAGATGACCCTGTTCACATGTTGATTGACATGAACAGGAATAACCCTGAAGTTTTTGACGTTTACAGGTGCAACGTTGAGACGGGCGAACTTGAGTTAGTCGGCGAAAATCCGGGCAACATAACGGGCTGGCTGACGGATCATAACGGGAAACTGCGAGCGGCATTCACGACTGACGGAGTGAACGAGACATTTCTTTATCGAAGCGATGAAAAGAGCGAGTTCAGGAAAATAATCACTACGAATTTCAAGGAAACTTTTTCGCCTGTAATGTTTGCTTACGATAATGAACTGATGTACGTTGTGTCGAACTTGAGCAGTGATAAAGCGGCAATTTACACGTTTGACCCTGAGAAGAATGAGACGCTTGATTTAATTTTTGAACATGATGAAGTTGACGCAGGCGGAATTTTGCACTCAAAGAAGCGCAAGATTATCACTGGAGTAACTTACACGACAGACAGGAGGCACTACAAATTTTTTGACGCTGACCGTGAAGAATTGCAGAACACTCTCGATAATTTCTTTCCGGGACTTGAGGCGGCCGCAGTTGACATGGACGATGACGAACAGCGGGTGATAGTCCGGACATACAGCGACAAAACGAGAGGAGCGTATTATCTTTTTGACAGGAAGGATAATTCAATCTCAAAACTTGCGGACTTGTCATCATGGCTGAAGCCTGAGCATATGGCATCAATGAAGGCTATAACATTCACGGCTCGTGACGGAATGAAGATTAACGGATATTTGACGCTGCCTGTTGGAGTTGAGGCGAAGAATCTTCCTTTGGTTGTGATACCGCACGGAGGACCAAGCGCGAGAGACACATGGGGATTTGACTCGGAGGCTCAATTTTTGGCGAACAGGGGGATAGCTGTTCTTCAGGTGAATTTCAGGGGCTCAACGGGTTACGGTAAAGCGTTTTGGCAGGCAGGCTTCAAACAGTGGGGACGAAGAATGCAGGACGATGTAACGGACGGAGTGCAATGGGCGGTGAATGAGGGCATAGCGGACAGAGCGAGGCTTGCGATTTACGGAGGCAGCTACGGGGGTTACAGTGCGCTTGCCGGTGCGGCATTCACGCCGTATCTTTATGCCTGCGCTGTGAGTTATGTCGGACCGTCGAATCTTTTCACGCTTCTTGAGACTATTCCGCCTTACTGGAAGCCGTATATCGAGATGGAGTATGAGATGATAGGAGATCCTTTAGCGGATAAGGCAATGCTTGAGGAAGTGTCGCCTGTTTTCCACGCTGAGAACATAAGGATACCGCTTTTTGTTGCGCAGGGAGCTAATGATCCGAGAGTCAACAAGGCCGAGTCGGATCAGATTGTAGAAGCAGTGAAGAGAACGGGAAAAGATGTTGTCTACATGGTTAAGGAAAACGAAGGGCACGGCTTCCACAATGAGGAGAATCGCTTTGATTTTTACAGGGAGATGGAAGAGTTCTTCAGGGAGCATCTTAATTCCCGATAAGAATTAAGGAGGTGAGAACGATGAAGAGACTGACACTAGCGTTGTTGATTATGTTGCAGATGGCAGTAGCGAGTTACGGAGCAGTCTCCGGCGATGTTGGCGAATATGTGCGCAAGGATTTATTTGAGGCGTACATGAAGAACTTTCAGGCCACGCAGGAGCGTATACTGGACGAACTGAAAGAGATGAGGCAGGAAATGAAAGAGATGCGTCAAGTTCAAGTTGAACAGGGCAAAGAGATAGCAGCGTTATCGGCGAAAGTTGACGGGAATTACGCCTCGCTGTCGCAGAAAATTGACGGAAATTACGACTCACTGTCAAACAGAATAGACGGAAATTATGTTTCGTTGTCGCAAAAAATTGATGGAAATTACGCTTCATTGTCGCAGAAAATTGACGGAAATTATGCTTCGTTGTCAAACAGAATTGATGGAAACTATGTCTCACTGTCAAACAGGATAGACGGCCTCGAGTCACGCATGGACGATTTCCGAAATTACCTGTACTTGATACTGGTATTGCTTGGAATAATGGTAGCGTTCCCGTCAGTTCAGAAGTTTTGGCAATGGAAAGCAGAGCATCAGCCCTCATTCACTCTTGAAGATGTGAAGCGTTTGATTGCCGAGAATAACGCAGAACTTCTCAAGACACTGAAATCATAAAGTCAATGCCACCGGTTATGCTGGTGGTATTGACTCTGTCGCTGCCTCAAGCTGAAGCACCGTGTCAGACATTCCGATTTCGCCAGCGTTTTTGCTGGTGAATATTATTTCGGCTTCCATTCCCACAGACGAGACAACTGAAGTCAAAATCTTCCTCACGTTCTCATTCGACCGCAGCAATATCCCTTCCGATAATTCATGAGCTTTCACTTTCGCTAAGTCGGCATTAACCTCCCTGTTCTGATCCTCAAGTTTAACGCTGGTGAAAATTCCTGCCCTCTGATCGTAAACTTCAAAGCTCTGCATGTCAGCGTAAGCGTCAAGAATTTCACTCTCAGGAAGCGTTATTCTGACTCTGTTCACTCCAAATCTCTCTGACACCTGCGCTTTCGATAAATCACAGCCGCACACTATCGTTCCGTAATATTTCAACATGAATTTTCTCGTTGTTCCGGGAATGTTGATGTTGAGACCGGGTATCTTCACTCCGTCAGAGAATGTTACGATTGACTGGAAACGCTCTCGGATTGTCGCAAGCTCGCTCACATTCTGTATGCCTGACAGTATCATTGTCCTGACTGAACGATTCTGTCCGGCCTTCTTCCGCATCACAAGCACAACGTTGACCGTGATTGATAATATTAACGCAAGTACTAAAGCTATTGCTGCTGTCAAAATTTTTTACCTCCTGGCAAATTTATCATAAAACCGCAAGATGAATTGCGTTATTATAGTATAATTTTCGCGTGAAATATCATGACAGAAGAAGAAAGATTAGCCAAGAACAACCGAATACGCGAGAAGGTAAAACAGACCAAGCAAAAACGTAAGTCTCAGCTTTGTCGTGTATTTTGCGTGAAAATCGACACCTCTCACCTTAACGAAAAGCAAAAACTTCACATGAAAATGCTTTTTGTTGAGGCTAAATGGCTCTACAACAATGCTCTGACTTTTATGAAAGACCACGATGTAAATGAGTATGATACAAAAATCCAAACGGTAAACGGACTAGACAAAGACCGCCAGCCGGTAACGCATGAACTGCAATATTTAGGCTCGCAAATGAGGCAGTCAATAATTCATGGAATCAAGCATAGTTTGAAGTCTCTTTCCACGCTGAAGAAACATAATCACAAAATCGGAGCGTTGCGTTACAAGTCAGACTATAAGTCAATAAATCTTCAGCAATATGGAGTAACGTACAGATTCTATGATGATAGCCACATAGGATTTCAAGGCTTCAAGGAACGGATAAGAATCAGGTGAGCAAAACAATTTTGGAATATCCATGATATTAAGTTAGCGAATGCGAAACTGTTAAATCTTCCAGATGGTTACTATCTTGCGATAACAACGTATCAGAATAAGGGAGGTGAAAAACGCAGATATAAACCCGAAATCGGAATAGACATGGGAATAAAGACGACAATAACGACCTCAGACGGCAGAAAGATAAAAGTATAGATTGTAGAAACGGAACGGGTAAAAAAATGCCAAAAAGCATTGTCAAAAAAGAAGAAAGGTTCCAGCAATCGGTACAAAGCAGTGAAGTCGTTGAGAAAAGCATATCAAAAATTAGTGAGCGTAAAGCGTGATACGGCGAATAAGATTGTGCATGAACTTCTTGAGCATGAACGTGTGTACATGCAGGACGAGAATCTCAGGGGCTGGCATAAAGGATTGTTCGGTAGGACGGTACAGCATTCAGTGTTAGGGCTAGTGAAAGCGAAACTGATGAGCAATGAGCGTGTAACAGTGCTTCCAGCGAAAGAGCCTACAACGAAATACTGCCCTTGCTGCGGAAGACTGAATAAGGTCATAACGTTGGCTGACCGAGTGTATGAATGACAAAGAAGACAGAGACATACACGCAACGCGAAATATGATATTGCTGAGTAAACAAAATACCTGTGGGACGCAGGAAATTTACGCCTTTGGAGAGGACGTAAGACGGAAACAGAAATGTTGCAACGCTGATTACCGTAAGGGGAGGTAGTTCACAATAATGACATGCTCTCAAATTTTTGGCAACTGAAAGGGGGACTCTCTCATCAATAATTCGGAAATCATCTCAAGCCTTCACGAGTTAGGACTCGAAGTCGGCGCAACTACTGACGACATTCACGCTGCTTTCAGGAAATTAGCCCGTGAACTTCACCCAGATGTTACCGGGCAGAAAAGCAATTTCCGTTTTCAGCAGGTTACAGGAGCTTACACTGTCCTCAAAAACTTAACGCCCGAAGAACTCGAATCACTCGTCAAGACTCTCCCTGAACACGAAAAAAACCGTCTTCAAAAAATCGAGCAGAAACGCCGTGAAGAGTCCCAAAAGGCAGAGCGTTCAGCAAAAATCGACTCCATTCTCAGCAAATACGAATCAGATTTCAGGGATTATTACTCCGCGAAAAAATCAGGCGATGACTCCGACATGAAAGCGATAATCTTCCGAATGAAATCGCAGAAGCATAAAGTCATCAACACTGCCCTGAAACATTCAGCCCCTTTCGCCAACCGTGTCGAGTTCCGCAAAGCCTTAACCGAAATTCTCAGACGGCCGGAAATTGATTCGTCAACCGCCGAAATAGCCGCCTCTCTTCCTTTTGATGACAGAACAAGAAAGTTAATCGCTCTTGACACTTCAAGCAACGCCAAAAATTTTCCAGCCGGACTCATCATCAGCTTGATCGGCAATGACGCTGACGCAATGGAAAGTATGCTTCTTCACGTGTCCCCCGAAAACACAGCGGTAATTCTCAGGCGATGGCCTTCCGGCAGAAAGATGAACAACAGCGTAATACGCAGTCTTTTAGCGTCTGACGATGTGAGAATTTTAGTGCCGATTTTGGGAGCGATAAGAACACATTTCCCGGCTTCAGCAATTCATCACAAGAAAAGAATCGCAGAACTCGAAAATCATTCCGCAGCAGCCGTCAGGGCATGGGCGAAAAAGTTGTTGTGATTATTCCGTTACTACATCTTTTTTTTGCATTCTCAGCGATAAATCCTCAGTGAGATTCTTCACGTCTTCTTCGGTCCAGTCCTTCGAGGCTCGACCGCCCGTGATTCTCTGCATCGCCGACTGTGCCGACTGTGAGTCCTGCTCAAAAAGATCCATGTAGCCTCTATAGAGTCTGTTGATAGCGTTCTTCATGTCATAACTTTCTTGAGGGGCATCTGTTCCTGTGTCAAGCCATTTTCGGAGCGTCCTTCCTGTTTCCTGCGATATTGTGAAAACTTGACGGTCAAAAAGACTCGTTCGATCCTTGCTGACTGTTACGCCGTGATCCATGCTCAAGTCAAAAACTATCGTGAACTCGTAGTCCATTCCATCACGCTGGACAGGAGCGAGTCCGACTTTCTGTATCTCCGTCTTGCCTCGTTCGGTCTGAATCATTGCGTAATCCGTCTTAGTCCTCATTGTCGCTATGATATGACACGATGAAGCGAGCATAGTTTCAATCAGCCTGTTGTGCCAAGGGGTAACTTTGTTCCACGCTGTATAAGAATTTCCGCTCTTCATGTTCCTCGTTAGCTGGCTGTGAACGTCAAGCAGTCCTCCTTCACCGCTCCAAGCATGTGAAAGAGAGTCGATTATGAGAACGTTATAGCCTTCTTCTTCGGCTTCGTGAATTGCCGTGATGTATTTCTGGACTGAGTACGGTGCCGTTATCGTCTGAACGTCATAGTCGCAAATGTCAGCGTATAAATCGCCCGAACCGTTTTCCGTGTCAATCATCGCTATTCTTCCGCCGATGCCCTGCGCTATTTGAAGCGCGCCGAAAGTTTTTCCGGAACCTGCAGGGCCTGTGATTGCGAGTCTGAGTTTAGCTTTACGGCGTTCTGCCTTTCTGAACATAGAGTTTCTGTCTGCCTCCTGTGTGAATATTTTTGTGTAATTGTCAGTATAGAGAATAACACCTGAAAAGTTTTGCGGCAATCTGTAGTTATCGCTGTTATGCTGCGCTAATATCCCAGCTTTTTAAGTTCTTCCTGTGCCTTAGCGAGTCCCTGTTCAGCGGCTTTGCGATACCACTTCACGGCCTCTGCGTAATCCTTCTCCACGCCCAAGCCGTTGGAGTACATAAAACCCAGATTGTTTTGCGCAACAACATATCCCTGTTCAGCGGCTTTGCGATACCACTTCACGGCCTCTGCGTAATCCTTCTCCACTCCGTAGCCGTTGTAGTACATAGC